>DASXIA010000039.1:0-7270 GCA_036488155.1 Streptosporangiaceae bacterium | reverse complement strand
CGTGCGGCGGCTGTCACCTGGGCGCCAGGCCCGCCATGCGCTCGCAAACGGCGTGTGGCCGCGCGGGACATACGAGTACAAGCTCAGGCACGACGGCGTGGCCTGGAAGGCGCCGGACGGGTCGGCCGCCTTCCTGCCGTGGCCGGCGCTGGCAGGCGCATGCGAAACCGAGCGGCTGTTCCTTCTTCTCGACCAGGAAGGCCGCAATGTACGGGGCTTCATCCCCAAGACCGGCCGAGGCGACCTGCAGCCGGACGCCGAACTCAGCAGCCTGATCCGTGAGCGGGTCAGCTCCGGAATACCCTGATCCTGCATTCCGCCAGGCCCCCGGCACGGCCGGCTCCGGCGCAGCTGCCAGCCCGCCAGCGGCAGGCGGCGCTTCCCCGCCGCAGCCCAGGTCAAAACACGAATGGCGGGCATCCTCGCCGTGACTACATCGAGCTGCGGCGTACCAACTGGTGGTGGGTCTCGGGGCTGGCGATGACCCAGGCGGTATCGGCGGCGGCGGCGAGGGTGAGCCCTGGCCGTTGAGCACGGCGACGTGCCTGGGCGCCGCGCTGGCCGACGGGCCGGTCAGCCCGGAGGTGGTAACGGTCGGATGCGGCTTTGACATCCCTGGTGTCCGTAAGCCAGTGCTTCGCATGAACGCGCTGCTGGCGGGTAGCGGAGCAGCGCAGGCCTTCCCAACCTCGTGGCTTGTGCAAGGAGTGATCCCTATGAACGGGATGCTGCGGATCTCCCGGAGCCGAGGTGCCCTCAGCGGCGTGTTACTGGTACTGCTCGGCGTCTGGGGCGGGCTGATCGCCTTCGTCGGCCCCTACTTTCATTACGCCTACACCCCTGACCGCGCCTGGTCCTACACCTCCGGCCGGCTCTGGCTGGAGATACTGCCGGGAGCCGGCGCGCTGCTCGGCGGCCTGATCACGCTGGCCAGCGCCAGCCGGCCGGTGGCCATGTTCGGGGCCTGGCTGGCCGGGCTCAGCGGGGCGTGGTTCACCCTCGGCACCATCATCGGGCACGCCTGGGCCGGATCCGGGCTGAGCGCGGGCACCCCGGCCGGCGGGCCGGCCACCCGGGTCGTGGAGCAGATCGGGTTTTTCACCGGGCTGGGCGTGGTCATCGTGTTCCTGGCCGCGCTGGCGTTCGGGCGCTTGACCGTGGTGGGAGCTAGGGACGCGGCAACGCCTGCGGCCGCCCCGGCACGGCGCTTGGGCCCGTGGCGACGCCGGGCCGCGCCGCAGCCTGAGCCCACGCGGTAACAGGACCAGGACCGGACCCAGAATCGGCCCGCGGGCCAGCCGCCCGCCACCGCAAGGCTCGCGGGCTATGCCCGCGGCAGCGCAGTCTTGCCCGGTGCTCGGCCTGGCGCGCCGTTACTGCGATCCGGTCGCGCCCAGCAGGTGGCGGCAGGGCCGCCGGCGCGCACGTCGGCACCAGACGATGGCCAACCTGGCCGACCGCGCCCAGAAGACTCTTTCGTGCCCGCCCGGGTCAAGCATCGGCGCGATCGGTATAGCCGCGCAGGCGGCGGCCGTTTCCCAGCACATCGCCGCGTTGATCGGCAGCCGCTCCAAGGGTCGCGGCCAGCTCGTCTAGCTGAGCCAGGGCGGCGGTGGTGACGAAGACGTGACAGCCGACACTCAGGCCCACCGCACCGGCGCGCTGGACGGTCCGGCACGCCTGGGCGACCGCGCCGCGCCGGTCCCACCTGACGTGCACCGCGCTGGAACCGTGGCAGGCCACCGAGATTTTGACCGTGCCGGTGTCAGCGGCAGCCTGCAGCACGGCCCGCCAGTCCTCGCGGACCGCCCGCGGCCGGCCAGGGCTCGAACATCGTCCCGTTGCCCGCGGCCAGGCTATGAACGTTGAACAACCCGGACAGCCGCGCTGCATCCCGGTGGGCGGGCCAGCTCATGCATCGGGTAAGCGTCGAAGGCCAGGCCGCGGCTGTCACAGAACCGGCGCACCCTCGAGCACCCGCTCGGCGTCGGCCAGCGGCATCACCCGGCACCCAGCGCCCTATGCCCAGCAATGCCGGCACACCGTGGGACAGCCCGCGACCTCCATGCACAGATACAGCAACGACCCGCGCAGGGATCGCCCGCTCCGCCGGCGCGATGACGGCAGCGAATACCAGCTGCGCGCCCAGTACGTAGTAGCCGCCGACGGCGCAAGCAGCGGCATCCGCGACGCCCTCGGCTACGGCCGCCGCGGTGAGGGCCTGCTGGCGGTGCAGCGCAGCATCCTGTTCACCGCACCCCTCGATGAGTACCTGAACTATGGCGTGGTCCAGTTCGAGATCGAGCAGCCGGATTTCAAGGCGTTCCTGATCACCTACTCCGACGGCCGCTTGGTCCTGATGCTCAGCGACGACGTCGACCGCGACGAGGACGAACAACGGCGCCTGGTGCAGCAGGCCATCGGACGTACCGGCGGCGGCCGGTTATGGCAGGCGGCCTGCAGGTCTTGCTGTCGCCGCCCGAGAGTCGTCGTGCTTGGCGCAACACGCGTGGGGTCCCCAGGCGAGCTGGCCGTTAACGCGATGGACTGGGCGATGCGCGGTGCTGCAGCTGCGCCTCCTCGACTGGCATCACCACATGGGCGCTGAACGCCTGCGGCAGCGGCTCGGCGCTGTCCGCGACCGGCACGGCGACGAAGACGCGAGGGCCTGTTTCCGAAGCCTCCGTCCTGATCACGATGCCGACGGCCCTGCTTCCGTCAGACAGTGGCACGCTGACCGCCGACCCAGGCTGCGGCAGCCATGGGCCGATGGCAGCCAGGACGGGCTCGAAGTCTTCGAGGCATAGCGCGTGGTCGCAGAGCTGCGCGAGCAGGTTGCGCGCCACACTATCGGCGGGCTTGCTAGCCGGGTCAGCGATTGCCTAGCCAAGGAACTGGTTAGACAGTGGGGCGCCGGGCAGCGTACGCAGGCCCCCAGGATCCACCAAGTCGCTCAATCGTGCTGCCGGACGATGCCGGTCAGCGTCATGCGGAGGCCCGGCCAGTCCTCGTCCGGTGTCCGCTAGTACACCATCCTGGTTACGCGGTCGCCGGTCCTGATCTCCGCCATGTCAGCGCTCCCCTCTGAAGATCTGATCGGCGTCGATTTCAGGCTGGATCTTTATGTGCCAGCCGCTCATGCCTCATCACTGTCCGGGGGCTCAGGGTGCTCCATGCGCTGCCGGAGGCCGGGGTCTTCCTGCGCCGCGTCGTGCACGATGGCTGAGACGTTAACCCAGCCGCACTTGTTACAGAACTTATCGGCCTCATACGGGCACTCCCGGTCAGTGCCGGGCTGCAGGTGCGATGCTGGCGGCTCGCTCATGAGAACAGGCTCCTCAGCGTGCGCTCGGGCTGGTCAGTCAGGCTGCCCGGCACCTGGCAGTCTTCGGGGCTGCCGTCCGGCAGCACGCGCTGACGCCGGACCAGCATCATCCGGACGGCATGCCCGGTGATCTTCGTGCAGATCGTGCACTCCGCCGGCGTGCCCAGCGCGGCGTTGTGGTGCCAGTTGCAGACGTCAGAAGGCGAGATGTGCTCGCTGAGCCCTTCGCGGAATCGGCGGCGCGGTGCACCACTCCCGAGATGGTGCCGCACCTCCGCCACGGCCTCCGCCGGGGCTGCGCTACGGCCGGTCAGCTCGGCGATATCCGGCCGGCAGCCTTCGTTCTCCAGGCCGTAGCTGCACACGTTCGGGCTGTCAGGCAAGGAGATCACTCGTTGTGTACTGGGCCAGCCCTTCGAGCGTGCCTGAATGATCGGTCACCGGCCGCAGGTAGCCGCTGGTACCAGCCAGCGGCATGCGGGTCATGCAGTAGGTGCAGACTCGCGTCGTGTTGCTGTCATTCATGTCTGCCATTGTGCGCCTGATCTTGCGGAATGGCGGCCCCAGGATCGCCGCTGACGGCCCGGACGGCCCGGACAGGTGATTGCGCACAGGTGTGCCGACGGTTTGGAAACGCAGCCGCCAGCGGAGTTTTCGCTAGCCGGCCCTGTCGTCGGGCGGCATGGCGATTGCCGCGCGGCGTCCCCGGTCAGCCCGCCGGATTGGCTGCCGCGGATTGCTCATCGAGAGAGGCCTGGCGGATTTCACGGTGCGAGTCGCTGGTGGCACGCAGTTCCTCGTGGGAAGCGTGTTCCAGCATCAGCAGAGAGTTACCGGAGCTGGGCAGCGCCTTCAGAATTTCGTCGAGCTCGCGCTGGGTAGCTGCCTGCTCGCGTGCCTGCGTGTGCTGGATGACAAGGACCATGGCCAGGATCACGGCCCGCGGAGAGTCTGTCTAAGCCAGATGACGGAAGAAGGTAAGGAGGCCGGTAATCCAGCCATGCACGGTGTCACCGGCTGCGGCCGGGTTGGACACTATCCAGACAATGATCAGGATCGCTACGATGAAGCCGATGAGCCGCGATAACAACGCGACCACCTCCCAACCGCGCGGCCAAACGATCACCGCACCGGATCCTCCGTCGCGCGACCAAGACCATGCCGCCGCCAACCGGCTAGCCGATCGCCGTCCTCGCCGGCCTGGTGGCGGGCGTGGTTCCAGACGCTGTTCCTCTAGCGCAAGCATGCGGCTCTCGGGGAAGATCCACGGACCGAAAGGTTAGTACCGGCACTGCCGGGTTTTCCGGGTGCACAGCTCTGCTTGTGAGGCCAGGACATCGTGACCGGACAGACGCGATTGAGTTAGTAGACAGGTGGCCGCGAGCGCTGGATTACCGTGCCCCGCACGCAGCATCGCGAGGACTGGCCCTCCCCCGATTCAGGATTATGTCTATAGGTGTCGTCGCTCACCGGTCTTCGCCCGAAAATCGCCGTACCGACAAGGCCAGTGGCGGCAAGGCTCTTGGCGGTGACCGGGACAAGTCTCTGGATACCGCGCTTGCGCAGATCGAGCGCCGTCCAGGTCACGCTGCCATGATCATGAAAGTGCCGAGCGCTCCAGCGGCCAACGCCTTGGAGATTCTGCGGCGGGACAAGCTGACGGCTCGTCTCATGGCCTTGGCATTTGCCAGCGGGCGTCGGCCGAGGGTGTGAGGTGTGTCCTTTCAAGCCGCCGGGAGCAGCGCTCCGGTCACCGCGATGACAACCCCGGGCTGGACCCAGGATGCGTTGGTCGTCCGGGGTGGCAAGTGCTAATGGCATCATCGGCCATCGCCATAAATGCCCCAATGAATGGCTCCAGACGAAGGCCGAGGTCGTTAGGGCCCGACCACCACTCAAGCCCTTGCGGGACCGCCGGTCCAGCTCTATGAGGCTCGCTGATCTGGGCGTTCTTCCACTGCCGGTCGGCGACTGGGCGGTGGGAAGAGTTGCTCAGACAAGATCATTGGGCAGCTCTGGATCGAGGTTCCGTTCAGCGCAGGAGCGCGGACAGCAATTCTGAGCTGCTGGAATTCGGGGAGAACTGTGTGCAGGGCGCCGTCGTGTATGGCGTCCAGCAGGAGTCGGCTGCGATCACGCGCGTACTTGTTACGTCAGGCGGGGAGGTGGCAATGATCTGGCACGCCGGCCTTGATGCCCTCGCAGGGCTTTGCAGCCTTGGCCTACCTCGTGGAGCGGCATGGCTCATCGCCCTCTTCGGCAGTCCGTACTACAGCGAGCGCGCGATGCGCCTGTTGCGTCGGCCGCCGTTAGGACCTTCACCGGTCTCCTCCGCTCCCCCGGAATCTGGCGGTACAACCCGTGCCGCTCGTGGTGTAGCTGGGCGCGGACACAGGTGATCACTGGAACCTGGGGAGTTGCTCCGTCCCCAGCTCCGCTTGGGGGAAACGGCGACCAGGACTTTGACGTGCAATCCCTCTATGTGGTCTATGTGTTTATGGTGATCCCATCGCAGCCCCTCTCATCCCGAAATTGCGGATCGGGAGCAGTTAGGCTGCCACTCCGCTGGAGTACCGCGCTGCCCGCACCCAACCTGGAGTGCCAGTGCGATATGTCTGTATGCAGTGCCAGCGGGATCACCTTTCTGGCCCCGAAGATGGACGTGCGGGATCCACAGTCGCTCGCGGCCCGGCACCGCCAGAGCCACTCAATACGTCAGTCATGGCGCGCTGGAAGGCTCGGAGAAGGCCCGAAGCGGGACATCCTCCGATTCTGACCCGTGGCGGGAACGCTGCTCACTGCTGAGAATGCGCAGAACCTCAAGGGCCCGGTCGGTCCGTGACCGCTCCCCGCGAGCGGCGATAGCTACCACCGCAGCGAGCAGCCGCGCGAGCGCGTCGCGACGCATCGCAGTACGACAGACCAGGGCGATAGCTCCTGGGATAGCGCTCGCCGTGATCACCAGTTCGGTCAACTGCGCCGCAGCCGTTCGCGAACCTGACCATTGACAGGCAGGTCGCCCAGCGGGAGGTTGTCGCCACGTGACCAACTCGCGGTTGGATGGGCGTTTCGGTTACCGAGATGGTCAAGCCGCGAGCCGACGGGTCGCTGCGGTGAACACGAGATCGACGCGTCCGCCCGTCGTCGCTTGGCTTGAACGTGCTCGTGGCGATCTGACAGACTCTGTCCTCGGGAAGCTCGACCCGCCGTGGGTCGGCGCCGGCGGTCCTGTGCCTGTCGGTCATTTTGAGCACCTTGGACGTGACGAATGTCGAACCCCGCGGTGGAGGGCGGCGCGGTGGGCCAGACCGCGCCGTCGGACCGTGTATCGGCGACCGGCCGGATCGCCGCGCCCGCGCACGAGGTCTGGCTAATCGTTTCCGACCCCGCCCGCCATGTCGAGATCGACGGCTCTGGCATGCTGAAGGCCGCCCCCAACGCCAGGCCCCTCAGCGCGTTCGGCCAGACCTTCGACATGGACATGGACCGCCGACCGCTCGGCGATATCCCCAGCATGGCCGAGTACCAGATCCGCTGCACCGTGACCCGGCACGTGCCCGACCGTCTCATCGAGTGGGCCGTCCGTGCGGCGGGCAAGCCGCCCAGCGGTCACGTCTACGGCTGGCAGATCGAACCGGTGGGCGACGCCGCCTGCCTCGTCACCAACTACTGCGACTGGACCAACATCAGCGACCAGCTCCGGGCGAAGTTTTCCTGGCCAGTCGTGCCCGTCGACAGGCTGGAGAAGTCCGTCGCCAACCTCAAGCGCATAGCCAGCCTCGATGGCCGGGACCCTAGCCAGCTTCGCGGCCAGGCGCGAGATCGATGAGCGCGTGGCCGATCCGCGCACTACTCAACGCCCGCCGCCCCCATTGGGACGTGCTCTCGATCCTCACACCCCCCTGAAATCCGAAGAACTAAACCGCTGGAGGCACTGATCGATCC
>DASXIA010000549.1:0-10112 GCA_036488155.1 Streptosporangiaceae bacterium | reverse complement strand
GCCATGTCGAACTGGACGGTTCTGTAGCGCCCGGTGTACGGCAGCATCTGCGACTCGCCCGCGGCCATCATCTGGGCCGAGAAGTCGGTGAGGATTGCCGTAGCGCGCGGGTGCCTTTCAAGGATCGCGCGCGACGCGGCTCCGGTACCCGCGCCGAGATCCAGGAAGGTGAACTCCTGGTCATCGCCGAACGGCAGCAGGTCGGCCATGAGCCGCCGCTGCTCAGCGCGGTTCCGTTCCTGGGCGGTCGCTTCCTTCACCCAGCGCTGGACCATCTCCTCCGAGTGCCAGATCTCCGCGTTGGTGTCTGCCGAATTGCCCATGGCGACAGGCTACTGAAACCACAGGGCTCTGCTACGCGTCCGCGCCCCCCGGAGTTGCCTAGACCTTCTGTCACGGACTTGGAGTGTCTGAGCGTCTGCCGAGGACAGCAAAGCCACGCTGGCGCGCGACGGCATACAACTGATCAACAAACGTCGCTATCTGCGCGTCACCTACTTGCTCGGCCGCAAGGAGGACGCAGCAGTCCGGCAGATTGAGCCCGGTCTCGGCTCGGAGCATCGCGAGCCGCACGGGAGCGTCGGTTTCCATCGGAATTGGCCGGACGTCGAGTTGGGCCAGAGCGGCAACGGCTCGATCCAGCCTGCCAGATCGGGCCGGACCCACGAGCACCTCTGCCTGGGTCAGAGGGCTCGTTCGGAAGGGCTCGTCAGCAACGGACCGAAGCAGATTCCTCGCATCCTTGTGCAGCGCATCCTCGGCGTCGAAGTGAGCAATCAGGACGCATGCGTCAAGGACGATCACTCTGGCCAGTCCTCGCGTATCTCGGCCAGGTAGTCGTCGCCGTACGCACCAGTCAGCGCGGCGCTGGTCCGGTCGATGGCAGCGCGTCGGGCCGCCGCGTCGTGATCTCGCTGCCTCACGACCGCGCGGTGGCCCTCCTCCACTAGCCGGGTCAGTAGCTTCGCCCGGTTGCCGCGATCGGCCGGCCAGTGACGTGCTGCGTCATCAAGAGCGCGCATGATCTGCTCCGTCTCCGTAATCACGTGCCTCGGACGCGTTGTCGGCATGACAGGAAGTGTAGCACCTCCCTAAAGGTGTCACACCTCGATCAGGCGGCGTCACCGGTGACAGCCCGGCGTCCCTGCAGGGTTGCGACGTCCGCTGCTGCGCGGCCGGTGATCCAGCCCTCACGATCGTTCACCGAGCCCGCCGAGAACCTCGTCAGGTCGGGGAACATCGCCTCGAAGGACTCATCCACTACCCGGTGCCTGGCGGCCAGGACCGGCAGCAAGTTGACGCCCGGCGTGTCCGCGGCAGCCTGCCGTTCCGCCGCTCCGGCCGCCTCGGAAAGCCGCTCGCCGATTCGCTGGGCGTAAGCGGCCAGGAATGACTGCCGGAACGAGCGGGTGCGCGACCGGCCCCAGTCATCTTGACGCGAGCCGGTCGCGACCATCGCGGTGGTGGCTTGCACCAACAGTGACGTGAACAGCAGCTCGACCGCGTCTAGTTCGGCGGGAAAGCCAACTACTGTGCAGAGTCCGAGGTCCTTGTGCCATATGGAGCGGCACCGGTTCGCCGTGGCAATCACATCCAGCAGAACGGCCTTGGCCGCCTCGTACGGCCTGTCGACGAATAGCCTCCGCCCGGCGGCGTCGCCGGGGCCAGCCCGGCCCGAGCGCTCAGCCGTAGCGGCGAGCAACGCGTCGTCGATGCTGTGCCTGGCCATGAGTTCCTGGGCTCGGGAAGTCAGGGCCTCGGCTTCCTCGGGGAACTCTGTGGACTCAGCCTTGGCTAGCAGCGCCCGCACCCGGTCCAGCATGCGCTGATCGACGGGCCGGTCAGAGTCGCGCCCGGCGGCGAGCGTGCCGCGGCGCGCGCTACCCGGCAGCGGGCACAGCCGGCTCATCTTGGGCACAACCGCCAGCGCGAACAGCGTCTGCAGCAGGCAGGTTACGACCGTCGCCCGGCCTATCCGCTCCCTGACAGCCCACTGCGTCAAGTAGTCGTCGTCGCGTTCCCACCATGGTTTGGCGCCCAGCGCAGCGAGCTGCGCCGCCCACCGGTCATCGATGGTTGCCGCCGCGTATCCGCGCATCTCTGCGGCTATCGCGTCCGTAGCCAGGCGCGCGTGCCGCGAGCCGAACTGCCGCTCCACATGCCGGACCAATTCCGCGGGCTGCCAGCCACGGTGCCAGTCGTCAGTGACGGTCTGCAGCAAAATCTCCCGCAACTTCCGGTCGACGCTGCGCTGCCAGCCAGGGATACCCGCCGTCATCGCCGCCCGGCCGGAAAGGACAGCGGAGTCGCCTGTCGGCGCGCCCGATGCGGTCTTGCCTTCCTCCCCCGCGAGCTGCGCTACGCACCAGAGAAGACCGCCCTTGTCGTCTTCGACCTGAGCGTGCAGTGCCGCGCCAACCAGGAACTCGACTGCCTCCGCCGGAAAAGTCCGCCCGCCTTCGCCGGCCTGCTGCGGACCTTCCGCGCGCGTCTGATCAGGGGATTGGCCTGTTGCGCTACTTCGTTCCCGCCCGTGGTCGCGACGCTTGCGCTCCCGCTCACGAGCCTTGAGCTTCGCCCGGCGCCGGTCCCGATTCGCCTTGCCCACTGGGACTCCTTTGCCATGTCTGCCGATGACTGGCCACCACGGAGTCTGGCGGCACGCACTGACAATTGGCCCCTCGTCACGCCGGGTCATGCCCCGCCGCGGCCGACGGGCGGCAGCGACCGGTCTGAGCCCGTTCCCGTGCTTTACAAGAATTAGGGCGGGAACGGGCACGTCCGCACAGCTGTCATCTGCCCGGCCGCGGTTTTGCGGACTGGCTTACCAGGGTCCGCTCTGAGGCGGGTGCTCCTTATTCAAGGTTAACTGATAACCTTTAATAAGGAGGTTTCGTGGCGAAGGTTATTCGCAGGCACTGGGTCAGCGATGCGGGCACGGGTCTCGCCCGGCGTGACCGGTTGTCGTGCGACTACGAGGCCTACCTGCCGGACACGCTAGCCGACCGGCCGCTCTCAATGAGCAGCCAGACGGCTGCCGATGTCGCAGATGCCGAGCGAGCCATCGCGGTATTGGACACCGAAGCCGCGACGCTCGCCGACACAGAGGCGCTCGCCCGCATCCTCCTTCGAGCGGAAAGCGTCGCCTCCTCGCGCATCGAGGGCCTGGAGGTTGGAGCCAGGCGGCTGCTGCGAGCTGAGGCAGCGATCGAACTCGGCGCGGAAAGCTCCGATGTCACCGCGACCGAAGTGCTCGCCAACATCGACGCAATGGCCGCCGCCGTCAAACGCATCAATCCCGGTGAGCCGATCACCCTGGATCTGCTGCTCGACTTCCACCGAAGGCTGCTTGCAGGAACGCGGCTGGATGCACACGCGGGAGCAATCCGCGAGGAGCAGAACTGGATCGGCGGCAGCAGCTACAACCCGTGCTCGGCGGCATTCGTCCCTCCGCCGCCCGAGCACGTGCCGGGCCTCCTCGACGACCTGTGCCGGTTCTGCAATAGCGATGACATCCCGGCTGTTGCGCAGGCGGCGATCGCACACGCACAGTTGGAGACTATTCACCCCTTCGTCGACGGCAACGGCCGCACGGGCCGAGCGCTGATCCATCTCGTTCTGCGCCGTCGCGGGCTGGCTACACGCGTTCTTCCGCCGGTGTCCCTGGTGCTGGCCACCTGGGCCGCCGACTACGTTCTCGGCCTAAACGCGACCCGGTACCGTGGCCCGGCCAGCTCAGCTGCCGCACGGGACGGTACGGACCTCTGGGTGGGACGGTTCGCAGCTGCCTGCCGACGGGCAGTCGCAGACGCCGCCAGCTTTGAGGAGCGGACACGGCAACTGCAAGAGTCGTGGCGAGAGCAGCTTGGCGCCGTACGGGCGAATTCCGCGATTGACATCCTGCTTCGCCGCCTGCCAGGCGCCCCGATCTTGACCATCGCCTCTGCGGCGACGCTCATCGACCGCTCCTTTCCGGCCGCCAACACCGCCGTCACGAGACTCGCTGAGGCAGGCATTCTGCGCCAGATCACGGTCGGTCGTCGCAACCGTGCGTTTGAAGCGCCGGAGGTCATCGAGGCGTTCACTGCGCTGGAGCGCCAACTCGCCAGTCCCGGCGGCGACACCCGGACCAGTGAGCCGGCTCGCCGGGTGCCGCGGCGTCACTGAGCGGGCGATACGCGGTCTTGAAGATCTCGCTTAGATGCCAGTCGAGGAAATCAGCGCTCGGCCGGTCGGCGCGTTGAGCGGGTGCCATCCACTAAGCCTTTCCAGAACAGCCCTGATCAGCCCTTGTACACCGAAATGCGAACTTGCGCGTCAACTCCACACTCAAGTTAATGAGTGGTAGTGAGAACTGGGGAGCGGGCTGACTTGGGGGGAGATGTCGTGGTGCTGTTCAGAAGGAAAGATCACGCGCGACCGAGAGGCGTGAGGCCGGCGCCGCTACCGTGGTTGCCGGGGCGCGTAAAAGTGCAGCGCATGGAACGGCGCCTCGCCCGTTCTGAGCGGGAACTAGCCGAGGGCGCGCGCTGATGCGCCAGGTTAGCGCCAGCGTGGATGAGCTCATTGCGGACCGGCTAGATCAGTCCGGCCCGCCTGGCCTTGCGGCCGACCTGGTTCTCGCGGCAATGCTCGGTGAGGATGAGCTGGCCGCCTCGATCAGTGACACCAGAGGCACAAGTTCGGGGGCGCAGGCCAGCCAGCCTGCGCCGGTGGCAGCCCAGACGGGGCACCTGTACCTGCAGGCCATGGTCGTCGAGGGATTCCGCGGCATCGGTCCTCAGGCTGCGCTCCGCCTGCAACCGGGTCCGGGCCTGACGGTCGTCGCCGGACGCAACGGGTCAGGGAAGTCCAGCTTCGCCGAGGCCGCAGAACTCGCTCTGACCGGTAGCAACAAGCGCTGGTCGGACCGCAGCGCCGTGTGGCGGGAGGGCTGGCGCAACCTGCACACGCCCGGCGACTCGAAGATCACTGTCGAGCTGGCTGCGGACGGGCAGCAAGGCGTGATCAAAGTGACCCGCGATTGGCCGGCGGGCGCCGGCCTGGACGGTGCCGACTCCTTCGTGCAGATCCCGGGTACCGCGCGCAAGCCGCTGGAGGCGGTGAGCTGGTCCGCGCCGCTGGAGTTGTACCGGCCGTTCCTGTCGTACTCCGAACTCGGCGCTCTGGTGAGCGGTAAGCCGACTGAGATGTACGACGCCATGCAGGCGATCCTCGGCCTCGATCAGCTGGTCAGCGCCGAGCGAAGACTGACCGACGCGCGCAGGCGGCTCGAGGACCCCAGCAAGCAGGCCACCAGGGCACTGCCTGCTCTTCGCGCCCAGCTTGCGAGCCACCCCGACGAGCGCGCCCGCGACGCGGAGACGGCCCTGGCTCAGAGGCCGTGGGACCTCGAGACCATCGAGGCGCTGACGATCGGCGCGGATAGCGGCAGCGATCCGGTTGCCGGACGACTGGCGCAAGTGACCGCCATCACGCTTCCAGCATCGGAGATCGTCACGCAGGCGATAGGCGACCTACGTGCCGCTCGTCAGCATGTTGCCGCTTTGCTGGGAACGAGGTCGTTCGACGCGCGGCAGCTAGCTGGGCTGCTGAGCACCGCGCTGGCCCACCAGGCCAGCCATCCTGGAGAACCCTGCCCAGTGTGTGGCGGCCTAGTCCTTGACGAGGCCTGGGCCGAACAAGCCCGGACCGAGGTCAAACGCCTTACGGAGATCGCGCAGGATGCCGACAATGCACAACAGGAACTCGACGCGGCGGCCCGTACGGTACGGAACCTGATCGGCACCGAGCCACCAGCGTTCAGCACGGACCTCGGTGCCGGTGTCGACGCCAGCGCGGCCCGCGAGGCGTGGCGGGGCTGGGCCAGTCTGGCGAGCAGCGGCACGGTTGAGCATCTGGTCGCCGATGGCGAGGCGCGGTTCGCTGCCGTCGCGAGCGCCGTGACGCAACTGCGGGATCAAGCGACTGCGGTCCTCGACCGCCGCCGCGACGCCTGGCGGCCGATCGCAGCCGCGCTGGCAGGCTGGGCCGAATTGGCGCGCTCCAGCCTGCGCGCGGAGGCGAACCTGGCAGCGGTCAGAAAGGCAATCACCTGGCTGCGGGATGCCGGGCAGGACATCCGCAGTGCCCGGATGGCTCCCTTTGCTGCTCAGTCGGCCGAGATCTGGGGCCTGCTACGGCAGGAAAGCAACGTCGACCTCGGCCCGATCCGCCTGCTCGGCGCCGGGCCGCAGCGGCACGTGACATTGGACGTGACAGTTGACGGCGTGGCGGGGGCAGCACTCGGTGTCATGAGCCAGGGCGAGCTGCACGCTCTGGGGCTCGCGCTGTTCCTGCCGCGAGCGACGACGCCGGACAGCCCTTTCAGATTCGTCGTGGTCGACGATCCGGTTCAGTCGATGGACCCCGCGAAAGTGGAGGGCCTCGCCCGGCTGCTCGCGCGCGTCGGCCAGGACCGTCAGGTCATCGTGTTCACCCATGACGACCGGCTGCCGGAAGCGATCCGCAGACTACAGTTGCCGGCGACGATCTGGGAGGTTAGCCGGCGCGAGGGCTCAATCGTCGAGCTCACCAAGAACGACGATCCGGTCCGCCGCTATCTGGACGACGCGCGTGCCATGGCCAGAACGGACGAGCTCTCTGAGGGAGCTCGCGCGGTCGTCGTGGCAGGTTACTGCCGCAATGCTCTCGAGGCTGCGTGCCACGAGGCTATCCGCGCGCGGCGGATCCGGGCCGGAACACGGCACACCGACGTGGAACGAGAGCTGATGCAGGCGCAGAAGCTGCGCCAGGTTGTGGGTCTAGCTCTCTTCGACGACATGAACCACGGCGCTCAGGTAGTGAACAGGCTCCGGGAGCGCCACGGCCAGTCGGCTGTCAACGCCTTCATGGCCGCGAAAGACGGCACCCACGGCGCCTTTCAGGGCCAGCTGCCGCGGCTCGTCGAGGAGACGGCGCGGCTCGCGGCAGCGCTCCGATCATGACCCCCGATGAACTACTCGCTGAGGCCGACCGGCTGCTGACGACCGTGGTGCGAGACAGCCGCGGCCGCTGGCCACGCTGCTGCGCGTGGCTGATCCGGCTAGCACTGGAGCAGTCGCTCGACGAGTACTGGGCTCGCGCGCTGCCAGAAGCCGCGGGGAGCGGCATGCGTGGTCAGCTGCTCCTGCTCCCCCGCTACGCCGATACGGAAACCGTCGAGGACGCGGCCGAAGCCTGGCTGGGACTCGCCAGGGTCACCCACCACCACGCTTACGACCTCGCGCCAACCGCGGCCGAGCTCCGCCGGTGGCATGAACTCGTCACGTCGATCACAGCTCAGCTGAGAGCAAACGACGGCCAAATGAACCGGCCGTACCTTGACTCGTGAACCCTGTGCTGCCCAGATCCGGAGTGGCCAAAATAGCGCGCGCTCGGCATCATCCCCTGGTCCGTGCAGTTCGCCGTCTGATAGCCGCGGGCACGATGCGTGAGCTCCGGGGCCGGTCATGACCAGACGCGCATCCGGAACCGGTCCGGTACCACCGTGGGGACTGGCGCTGGCGTCAATGCTGGTGGTCCAGCTGGGCTCCGCCTTGTCGGTGCACCTGATCTCGGTCGTAGGCCCGGCCGGAACCGCCTGGCTAAGGCTCAGCGTGGGAGCACTCATCTTCCTGGCACTGGCCCGGCCCCCGTTGCGCGCGGTGCGTCTCCGCGACGTGCCGCCACTGCTCGGCCTGGGCGTGAACACCGGGCTTCAGACCACCGTGTACCTCGCCGCCATCGAGCGCATCCCGCTCGGCACCGTCGTCGCAGTGGAGTTCCTCGGCCCGCTGACCGTCGCCGCCGTGCGCAGCCGCAGCACCCGGGCACTCGCCTGGCCTGCCGTCGCGGCCATCGGAGTTGTGCTGCTCACCCAGCCCTGGCGCGGCGACATCAGCTCCGTCGGCCTGGGGTTGGCCGGGCTCGCGGGTATCGGCTGGGCAATCTACATCCTGCTAACCCAGCGGATCGGGGACCGTTTCACCGGAATAACAGGACTGTCCATCACCACCCCCGTCGCCGCCGCGGCCGCAGCTGTTGCCGGGATCCCGCAGGCCGCCGGTCACCTCACCGTTAGCACAATCGCCGTCGCGGCCGGGCTGGCCATCCTGCTCCCCGTCTTGCCCTGCGCGTTGGAGATGCTCGCGCTGCGCCACATGACGCATACGGCGTTCGGGACGCTGATGGCCCTCGAACCAGCCATCGGCGTGCTCCTCGGACTCCTCGTCCTGCACCAGACGCCCTCGGCCACCCAGGTCGGCGGCATCCTGCTCGTCGTCCTCGCAGGCGCCGCCGCACAGCGTGGCGGCCGACGCCGCCCGGGGAACACCGATCGCACCGCCACTAACCCCGAGCTCGAATCGACTGGTTAACTCGGCCGTGAGACTCGCCAGCAGCCTGGGGAAAGGCCTGGTAATACCCGGTTATACTGGTGGCATGAAGACCGCGATCTCCTTGCCCGACGACACTTACGAGCAAGCTACAAGGCAAGCATCTGAGCTTGGCATCAGCCGGTCAGAGTTCTTCGCCCGCGCAGCCCGCAGGTACCTGGATGAGCTAGCCGAGGAATCGCTCACTCAGCAGATTGACGAAGCGCTCGATGCAGCAGGCACCGATGAGTCTTCAGCAATAGCGGTCGCCGCAGGCCGAGATCGCCTCGCTAGCGAGGACGATTGGTGATCCGCCGAGGCAGCGTGTGGTGGGCAGACCTAGGGAAGCCCCAGGGCAGCAAGCCGGGTAAACGGCGACCGGTCCTGGTTATTCAGGCCAACTCGTTCAACGCCAGCCGCCTGAACACCGCACTCGTCGCCATCATCACTTCGAACACCCGGCTCGCAACAATGCCGGGCAACGTCTTCCTGCCTGCGACGACCGCGGGCCTGCCTAAAGACTCGGTCGTCAATGTCACGGCCCTAGTCACGCTGGACAGGTCAGATCTTGAGGCGGAGGCCGGCCACCTGCCGACCTCGCTGATGCACGAGGTTGACCGGGGCCTCCGGAGCATCCTCAGCCTTTAGCACCGCGTCTTGGATTGCCCCCGCCGTCACCCGGCGTCGGGCGCGCTGACCTACGACGCCAGCTGTGGCGAGCTGGGACCCCGCAAGCCTGCCGGCGTACGTCAGATCAAGTCGTCGAACTCGCCGGCTTTGGCACCGTCGACGAAGGCGCGGAACTCTTCCCTCGTGTAACGGAACGCAGGCGTCTCCGGCGACTTCGAATCGCGCAGCAAGATCATGTCCTGCTCATCGCGAGCGATCTCTACGCACTCGCTGGTGGCGCATCTGCTGGACTTACGCCAAGCAGCCGGGCCTTGCGCAGATGGTGACATCGTCAAATATCCGTCTCTGGTGGAAACGCATTGGGCAGCTTGCCGGACTACTAGAGCTGAGTACCAGCCAGCTAGATACCCATAAGTTGACTGCCGTCACGTCTGGTACTCGCGCTGGAGAGTAAGAAGTCTGTCATAGCTGTCTTCGGCAGGCAGAGCCAACTCCTGAAGAGCCGCATATGCGTCCTGGTAGGCCTCGAGGTCGCTTTCGCGCTCCAGCACGAGCTGGCCAGTGAGGCTCTCGAGAAAGACGACGTCAGCCGGGCCGTCGAAGCCCAGAATGATGAACTTATTCGTCGGCGAAGGGAGCGGACCTGCTGCGAACGGCACGACCCGGATAATGACGTTCGGCAACTCGGACGCTTGGACCAAAGCCTTCAGCTGACTCTCCATCACAGCCGGTCCGCCCACCACTCTGCGAAGCGCGCTCTCGTCGAGCAACGCGGTGAAGATGGTGCGCGCCTCGTGCAGCACGCGACGCTGCCGTTCCAGCCGGGCTTGCACGAGCTGCTGGAGACTGTCTTCAGACATATGCGGGTAACCGGCCCGCACGATTGCCCGCGCGTACTCTTCGGTCTGCAGCAGTCCAGGCACCACACTCAGCGTGAAGTCCCGGATGGATGTCGCGTCGGCTTCGAGGCCGACATAGGTGGCGTAGGAATACGGCAAGTTGAACGGCTGCCACCAGGCACGGACCTTACCGCCAGCCGCAAGCTCGGCCAGCAACTGCCGCTCTTGATCGGTGAGCCGGTAGAGGGCC
>DASXIA010000508.1:0-15687 GCA_036488155.1 Streptosporangiaceae bacterium | reverse complement strand
CCATGACCTGGTACTCCACCGCCAACAGCCCGTTCGGTACTGAGGTCGGTGCCCCGCCTGGCGGCGAGTACGCGGTCAACGTGTTCCTCCGCGACGGCGACACCGTGTACCGCACCTGGCACACCAACGGCCGGGGCACCGAGCAGCTCTCCTACTCCTTCGGCCTCATCGACCTGCTCCCCTATGGCCGGCGCGAAGACTGGCAGGACTCCCCCGACGGCTGGCCGAAGGAGCCCGCTGGCAACCGCTGGGCCACCTCCCAGGCCATCGCCGCCCTCTACGGCCCACAAGCCTGACCACCCGATCCCCCGACCACGGCGCGCGACACAAGGCGCGGCGATGGCGTTGGCGTGCAGCGCGGCGTGCGTCATTGATCAAGGCAGGCATGGCTGCGTGAAGCGGCGGGTATGGACGCAGTTAGCCTGGATGTGCTGGTCCACGAGGTGGCATGGGGATAAGTGTTGACTGACCGATGCATCGCAAGACGACTGCGACACTGCCCGGTGTCCCGCGCGTTCCGTGGCGTTCCTGCTATGGCCGACCGGGCAATTGGTGACGGCGACGCCGCTGCCGAAATGGCGCGCGCCATCCTGCTCACCAGCATAAGCGGAGGAAGCTGATGGCCGTCCTGGTTGGCCGCCGCGAGACCTTCAATGCCGCGCATCAGCTGTACGACCCGGATCTGTCCGATGAGGAGAACCGGCGCCTGTTCGGCAAATGCGCGAACCTGCACGGGCACAACTATGTGCTGGAAGTGGTCGTGGCAGGCGAGGTCGATCAGGTCACCGGTTACGTCCTGGACCTGAAGTTGCTGGCGAACCTCATCAGCAGGCAGGTCATCCTGGACGTGGATCACCGCAACCTGAACACCGACGTCGCGTGGCTCAAGGGGCGCGTCCCGACCGCAGAGAATCTGGCCACGGCAATCTGGGAGCGGCTCCAGCCAGAGCTTCCCCACGGCCTGCTGCGGTCGGTCCGGGTCTGGGAGACCGATAAGAATTGGGCTGAAGTCGGTGACCAAGCCTGAGGCTGCAGCCAAGGCGGGCCGGGAGTCACCGGAGGCTTCTGCTAGGCCGGGCGCGGAGTTGCGCAGGCGGTACACGACGGCGGACTTGGGCGTGTTCACTCGTGACGAGGCGATCCGGTTTGTCCCGCGCGGCGACGCTGACCCGCAAGACGACATGGTCTTGGCCTGGGAGCTGCTGTACCGGCTCGAACCTGAGCTCTATGACCGCCTGGCCACAGCCGAGCGGCTCCACCCCCAGGTTGTGGGCTGGCTGCCCGGTGGCGTCAACCGGATCGCGGAGGTCGGCGCCGGCGCCGGACGGCTGACCATGGAACTCATCGAGCGTGGGCAGCACATTGTGGCGGTGGAGCCTGCGCTGCCGTTGCGCCGGATCCTGAGGCGGAAGCTCGCGGCCGCCGAGGGCGGAGACCGGGTCCGGGTGGTCAGCGGATTCTTCGATCAATTGCCGCTGGCCGACGGTGTCGCCGACCTGGTTGTTGCCTGCTCGGCCTTCACCCCAGCGCCCGAGCACGGCGGCGAGACCGGCCTTGCCGAGATGGAGCGGGTGTGCGGGCCCGGCGGATGCGTGGCGATTATCTGGCCGAACCACCTCAACTGGCTTGCCGAGCGCGGCTACCGGTATGTCAGCTTCCCTGGGTCGATGTCCATTGAGTTCGACAGCTATCACGACGCAGTGGAACTCGTGGAGATCTTCTACCCCCAGGCAGCCGACGAGGTTCGGCGGCGTGGCCGGCGCGCGGTCCCGTTCGAGTTGCTACGCATCAATCCGCCGCGCGACGTCGCCTTTAAGGTGCTTTCCGGATGAGGATCGCGATCATGGCGCCGCTGGTGACGGCCATCCGAGAGCCCCAGCGTGGCGGTTCGCAGGCGTTCGTGTCCGACTTGGCGCGCGGCCTGACCGGACGGGGGCATGAGGTGCATGTCTACGCCGCCTCGGGATCAAAGATCCCAGGAGTTGAGGTGATCGACACAGGTGTCGATCCCGAGTCCCTGGCTGGCACGTTCTACCGGGCGTTCGGGCCTTCCGCAGGCGCATCAGGGGATGCCGAACCAGCGAATCGAGCCGCTGCAGCCGCCACCTCTGCATTCAGGACGGCGTACACGACCATGCAGCTGAGCCGCTATGACGTGATCCACAATCACGCCTTCGACGCGCCCGCCGTCCGGCTTGCGACGGCGCTGCAAGCACCGGTGGTGCACACGGTCCACCTGCCTCCAGACACGGCTGTGTCGGCGGCGCTTCGTGATGCAGCCCGGCACGGCAGATCGCCCGCGGTGGCCGCAGTATCGGAGTTCCAGGCCAGGGCCTGGCGCCGGGTTGTCCGCGTCGACGCGGTCTTGCCGCCGTACCCGCCCACAGGCGCCATACCCTGGTCACCGGCGGCCGGGCACGGTGCGCTGTTCGCGGGACGACTGAGCCCGGAGAAAGGCGCGGCAGAGGCCATCGAGATCGCCCGCGCGGCAGGAATGCCAATCGACGTTTACGGCGACGTCTACGATCCTGGCTACTGCCGGGAACAGATTGACCCGCGGCGAACATGGTCAGGGGTATCCGTTCATGAAGGAGTTCCCAGGGTCTCGCTGTGGGAGGCTATGGCCCAGGCGGCCGTCGTATTGTTTCCCGCCCGCTGGGACGAGCCCTTCGGGATGGCCGCTGCAGAGGCTCAGGCTTGCGGGACTCCCGTTGTCGCCTTCCGGCGCGGCGGACTCAGCGAGGTGATCGTGGATGGCATGACCGGTTATCTGGTGCCGCCCGATGACCTGCGTGCCGCTGCTCAAGCGGTATCCAAGCTGGCCGAGATCTCGCGATCGGCCTGCCGCAAGCACGCCCAGGAGAAGCTTGACCTGGAGCTGAGCCTCGACGCACACGAAAGTCTCTACCGGCGAGTGGCTAGTGAGTGAACCGGCGGAGCGCTCGCCCAGGGTGACCAGTCCTGCCTCCGCCGCTCGGTGGCTAGCGGGACGGCTAGCGGTCGTCACGGGAGCGAGCGGCGGGATCGGGGCTGCGACCGCCGCGGCGGTCGCCGCGGCTGGCGCTCACGTAGTGCTGGCCGCGCGGAACAGTCAGGCTCTCGACAGCGTGGCAGGCCAGATCAGGGACCGGGGCGGCCAAGCCACGCCGGTGCCCACGGACGTGAGCGACGAGGCCGCCGTCGAGCGCCTGTTCGCCAAGGCCGCCCGGATCGGCCAGCTAGGTGCGGTAGTCTGCGCGGCCGGGGTGCTGACGCTAGCACCGTTCGCCGAAACAACGTCGACAACATGGGGCGAGACGCTCGGTGTGAACCTGACGGGGACTTTCCTGTGCTGTCGTGCCGCGTTCAACGCCATGCTTCCCGCCGGTGAGGGGCGGATCGTCAACATCGGGTCGCTCTCTGGCGTGTATGCCACCGAGAAGTTTCCGGGGCTAGCCGCATACAACGTCTCCAAGTACGGGGTCATCGGGCTCACCGAAGCGGTCGCGGTCGAAGGCAAGCAGCACGGCATCAGTGCCCTTTGCCTGAGTCCGGGCGCTGTCGACACGGAAATGCTGCACCGCGCCAATCCGGCGCTGCGCGCGGGCCTGACCCCGGACGACGTGGCGGAGTTCATCGTCGCACTCCTGGACGGCCCGTTCACCCCGGCCAGCGGGGCGAACATCCCGTTGTTCTCGAACGCTTAGGGCAGCGTTTCACCCGGGGAGTAGGGACCATAGGTCGGTGCTGTCGTCGGCAAGCACCGTCGGATCCGGCCGGGCTCGCGCCGATACCAGGCGAGCGCAGGCCGCCATCTCGCTGTCGAGGTCCAGTTCGGGATCGCCGCCGCGGTCCAGGCCGACGGCGGCCTGCACGACTCCGGCCACCAGGTAAAAGCCGATCAGCTTGCTCTCAGCCACGCTGCCACGGACCACGAACTCATCCCATTTCGTGGCGTGACCGACATACTCAATTTTGTGCTCATACTGATCGGACCAGAAACTGTGGAGGTAGCTGTACGGATCTGTTGAGCCGAGCATTGACCGGGCCGCTGCGGCGCCCTGCTTTTCTGCGTTGTTGAAATGCTCAACCCGGACCCGCCCGAATAGCGGGTGGAGATGGTTCGCCACGTCACCAGCCACGTAAACGTCGGGAGCGCTAGTGCGGCAGCGCTCGTCGGCAAGGATCCCGTTCTCCTGGGCAACAGGGACCACCGGGACTTCCGGCTGTATGCCGACTCCCGCGACGGCGAAATCGCATTCGATCCGGTGACCGGCGGCAGTCACAACCGCTTCCAGGCGCTCAGCACCCTCGAAGGCGGTGACCTGGTCTTCAGGCAGCAGCTTGACGCCGTTCGCCTGGTGAATGCCGCGGATCAGCGTGCCGACCTCGCCGCCAAGGACCCTCCCCAGCGGGGTCCGGCCCGGGAAGACAGCCGTCACCTGAACTCCGAGCTGGGTGAGAGAAGCCGCTACTTCGCAGCCGATGAATCCCATTCCCGCCACGACCGCGCGCCGGCCTGGCACCGCTTCCCGCTTGATCGAGTCGCACTCGGCCACCGTACGCAGGTAGTGAATACCAGGCAGGTCGGCGCCGGGGAGACTGAGCCGACGGTTGCGTCCTCCGGTAGCTATCAGAGCCATCTGGTAGCCGAGTTCTTCACCTGAATCCAGGGTGACTGCGTGCGCATCCGGATCGACTGCCACCACGGCGGCGCCATCGCGAAGCTCGACATCGTGGTCGGCATACCAGCCGGGCGGCCTGACGTACCAGGCATCGAGGTCCTCCTCGGACCGCAGGTATGTCTTGGACAACGGCGGACGGCCGAAGGGGACGCCGGGTTCCCGGCTGATGAGGACCACCGGCCCAGGGAAACCTTCCTCCCGGAGCGTCGCGGCGGCGTTGCCGCCCGCGACGCCAGCGCCGATGATCACAATGACGTTTCCGTTGGATCGCGCAGCCACGCACTACATTCTGGCGCCGTTGCCGCTGAGTGAACCATCCGCCGCTGCCAGTTGACATCAGCGGGTCAGAAAGTGACCGGCAACGTGCGCGCCCGTTACCACATACGAGAAGGGAACGACCTGGTCCTCGGCCAGTGCCCTCGCTCCAGACGGTCGCGTGGCGCCCGGGACGACAAGCGGCGAGCGGCCGCGAGCGACCGGTCATGCGGTGGACACCTAACCGACCCGGGTGGGACGGTTCAGCTGGTCACGTCCAGGAACGTCGTGACGTCCAAAAAGCGACCTAGATCCGCAACCTCAGACTCAAGGCCGGCCAGCACTGCAGCATCCACGTCCTCGAAGAGCTCGACGAGCACCGTGATACCGCGCGCACGGCGCCGCTGCCACCAGGTGCCCACGATCCTGCCGTCCACCATTACGGCAGGGTTCAGCATGCCGCCGCCCGCCTGAATCCGCCGGGCGAATTCGGACCGCAGGGCAACGCTACGGTCACGGTATCCGAGGAGGTAGGCGTCGAACTGGCCAAGCAGACGGACGGCTGGCCCGCCCTCGGACTCAAGGAACTCCGAGAGCCTGGTGTTCTCGCCGGGCGGCAGGCGGAGCCATGCGGGCCGCCCGGCCACGTCGATCTCAGTGAGCTCGTCAGCGATCAGCTCGAAGGCACGCCGGGAAGCGCGGACGGGCAGGCCTGACCAGTAGGCGAAATCCTCGGGGCCGGCCGGTCCGTGCCCGGTCAGGTAGCGGCGCGCCAACTCGGCCACCGGGTCGCCAGGTGCAGGCAGGGCACGGTCTCCTGCCCATTCCGGCAACAGAACGTAGGTCGGCTCGTCGTCGCTGCGGTCCGGCCCGCGGCAGATCAGGCCCTGGAGGGCAGCGTGGGCGAGCAGATGTGCCGGCGCCTGGCCGTCAGGCCTCACCCGCACGCCTTGCCCGGCCAGTGCCAGGATCAGCTCCGCGCGGCTAAGCGGCTGCCCCGCACTTAGAATCTCGGGTATCGCCGACCGGGCACGGGCCAGCAGCGCGACGTCCAGGCCGAGCTCGCGTTCCCGTGCCGAGAGCGCGTCGGCCGGCGGCTTGTACAGCGCGAGCATCCAGCCGACGTCCGCTGCCGGGACCATGTGCAGCGTGCCCCGCATCACCCACGTGCGCACCACCGACCGATCCAGGTTGCACGCACGATCCACCGCAACCCTGTCAAGGTCCGTTCCTCGCGGCCTGACGGCGAGGCGCGCGGCCCGGGTGCTCTGGGCTTGCAGTGCGCCAACGACGCGGACAACTTCCGGAACGCTGCCCGGGCCCGGCCCTGACAGTCGCTGCGAGCGCATGCGGGCACGCAATAGCTGGTCCACCGTCAACTTGGCAGCCACTCGTCGCACGACAATCAAGGTACCGACACGGCATTATCGGCCGAGCGCACGTGCCCGGCCGGCCATGCCTCGCAGACCTCAATCCGTACAGCCTTCGCTGTCCTGTCGGTGTCACTCAGTGAGGCTTGCATAAGAACTTGTGTGGTCCTCGCGTTCGCTCATCTTCTTGTAGAGCGGAAACACGGCCGGGATGAGCGTAACGGCGAGGTAGACGCCGCCGAAAACCGCGGTCGTGGTTCTCAGGCCCATGGAGTCGATGAGCGCTCCCGCGGCAAATGCCCCCAATGGCGTGGCTGCCAGGGCTGTCGCCGTCATCGTTCCGATGGCCCGGCCGCGCATGTGTTCTGGGGTCAGCCGGTAGGTGATGCTGATCGTGATCGGGTTGAGCGGGCCGCACGCGAGGCCTTCGATGGCCATGATCGAGACCAGTGGTGCCGGGCTAGCCGTGAGTGCCGCGACGGCGAATCGTGGCATGCCAACGATGATGAACCCGAGCGTGAACACCGGCCAGCGCGGCAGGCGCTCGGTGAGCGAGCTGTACATGACGGCACCGACCAGGGCGCCGACGGCAAAGGCCGATTCGGCGGTGCCGAGCACCAGGACGCTGTGCAGCTTGTCACGCGCGTCCACGGGCAGGATCACGCCACTCCAGCCTTGATCTAGCCCCTGCGCGATCAGCGTCAGCGCTGTGATGCCGAGCAGCAGCGGCGTGGAGGTGACCAGCCGCATACCGTCTCGTACGTCTCGGCGGTACCCGGCACAGCGTCGGCCATTTTGAACACGGCGCGCTTGTCCCGCCTGGGCCAGATCTGGTCTGCGTATCCCTGCCGCGATGAGGACGGCGGATGCCGCGAATGTCCCCGCGTCGACGAAGAGCGCGTTTCCCGCGCCCAGAGCGGTAACGAGCACACCGCCAGCGGCCGAGCCGATGATGCTCGCAGCCCGGGCGGCGCCTGCGGACAAGCCTGCGGCACGAGACAGCGGCAGGTGCGAACGACTGGCAAGGGCTGGCAACAGGACAGCTCGGGCTGTATTTCCCGGCGCATGCAGCAGGCCCGCGAGCGCCATCAGGGCGCACAACTCCCAGAAGTGCAAGGCACCCGTCAGCTGGAGCACCGGGACGGTCATCACAACCAAGCAGCAGGCAGCGTCAGAGACGACGCTTACCCGCCAGGCGCCGCCACGATCGACAACAGTTCCTCCCAGCAGAGAGCCGACCGCTGCGGGCAGCATCGTGCACAAGGCGACGACCCCAGCCTTGGCTGGACTGCCGGTACTCATTAGCACAAACCACGGCACGCCGATCTGCGTGATGCCGTCACCTGCGACAGACAGCAAGGTCGCGCCCAGGAGGACGTTAAAGGCGCGGCGAGGACGAGTCGTCAAGCGATGCGCGCGAGGTGATGGTGATGGGGGCCTGGCATCGGGGCATCGTGGCACGAAGGGCGGCCTGCTCGCATCGGGTTATCCGGTCGCCATCGCCGCTGCTGGTCCCGCTGGCCACCAGGCAGCGGGCCGAATCACGGTCGGCCTGATCATCGCGCCGCGGGGCGTTTCGCGGCGAGGGCGCGCATGAGGGCTGGCTGCCCGCAGCTCATCGTGGCGCAGAGCAGCGCACAGCAGGACCACAGGGCCGCCGGACCAAGGGATCCGATCACCTCTGTCGCGAGGACCGGCGCCGCCACCGTCGCGATCCCCCAGCTGAGCCCGTAGACAGCGAGATAGCGTGCAGTGGCTCCGGTAGGAGCGAGAGCAGTCACGACTGCGAACGCGCGCCCGGATAGCAGAAGGTTGCCGGCGCTCCAGATCGCCGTCGGTGCGAGTAGCCCGGCCACTGAATGCGCGGTTGCGTATCCGGCCAGGCCCGCGGCCATGAGAGCGAATCCGGCGCCGCACGCGACCGGTCCGGACAGCCGGGCGAGCATCGGAATCTGCATGGCGGGCCGGATTACCACGAGAGTCAGGGTGGCGGTTGCCATGACCAGCCCGGCGCTTGCGGGATTCAGGCCGCGGGCGGACAGAGACAACGGCAGGGCGATGAGGATCAGCATGTACACGAGCGCGAACACCGTGCCTGCAGTCGTCATAGCGAGCAGCGCCGGGTCCCGCCAGGGCGACCGGCCTGCGCTGACCGGCGGGCGGTCACCGGAACCAAGCGGAATCAACATTCTGGTCGGCCGCAAGCCCGAAGCGGGCAGCGCCAGGCGGACGATCAAGACGCAGGCGAGGCAGGACGCCGCGTCGACGACGAAGAGCCAGCGCAGGCCCGAGCGCCCGACGGCGTCGGCAATCAGGCCGGCGCCCATGTTGCCGACGGCTAGCGCGGTAGTCATCAGGGCGTACGCGTGCGTGCGCTGGTCGGGCTCGGTTGCGTCGGCGATCATCGCCTGGCTTGGCGGTTCGTAGAGCTCGAATGCGAGGCCGAGCAGGACTGCGCAGACGGCCGCGACAGCGAGGTCGGGTGCGGCTGCGATGCCGAGCTGCGCTGCCGCGCATCCGGTCAGGCCGACCAGGATGGTGCGGCGCCGACCTAGCCGGTCGGCGAGTTGGCCGCCGAGCAGCCTGCTCGCGATGGTCGCCACGCCGAACAATGCCGATACGGCGCCGGCGGTCGCCAGGCTGGCGCCCAGGACCCGACACAGCATGACGGTCAGGAACGCCAGTGAGAAGGCGCCGAGCTGATTGACCGCCCGCGCGGCGGCAAGGACCCGGACCTGCCGCGGCACTCCCCCGTGCCGCCGGCTTGCCGTGATCGCCATGGTTCCCACCTCGTGACTAACAAATCTGATATTGTCAGTCACGAACGTTAGGCCTTGAGGAGTGACCAGTCAAGTGCGTTTCGATAGTCACATCGAGGTGCTTCTCGAAGCCTCGGTCTCCCTGGTCAACGAGCTCACCGACGGTCAGCGGCGCGGCAAGCCGTATACCGCGCCGACCGGTGCCGCGCTGCCTGGGGCGGCGGCCGCGGCACTGCCGTCCGGCGGCCGGGTGACCGTGCCCGCGGAGCTGCCGGCCGTCAGCGCCGAGTACCTGGCAGGGACGGCCAGGGTAATGCGCTCGGTGTTCGAGGCGATGGAGGACGATCGGGACGACGACGCGGCTGCAATGGTCAACAGGCTGCTTGGCGAGACCGGGGCTCGGCCGCAGCTCGACCGAGTTCCCGGTGAGGCATGGCAAGTGCACTTCCATGGGGCGAGCGACACCTACGGGGTCGGCTGGGCCGCAGGATGCGCGACGGCACTTGCCCTCGCCATCGGCAGCGAGCTAGCAGGCCGACTAGGTGTTTGCGTCGCGCCGCGTTGTGATCGCGTCTACGTCGACGCCTCGCGGAACGCGGTCCGCCGGTTCTGTTCGGCGCAGTGCCAGAGCCGGGTCAAGGCCGCGGCCTTCCGAGCCCGGCAAGAGTCTGATGACGCCGTGTCGGCCGGCTGAGGGTTGCCCAGGTCGCGGAGCATCGCTTCGAGGTTCCCGTCCATGGCAAGTCGGGATCGCGACCGCCTGGAACGTGCGCGCCTGAACCGCGGCGCCGCGGCTGACTAGCCGGTCGTTGCGCAGCACCGTAGTTGCCTGCCGTGGACGCGCCCGGCGGCGGACTGCTCCCGGCCTTGCCTGGGCACCGCTGCGGGCCGCAAGTGCGCGAGCCGTGGCAGCAGCCGCGCCCGGCCTCGGGCTGCGCGGCTTTTCACCGTTCCCTCCGAGACGCCGAGCACCCTGGCGGCGTCGGCGACTGGGTAGCCGAGCATGTCCACGAGGACAAGCGCCGCCTGCTGCTCGGGGACCAGCTGCTGCAGCGCGGCCCGCACGTCGATAGCGGTGTCGCTGCTGCCTGACGGATCCCCGGCCGGTTGGGTGGCGTTGGTAAGCGCGTCCAGCGCGTTCTCGTCCTGGCAGGCTGCGGTCGGGCACGCTGCCCGGCGACGCATGCGGTCGAGTGCGGCATTCACAACAATCCTATGCAACCAGGTAGTGACCCCTGAATCGCCGCGAAAGCTACCGGCTCGCCGGAACGCGGCGATCACCGCGTCCTGCAAGGCGTCGGCTGCTTCCTCCGGATCTCCGAGAGTGCGGACGGCAACGGCCCACAGCCGGTCCCGGTGCCGCCCGAACAGCACGCCGAATGCGTCGCGATCGCCCGCTACGTGCCTGCTGAGCAGCTCAGCGTCGGACGGGCCGTCCTCGCAGGAACGTGCCGCCGGCTGGCGCTGCCTGGGCTGAAGATTGCACTCGGACTCACGATCGTGTCGATCCATCGCTTCCCCCTTGGTCGGCCGCTTAGCAGTGTCAGCCGGGCACGATCTGCGGACCGGGCGGCTGTGAAGCAGCGCTCTGCGGCACCTCAGCATGCGGAGGGTGATCGTCGGGGCGGGAGCCGTCCTGCATGGCCTCGATGGCGCCGAGAAGCGTGCGCAGGCTAACTTCGTAGCGCTCCGCATCCGGGTCGAGCAGCCCCCAGGCAGCCAGCGCGCCGCCGGTGTCTTGCTCGGGCTGGCCGGTCTTGGCCTGGGTCAGCTCCGTCCTGACCTCGAGTTCGAGCTCGCACAGGACTTCGTTGTCGTTGGCCGGGGTACTCATCTTTCCTCCAGGCATGTTCATTTCTGCGCTCATTGAGGCCGGTCGCTTGTCGCCAGCTAGGACCGGGCAGCCTCGCGGCCTGTGACAGCGAGACGAAGGCAGGTGAGGTGTCACAACTGGCGGGGGTACCCGGTCTTACTGCTTGATCGACCCCCCACATCCAAGCCAGAAAGGACAAGGCACGTGAAGATCGCTGTCATCGGCGGGACCGGGCTTATCGGATCACAGGTAGTCAAGATCCTGAACGCCAGCGGGCACGAGGCGGTACCGCACTCGCCGTCATCCGGCGTGGACTTGCTCAGCGGGCAGGGCCTGCCGCAGGCGCTCAAGGGCTCCGATGTTGTCGTGAACCTGACGAACTCGCCGACCTTCGACGACGCCTCGCCCGCGTTCTTCCGGACGACCATGAACAACCTGCTCGCGGCGGCCAAGGCCGCAGGCGTCGGCCACGCCGTCATCCTGTCCATCGTGGGCGCCGATCAGGTGCCAGGCCTGTCCTATTACCGCGCCAAGGTGCTACAGGAGGACATCCTCAGGGCAGGTCCGGTGCCGTACTCTATCGTCCGAGCCACGCAGTTCTTCGAATTCATCCCCGCGGCGCTGTCCTTGACCGCCGACGAGAGCACTGTCCGCCTGCCCAGCACGCCCGTCCAGCCCATCGCCTCGGCTGACGTTGCCAAGGCCGTGGCCAACGTCAGCGTTGGCGCGCCACTAATGGGCACGCGCAACGTCGCGGGGCCGGAGGTCTTCGCGCTCGACGAGCTAGGCAAGATCACACTCGCTGCGCACGGTGACAATCGCACCGTTGTGACCGACAACAGCGCGGGCATGTTCGCCGCTGCCTCCGGCGACGCCCTGATCGCCAAGGACGGCGCCGTCATCGCCAAGACCACCTACCGAGAGTGGCTCGCTCGCTGAGCGGCCCGCCAGATAAGCGTCGCGCGGGCCCGGCCAGGGATCCTGGTCAACGGCGGTGCCAGCCGCCCAGTTTGGCAGGGTTGAGCACTATCCAAACCGTGGTTATCTTGCTGGCGGCCGCCCCGATGCCGACCACCGCGACGGCACGGCCGGCGCGGCGCAGCGCCAGCCCGGTGCGCCCGTTGACGGCCTCGATGGTCAGCTCGGCATCCGGTTGCCCGCACAACAGGACCGCGACCAGCTCGACAACGTCCTGCGCGCCATGGAGCGGGCCTAGCGGGGCGGGCACCACCCCGCCGCCATCGCACACGGCGGTAGCGTCAGCGTCCAGAGCGTCCCGGAGAGCGGCGATGTCCCCCAACTGGCACGCCTCGGCGAACCTGCGGACGACATTGTCATGCCGATCGAGCATCGCGGTCATCTGTTCTCTCGCAATCATCGGCTATGACCAGGCAGCACGCTGGGTTGTGACGCCGGGGCGTCAGGCCGGCCCAGTCACGGCCGCGATCTTCTCGGGGTTGACCATCCACAGCAGCTGGTGGATGCCCTCGGTCGAGGCGGTGACTGCCAGCACGCAGAACTCGTTGCCGTTCCGCATCAGCACAGCAGAAGTCTGGCCGTTAGTGGTCGCCCACCGCACGTCAATGCCGTCCCAGAACCACCTCGAAAAGGCGGTTATGTACTTCGTCACGCGCACGACGCCCACCATCGGCCGACGGGCGACGCCTGTCGCGCCGTTGCCGTCGGACAGGCTGGTCACGTCCGGTGCGAACAGCTGCTCCAGCGCGGTCATGTCACCGGACCGGGCAGCGGTGATGAACGCGGTCAAAAGCTTCCGCTGCGCGGCCGCGCTCGCTGGCATGCGCCGTTCGCCTGTCAGGCGCTTGCGTGCCCGGCTGACGAGCTGGCGCACCGCGGGCTGGGTCAGCTGCAGGATGTCGGCGATCTGCGCATACGGGTAGTCGAATGCCTCGCGTAGCACATAGGCCGCTCGCTCGTTAGGCGTGAGCTTCTCCATCAGCATCAGGGCTGCGAATTCGAGGGCTTCCCCGCGTTCGGCGCCCAAGTACGGGTCCGCGCTCGTGTCCACCGGTTCGGGCAGCCAGGGCCCGATGTACGTCTCGCGTCGCGCCCGCGCCGACTGGAGCGCATTGATGGCCAGCCGGGTCATCGTGGTCGCCAGGAAGGCGCCCGGGCTGGCCACCTGGCTGCGGTCACACGTCTGCCACCGCAGCCAGACTTCCTGCACTAGGTCCTCGGCCTCGGTGGCGCTGCTCAGCATGCGATACGCGATCCCGAACAGCCGGGGCCGCAGGCTCGTGAAGACTGCTGCGGCCTCCTGGAGATCCTCCGCCGCCTGCGGCTCGGGACTCACCCCTGAATCCGTCACCCCTCGTCCCCCGTGTGTGCGCCTTGCGGCCGCCCGCCAGATTCCATCTTGTGCCGAATGCTCGGCGAACAGCAACGTGAGGAACGTGGCAAGGCTGCCCCTCGGCGCCTGTCACAGATTCCGCAGCTGCGCGGTCTGGGGTGGTGACGAGACAGAACAGCGTCGCTGCTGGCTTCCATGACGCTGTGAGGATCCGGCCCGTAGGTGCGGTAGCGAGATCAACCGAGGCAGAAGGGCGGTGGCGCCGTGCGAACCAGGCGACTCGAAGCGTTCAGCGACGGGGTACTAGCGATCATCATCACGATCATGGTGCTAGAGCTGAAGGTGCCGGCGGGCCCCCGCCTGTCCGACCTCGTCCACACGACCGGCGTCGGCCTGCTGACTTATCTACTTAGCTTCGTCTATGTGGCCATCTACTGGAACAACCACCACCACATGTTCCACCTGGTAAAGCGGGCAAGCGGCGCGCTGCTGTGGGCGAATCTGGTGCTGCTGTTTTGTCTGTCGCTGTTTCCGTTTACGACAGCATGGATGGATGAGTCGAGGTTCGCGCAGACCCCCGTCGTCATCTACGGCATAAACCTGCTCATTGCGGCCATCGCGTACTTGGCGCTTCAGACCGTGATCATCCGGCTACAAGGACCGCAGTCGCCGCTACGACAGGCGATTGGCACTGACATCAAAGGCAAGGTCTCCCCAGGGCTCTACCTCGCCGGTACCCTCAGCGCGCTGGCGATCGACCGGAGCGGACAGGCCGGAGTAGGCATCGCCATGGCGTGCTTCGTCGGCGCCGCGATCATGTGGATTGTTCCCGACTGCCGCATAGACCGGATGGTCCGCCACTACGAAACTCCGGACTGAGAGTTCGGCGTGGGCTAGCCGATGGTGCATCCGAGCTGTTCCTGGATCGCGGCCAGGTCGCACCAGGCCTGTTCGCGCTTAATCTTGCCGTCCTGGATCTCGAAGACGTGCAGAAGACGGAAGCTGATGTCGCCACTCTTGCCGTCGCAGAGGAACGGCCGCCCGTCCTCAATGTGGCCGTGCCACAGCGTCTCGTCGATCACGAAGTCCTGGCCGTCAGCGTCGGCCCAGACTCAATGAAGACAGCCGGACCGGAACAGGCTCAGAGACCAGATTCGGTGAGACAGGACACGTGGTGCCCTGCCTCACCGAATCTCGAGTCGATCGACGGCAGTTATATTCCGCGCGTGCCGTCGGCGAGTTCGCGAAGGATGTCGATGTGGCCGTTGTGCCGGGCAGTCTCCTCGATCAGGTGAAACAGGATCCAGCGCAGCGTGACCGGCTCGGTCTGCCAGCCCAGGGCGCCCCTGGATGGAGTGTCCAGGGAGAGGGACGCCACCATATCGCGGTGCCGGGCGCAGGCAGCCCGGTACTCGGCCAGCAGCTGAGTGACTGGTACCTCGACCGCGATCCGGAACTCGCGGTCGGGATCATCATCGGTCCACGGTGCATCGATCGTACCGCCGAGCAGCGTTTTCTCGATCCACGAGCTCTCGACCCAGCGCAAGTGGCTGACCAGCCCGGAAATCGTCATCAGCGGCGAGCCCTGCAATGGCGCCCGGCGGGCGTCCGCATCCGACAGGCCCGCGCACTTGGCATGCACCGTTCCGCGGGCGTAGTCCAAGAACGTAGTCAGGATCGTGCGCTCGTCCCAGCTGGGCGGGATGTCATCTGCCCGGCCGACCGAGATCGACTGTGAAGCTGATTCTGAAGTCATGTCATTCCTCTGCTGAGCAGAGGCACGACCGGGACTGCTATCGGTCAGTCTCCGGAGGCGCCTGAAGGTATACGGACATCGCGCCTCCTTTCCCGCTGGCGGCGCCGCGGCCTGCGGCGACCCGCCGACACTAACGCGCCACGCAAGGCCAGGCAACGCATTTCTTCCGCCTCCGGCCAAAAACGCCCAGCCGGACGTCCTGCTGGTACCACCTGTCGCCGCCGTTGTCGTACTGAAGCGGAGCGACGGACAAGTAGTAGTCGGCGTACCTCGCGACTCCGGCGATCAGGATGACGATGAGGCCAGAGATCATCCACGTGCGCCGGCGAACGCGGGCGAGCTGGTGATCTCGCTTACCGTCCGCGAGGCCATTGGGGCGACTGCGGTACTAGGCCTGTCAACCTGCTGGTGTCACGGCGCGGCACTTGTCGGCAGTCGCGCGCGATAGCGGAGACACGGCCGCGGCGTGCTGCCCGTTGTAGAGCGCTGCCAGGTCGCGGGCCGTCCGTGCGATCTGGTCACGCAGGTCTGCGGGGCCCAGGACCTCGATGTCGGTGCCTAGCCGGAGGAAGTCGGCGTGCGCCTGACCAACCGACTCGATCGGAACCCGCGCGGTGATCCAGCCGTGCGGACACGCTACCCCGCTTGTCCGCACAGCTGCTGTCGTTGCGGCGGGCAGCAGCCTGGTCATCCTTTGCAGGCCTTCTGGTGACAGACGGATCAGGGCATGGCTAGCGTGCAGGCGCTGATGGAAGTCGG
>DASXIA010000490.1:0-4152 GCA_036488155.1 Streptosporangiaceae bacterium | reverse complement strand
ATCAGCCTGGCTAGCCATGCCGGAGTGTCGCCTTCAGGTGCGGGCGGTGCCTGGCTCTCGCCGTCAGCGGTCAAGAAAACGGGCCGCTCTTGACCAGCTTCGCGGCTGTGGCCTCATCTGTCGGGCCGGTGCCGAACGACGGGCATAGTGCGGCCACCGCGCATGCGCCGCAGGCAGGCTTACGCGCATGGCAGACCCGCCGGCCGTGCCAGATCAGCCGATGCGACAGCATCGTCCACTCTGACTTCGGGAACAGCTCCCCGACCTCTTGCTCGATCTTGACCGGGTCATCCTGGCTGGTCCAGCCGAACCGGCGGGACAGGCGCGCGAAGTGCGTGTCGACCGTGATGCCAGGTACTCCGAACGCGTTGCCGAGCACAACGTTCGCGGTCTTCCTGCCCACTCCCGGCAGCGTGACCAGGTCTTCGAGCCGACCCGGCACCTCACCGCCGAAGGAGTCCCGGATGGCAGCCGACAGGCCGACCACCGCCTTCGTCTTGGCCCGGAAGAAGCCGGTGGGCTTCAGCAGCGCCTCAAGCTGCTCCGGATCGGCCGCGGCAAGGTCGTCGGGTGCGGGGTACCTCGCGAAGAGCTCCGGGGTGGTCAGGTTGACCCGGGCGTCGGTGGTCTGCGCGGACAGGACGGTAGCGATCAGCAACTGGAAGGGATTCTTGAAGTCAAGCTCGCAATGCGCATCCGGATACGTCTCCGCCAGGATCCGGTTGATCTGCCGCGCACGCCGGACCAGGCCCAAGCGGGTCTCAGGCCTGCGGGAGCGAGCGCGCGCCTTCCCGGGCGTTTTCGTCACCATGCCGCCAGACTAGGGCTTCCCCGGCTGAGTAGGCACACCAAGCTGTACCGGACGGCGGGCGGGACACTCAGCCGCAGTACTCCCGGCAGACGGCTAGCCTGCGGCGCCGAGCCAGCCCCGGCGGCGGAATAGCCAGTACAGCCCGGCGACGGCCAGTACTTCGGTGCCGAGACCAACCATCACGAACGTCGGCCAGCCACCGAGATTGCCGACCAGCCAGGCAAAGTTCTGGCCGAAGAACCCGGTCAGGAACGACAGCGGCAGGAAGATCGTGGCGATGATCGCTAGTTGCTTCATCACCTCGTTCAGATTGTTGGACACCATCGAGAGGTAGGCCGACATAGCATTGCTCAGCAGATCCCGGTAGCTGTCGATCTGGTCGCTGATCCGGACGGCATGGTCGTACAGATCACGCAGGTACGGATCGCTGTCTGCGGTCATGCCCGGCTTTTCCACCATGCCTGCGACGAGCGCCGCCATCATGTCGCGCTGCGGCGCCACCAGCTTGCGGACATTCACCAGCCATCGCTGCATGTTGAAAAGCTCGGCCAGCTGGTCGTTGCTGGGCTTGGCGAAGATCTGCTCTTGCAGCTCGTCGATGCGGTCGTCGAAGTCCGACAGCCTCGGGAAGAAGCTGTCGATCAGGCTGTCCATGATGTGGTGGAGGAGAATTAGCCGCGCCGGCCTGCCGGTACCGGCGGCTAGGCCGCCCTGTCGGCCCAGCCGGTCCCACAGCTTGTCCAGCGCGTGACAGTGGTCCTTCCTGATGGTGATCAGGTAGTCCTTGGCGATGAAGATGTGGACCTCGGTGAGGTCGTCCCTGCCCTGCCCGGTGACGCCGTAACTGACCAGGTAGACAACATTGCCGAAGTCCTCCACCCTGGGTCGCTGGCCGAATTCGCTGACCGCTTCAATCGCCAGGGGATGCAGCTGGAAGTCATCGCGCAGGAGCGCGATGCCGTCTGGATCGGCGGGCTTGAGATCGAGCCAGAGAACCTTGCCACCGCCGAGAGCGGCATTGATCGTGGCATGATCGAGCGGAGCCGTTGAGCCGTCGATCAGTATGAGCTTTCCGTCCACGGCGATACCGTCCAAAATCCGCAGCCCAGGCGCGCTCAGACGACCGTACTCGCTTCCGGCCAAAGCCGCCAAAACGCGGGCAGTCACGCAGCCTCGATGCGACGTCCACCGACTTGTGTCTTACGGTTCAGCTATGCCGGTGCAACCAGGAAGACACATCGTCGGCCCGGACGAGGGCCGGATAACCCTGCGGACCCGCCGTGACGGCATAGCAGCGCAAGCAGGGCACGACCTTACTATCGAGGCACCCGGGTGGACCGGCGAACTGGTGCTAGCCGCTGACCTGAGTCCGGTGAGCCTGGCGGTCAGGGTCGATATCGCCGCACTGGCCGTGCGCGAGGGGTCGGGCGGTATCCGGCCCCTGACCGACAAGGACAAGCGCGAGATCGCAGTTACGGCCCGCAAGGTACTGTCGGCTGACCGCCATCCCGAGCTGACGTTCACTGCAACGGAGTTCGAGGCTAGCCCGGACGGGACCGGCGGTACCATCGCCGGGACGCTGACCCTTAACGGCCAGTCCAGGCCGCTCCATCTGCAAGTGAGCAAAACTGCGCCCGAACGCTACCGGGCAACCGCAACCGTGCGGCAGACGGACTTTGGCATCAAACCGTACTCAGGTTTCCTGGGAGCACTCAAAGTATCCGATCCGGTTGACGTGGAGGTTGAGCTCGACCTAGGCAAGGCTGCCGAACAGGAACCCTCGGCATGATGACGCCGCAGCACTTTGCCAGCGTGGACGCGATCAGCGCGTGCGCCGAGACGACCTGACGCACGCCCAGATCGGTCAGCGCCTCTCGCACTGCCGGGGAACTAACCAGGGCGGCCGTCTCCAGGCCAGGCGCGAGCTTGCGGACCAGCACCGCGCTGACGAGCACGTCGCCGTCTGACTGCCCGGTGATCAGCGCCTGCTCGGCAGCCTCGGGCTTCGCTGACTTCAGGACGGTCTCGTCGGTCGGGTCGCCGCTTACCAGATGAACTTCCAGCGGCACACTGGCTGACTCGGTGTCGGCTACCAGCACAACCGGGATCGCAGCCGCGGCCAGCTCGGCGAGTATCGCGGGCACCGCGTCGTTCCCCGGCACCGGCCAGCACGCAGCCTTCAGCCGAGGCCAGTAGGAAGCGATGTGCTTCCGATGGTGCGGCCCGAACAGGCGGACCAGGATCGCGAGCACGCATCAATCGTGCCGGAAGGGGCTGAGCGCAACCGGCGCATCGCCGGAAGCGGCAGTATCGACCAGGTAAAGGCGCGGTCACGAGACAACCAGGGCAGGCTGACCCGGCTCAGTGTGTCGTGGTCGTAACCGTGGTAGCCGGTGCGCCGTCGTGCCGCGGTGAGTGCCGGGCGGCGCCACCATCCGCTAGCGCAGGCCGGCGAACAGGTCGCCTTCTGGCAGTGCCGCGCCGGTCGTATCGGTCACCCGGACGAAGCTCTCCCGCCCGAACGTCTGTGCCGCGATCTCCGGCGGCAGCTTGCTGAACCAGGAATCCTGGATCTGGCTGGCATGCGCGAAGAGGGCCTCCCGCTTGCGATCGAGCACCGAGCGGATGTCCACGGTAGAGGTGATCCGCAGTTCCGCCTCCTCAGCCTGTCTCCGCTGCTCGTCGGTGAACTGGCGCTCGTCCGGCACGTCGGCACCCATTTCGCGGAGCGCCTCCCAGACCTTTCGCCAGTCGCTGCCGCGCATCGCCGTCTGGTAGTACTTCGCCGGGATGCCAGACTGCGCCGCAGCCGCCTGAGCCGCCCTCGCGGCGTGGACGTGGTCGGGGTGCTGGTACAGGCCCTTGTCGTCGTAGGAGATGACGACCTGCGGCCGGTAAGTCTCGATCAGCCCGCTTATCCGCGCGGCCACGACCTCCAGTGGCACGTTACAGAATGCGTCCGGCCGGTCCTTGTACTCCCAGTCCGGCATTCCCGAGTCGTGATAGCCAAGCAGTTCGAGGCTGCTCACGCCGAGGATCTTGCACGACTGCCGCAGCTCAGTCAGGCGGAGCTCAGCAACGGCCTGCTCGTCATGTCCGTCTTCTCCGGGCTTGACCTGGCCGGGAGCGTCACCGAACTCGCCGTTGGTGCAGGTCACGACGACTGTTCGAATGCCCTGGTCAGAGTAGAGCGCGAGGACTCCGCCAGTGCTCGATGCCTCGTCGTCGGGATGAGCGTGCACGGCCATCAGGGTGAGGGTGTCTGTTGCCATGACTGCAAGCCTGCCTTATCTAGCCCACTGCTGCACACGGGGGCGGCCCGGCTGGCTGACGCCAGCCTG
>DASXIA010000442.1:0-6489 GCA_036488155.1 Streptosporangiaceae bacterium | reverse complement strand
GCCTGCGTTCCGAGGGCCGGAGTTGCGGCATCGTGGAAGGCGACGCTCAGGTCGGTGAGCTCCGCCAAGCGGTCCTGCCAGCGGGCTTCGAGCAGAGCCCGCCACCGCGAGCGGCTAGTTCTGCCGCCCCGCGGCGCCGGGACGGCGCCGAACGGCACGCTCTGTGTTATTGCTGTCATTTCCGAAGTCTCCTTGCCCTACCGCGCAGGAGGGCAGTTCAAGCGGGGTCGCCCGCCCTCCGCGGGCGGGGAACGTAGCTTGCCAGCGACTGTGCTGCGGCACTGCGCTGCAGTGGAACCGCGACCTGCGCGGCGGAGCCGCTGGATTGCGGATCGCTGCGGCCATCAGATTCACCCGCCAGCGCCCGGATGATCCGGTTAGCGACATCGGCGGGCAGTGGTGGCAGGTGCCGGCTCAGGCGGTGACCTTGATGTCCAGAGTCCATTGCGTCGGTCCTTTCGGGCGGCGCCGGCCTATCGCGTCCCGGCATCGGGGCGGCCGGGAGGTTCGCGACGGCTGGGCGACCCGCCTCTGCATTCACTTACCTAAGGGAATGCGCCAAGCGTGCAGACCCCGAACACACGATGTGAAATTCGGATGAAGAGCCATGCCTGGCAGGAGCGGTGCCAAGCGGCTCAGACCCGCCCGCCTCGTTGGCCGGCAACCCGCTCCTGCGGGACCCCGGAGGCCTAAAGTGAATTTGCGATGAACGTGCGGGGTCGGTTGGATGACGAACCCCGCATCAACCGGACATTTCTGGGCAGGCGCGCGGCATGGCTGTGACCGAAACTGAAACTGAGACCAAGTACGAGGCTGGACCAGACACGGCGCTGCCGCGGCTCGACACGTTGCCGAACGTCGCCGCAGAACGCGGACCCGACGAGCAGCAGCTGGTAGCGGAGTACTACGACACGGCGGATCTACGGCTGCTCGATGCCGGGATCACGCTCAGGCGACGAACGGGCGGAGACGACGCGGGCTGGCATCTGAAACTGCCCGTCGCGCCCGGCAGCAGGCAGGAGATCCGGCTGCCGCCAGGCCGGGCAGGCGGGCCCGTCCCAGCTGAACTCGCCGATCTTGTACGGGCGCGAACTCGTGGCGCGCCTCTGGTGCCGGTGGCCTCGATCACCACGCTCCGGCGGGTGACAACTCTTGTCGGGCAGCACGGTGAGTCGCTCGCGGAGGTAGCCGATGACAGCGTCCGCGCCGTCCGGCTTCTGGCTGGAGTGCCGGCAAAGGACACGGCGCTAGCCGAGGACATAGTGCTAGCCGAGGGCACAGTGCCCGCGTCCGAGTGGCGCGAGATCGAAGTCGAGCTGACCGGCGGCGACGGCGCGTTGCTCGTTGCTGCTGACAACCTGCTGCGGCGCGGCGGGCTGCAGCGGTCTACGCGGTCCGCGAAGCTCGAGCACGTCCTCGGAGAACGGCCGCCACGGTCGGCCGGCCCAGCCGAGCTGACGCCGTCAGCCAGCGCTGGCGAAGTGATCGGCAGCTACCTCCGCAGCCAGGCCGAGCAGCTGAAGTCGCTCGACCCGAAAGTGCGCCGGGCTGAGCCGGACTCGGTGCATCAGATGCGCGTCGCCTCCCGCCGCCTGCGCAGCGCGCTCCGGTCCTTCGGCGCTGTTGTCAGCCGGCCGCAAACCGATCACCTCGCGGCAGAGCTGAGATGGCTCAGCGGCGTACTCGGCGAAGCGCGGGACGCCGAGGTCCAGGCAGAACGGCTGGACGAACAAGTGCGCCAGACCGACGTCGAAGAGCTTCTCGGGCCCGTGCAGGCGCGCATTCAAGCACATGGCGCAAAGGCCAGGGCCTCCAGCCTCAAGGCTGTCTCGGCAGCGCTGAAGTCCGAGCGGTATTACTCCCTGCTTGACGAACTGGATGAGCTGACCGCTGACCTTCCGGCGGGCCCGGCAGCCAGCGAATCGGCACGGCAGGCGCTGCCAGCCGCGGTGGCGCGGAGCTATCGCAAGACCCGCCGCCGGATGCGCACGGCGCTCAAGGTGCCCGCGGGCCCGCCGCGGGAGGCGGCCCTGCATGACGCGCGCAAGGCAGCCAAGCAGGCGAGGTACGCCGCCGAGGCGGTAGCTCCCGTCCTGGGCAGGGACGCGGCGCGGTTCGGCAACCGGATGAAGAAACTGCAAACTGTGCTCGGCGATCATCAGGACACCGTCGTCGGCCGTCAGCTAGCGCGGCGGCTCGGCGTTGCAGCCCAGCAAGCCGGCGAGAGCGCGTTCAGCTTCGGTCTGTTCTACGGTCGCGATGCCTGCGAGGGAGCCCGGCTGCAGGCAAAGGCAGCGAACACATGGCGGGAGGCTTCCCGCGGGCGCTACCGGCACTGGCTCCGGTGAGGCCGTTATAGTGCTGGCTTATGCCGAGATACCTGGCTCTGCTGCGCGGCATTAACGTCGGCGGCCACAACAAGGTCGCGATGGCCGACCTGCGCGATCTGGCGACCGCGCTCGGGCTTGCCGACGCGACGACCTATATACAGAGCGGCAACCTGGTGTTCAGCTGTGCCGAGGCTGACACCGGCGAGCTGGCTGACATGCTCCAGAGCGAGATCGCGAGCCGACTGGGCGTGCGGCCAGGCGTCGTCGTGTTGTCACGCGGCGACCTCAAGCAGGTGATCGCGGACAACCCGTACGCCGACGAGAAGAACCCCAAGTGCCTTCATGCCGTGTTCCGCCGCGACGAGGTTGGCACGGACGGCATCGCCGCCGTCGCCGCCGCCGTGCAGCGTGCCAGGAACTCCGGCAGCCGCGACGACGCGACCATAATCGGGCGCACGTTGTTCCTGCACACGCCGGACGGCTTTGGCCGCAGCGAACTAGCCGCCCAGCTGTCCAGCGCGAGGGTGCAGGCGACCGGTACGGCGCGCAACTGGGCAACTGTCACGAAGTTGATGGGCATGCTGGATGCCGCCAGTTAGCGCCGGAGGCAGCAGGGGATGATGCAGTCATGAGCCCAATTTCGCGCGGCTTTCACGGCCGCCGCCGAGCGTCCGATGTGGACGCGAGCCGCGTACCGCCGGGCCAGTACGTGACAACGGACTTTCCCGTGCTATCCGCGGGCCCGACCCCGCACACGCCACTGGAGAACTGGACATTCAGCATCAAGCAGGGCGGTGAGACTGCCAAGTCGTGGAGCTGGCAGGAGATCCGCGACCTGCCCTCGCAAGACGTCACCGCGGACATCCATTGCGTTACCAAGTGGTCCAAGCTGGATACCCGCTGGCGGGCGGTCTCGCTGGACACGCTGCTGGCGCAGGTGGAGCGGGAGGCGCGGTACGTGCTCGCCTTCTGCGACGGCGGGTACACCACGAACCTGCCGCTGGCCGACGTTACCGGCGGCCGGGCCTGGCTCGCCTACGGGTACGAGGGCGCACCGCTGCAGCCCGAGCACGGCGGGCCGGCTCGTTTGCTAGTGCCGCACCTGTATTTCTGGAAGAGCGCCAAGTGGGTACGCGGCCTGGAGTTGCTCACTGCCGACGAGCCCGGATTCTGGGAGCGCTACGGCTACCACAATTACGGAGATCCATGGCGGGAACAGCGGTACGCGGGCGACTGACCTGGCAGGTCGCCACGGTCGCGTCAGCGTGGCAGGAGACTGCATCGGTTCGCACGATCGAGTTCGACATTCCGGACTGGGCCGGCCACCAGGCAGGTCAGCATGTGGACATCCGGCTGACGGCTGACGACGGCTACGTCGCGGAACGGTCCTACTCGATAGCGTCGGCGCCGGGCGAGCCGCTTCAGCTCACTGTGGAGCGGTTGGAGGACGGCGAGGTCTCGCCGTACCTGACCGATGAGCTGCGGGCCGGTGACGAGATCGAGATACGCGGCCCGATCGGCGGGTACTTCGTCTGGGACGGCCACGATGCCGGCCCGCCGTTGCTGCTCGTAGCTGGCGGGTCAGGCGTGGTCCCGTTCCGGTCGATGCTCCGTCACCGCGCCCGGATCGGCAGCAACGTGCCGGTGCGGTTGCTGTACTCGGCCCGGTCAGTGCCGGATGTGATCTATCGCGCCGAACTCGACATGGCGGGCGATGGCGCGGAAGTCGTCTACACGCTGACCCGCAAGGAGCCGCCCGGCTGGGCCGGGCATTCCGGCCGGGTGGACGCGGCCCTTCTGACCGAAGTGGCCTGGCCTGGTGACCGCAGGCCGCTGGCGTACGTCTGCGGGCCGACGGCATTCGTCGAGATCGTTGCTGGCGAACTGGTCAGCCTCGGGTACCCGCCTGACCGGGTCAAGACCGAGCGGTACGGGGGAGTAGGGGCACCATGACGGAGAGACTGTACGGGCCCGACGACAGCGCACTCGATGGCAACGCGATCGGTGGCGTACTACGCGAAATCTTCAGATCCGAGATGACCACGGCCGAACTGACATGCGGGCACTGCGGCAATGCCAGTCAGGTTGCCGAGGAAGTCGTCTACGTCCGGGCACCTGGGACGGTGATGCGCTGCCGCGCCTGCACCTCGGTTCTGGTTGTCGTGGTGCGGAAGCAGGAGATGAACTGCGTCGACATGAGCGGCGTGGCGGCGCTGCGGGCCAGCTAGCCCTGTGAGCGATACCCTCTAGGGCGTGATCATCAGGACCGCTACGGAACTTGAATGGCCGCTCATCTATCCGTTTTATGCCGCGATCATGGCAGAGGGCAGGACGTACCCCTTCCCGGACGGACAGACGCTCGACGAGGCCCGGCCCTGGTGGATGGAGCAGCCACCCGGCCAGACCGTTGTGGCGGTCAGCGATGGCATCATCGTTGGCTCAGCGAAGATGGGACCGAACCGGCCTGGCCGCGGATCGCACGTGGCCACTGCCTCGTTCCTTGTCGACCCGGCCTGCCAGGGGCAGGGCATCGGCCGCGCCCTCGGCGAGTACGTTCTGGACTGGTGCCGGTCGGCGAGCTTCGCCAGCATCCAGTTCAACGCCGTCGTCGAGGCCAACGCCCCGGCCGTGCACCTGTGGAAGTCACTCGGCTTCGAGGTTATCGGCACGGCTCCCGCGTCGTTCGATCATCCCGAGCACGGCCTCGTCGGCCTGCACGTCATGTTCAGGCACCTGTGACTTCGTCCGTGATCGCATTGCGGCCCGTTGAGGACGCCGATCGGGATGCGCTGTTCGACCAGAGCCGCGACCCCGAGGCGGTGCGGATGGCCGCGTTCACTGCCGAGGATCCCGACGACCGGATCGCGTTCGACGCTCACCTGGCCAAGGTCAGGACATGCCAGACCGACGGAGCATAGGACTGCACATGAGCTTCATCTTCATGGTCTTCCACTGGCCCGAGCCTGGCCGCGGTGACGCGCTCGCCCAGTCGATGCAGGAAATGGGCGGTGCGCTCGCTGCCGCGCCGGGTTGCATCGCCGTAGAGCCGCCGTATTTCACCGACGACGGCACTTGCCTGGTCGGGATCTCCAAGTGGGAGTCGAAGCAAGCGTTCCTCGCCTCCGGCATCACACTGCGTCCGCCCGACGAAGTCGTCGAGGGTGAGACGCGGCCGCGGCAGCGCTTCTTTCTCGAGCAGGCAACGAGGCCCTGACGAACTGCGTCATCGTGCTCGAATCGCGGCGACGAGCACCGATAGCGCGGCGAGCAGGGCCGGCGGTGTCCCGATCCGCAGCCCGACGGGGCCAGCTGATCAGTGCGGGTCAGGTCTGCGCGCGGCTCGGGTGGCCCGCGCAATCGAGGTGGCTCCGCTGCCCAGCGCCCGCCGCCACGGCAGTACGCCATCGATTTCTATCTCCAGCGAGAAACTAAGGAATGTCCTGATCAGCACGATCAGCCCGAGGACCAGGACGTTGCCGACGGTCGTTGCGACCGCGACGGTCCGGAGCAGGTCCGCGGCAACGAGCACCTCCAAGCTCAGGAGCAGGCTGCCGCCGAACGCCTGCCGCAGCGTGGCATAGGCCGGCCCCGAGCCTGACCGGCGCCATGCGACTATCCCGAGGACCACCGACCAGATGACCCCGACCACGAGGATCAGCGCACCAAGGGCCTCGAATCCCTGCGCCACATGTTCCATGGCCGCGGTAAACGAGGATGGCCCGGTGGCGGGCGGCGACGCCAGCGCGGTCAGTGTCATGAGGTGGCCCTCCCCGGTCAGGCTCGCCAGTTCCCTACCCTCTCGCCGTCGTGAGGTACCGCTTGCCCGCGGCCACGAGAGGGCAGGGCCGGTCCGGCGGCCGTAAAGTAAAGCACCCAAGAACCAGCCCACGGCCCGGAAAGGTGGCGACGTGAGCATTGCCGCCGAGGTGGCATTGCTCTGCGTCGGAGTTCTGGCAGGCATCGTCAGCACTGTCGCCAGCCTGGCGTCGGTCGTGTCCTACCCGGCGCTGCTCGCCCTTGGCCTAGGGCCAGTCAGCGCGAATGTAACCAACACCGTCGCGCTGATGTTCACCGGCGTCGGAGCGGCCGCCGGGTCCCGGCCGGAGCTGGCCGGGCAGGGCGGGCGGGTGGTCAGGCTCGGCCTGCTCACAGGAGCGGG
>DASXIA010000428.1:0-17779 GCA_036488155.1 Streptosporangiaceae bacterium | reverse complement strand
CAGATGGCCGACGTCCGCCAGCAGGTCGCCTTGTCGCTGATCACCGAGTTCGAGAACTTCAGCGTCTTCAAGCCCGGTGACTACAGCCTGAGCGCGCTGGACACCCTCCTTGACCAGGTCGTCGCCTGGAGCAACGCGCTGGCGCCGCTTCGTCAGCTGGCCGCAGCCGCTGCTTCCTGAACTGCCCGCCTGCGCAGGCCGCCGGAGGACGGCCAGCGCTGGGTTAATACGGCGGTCGGCGCGCGGAGCAGCACGGGCGGCCCGTCGCGCGCCGACCCCAGGACCGTATATGAGGTTGTTGCGGTTTGACCCAGCCGGCGCGCGACGGGCCGAGCTCACCCGGGGCAAATCAGCTCACCTAGCAGAGGTGACGGATAAGCGTCGCTGGGCATGAAGGCGCGTGAGGAAGCCCGCCAGGATCCAGTGGACGACGTTACGCCGTGATCGTCGACATCGCCTGATGTGCCCTGCGGGCAGGCTTGATTTCCTGTACTGAGGGCGTTCCGGCCGGAATCCGGCGGTTGGTGACCGGGAGCGCCTCGAGAATCTCCGGGGAATTCACGATGTCAGAGCCGAAGATTCGGGACCGTCTGGTCGGGGGTTGGCGGTTGATGGGATATGAGGTGACCGCCGACGGCAAGACCGATCACCCGCTGGGCGAGAACCCGCGCGGGGCAATCCTTTATACCCCGGACGGCTACATGTCGGCCCAGCTGGCCGGGCCGGGGCCATATAAGGACGACGACCGGCCGGACGCCTACTACATCGCATATTCCGGGCCGTACGACGTCGACGAGGCCAGCCATACGGTGAACCATCACGTACAGGTGTCGGTAATACCAAGCTGGCTGGGCACCACGCAGCACCGGCACGCACGGTTCGACGGTCCGGACAAGCTCACCTTGTCGGTGTCGGAACCCGGCGCCGGCGGCGTGACGACCACGCAAACGATCAGCTGGGCACGCCAGCCGCCACAATAGGGGGAGCCATGCAGGCCACCCGGCCATTGAGTTACGACGTCTTCACCGCGCCGGAAAAGCCGTTCGTCGGCCCGCAGCCCGCAGTAGGTGAGGCGCCGGCCTGGGATCCGACGACCTCAACGTTGATCTTCGGCGCCCGCGAAGCCGTGCTGGTGGATCCGCTGATGACAGTCCCGGAGGCCACCGCGCTGGCAGATTGGGTCGGTTTGCACGACCGCAACCTCACCACGATCTACATCACGCACGGGCACGGCGACCACTATCTCGGCCTGCCGGCGGTGCTCGACCGCTTCCCCGACGCGCGGACAGTAGCTGCGCCCGGGACCGCGCGGCACATGCAACAGGAGGACACTAAGCCGCTGGACGACTCACTCAGGGCGCGGTTCCCCGGTCAGATCGCCGACACCGTTCCGCTCCCCGAACCGCTCGAATCGCGAGAAATCGAGCTCGAAGGCTCAGTCATCGAGGTGATTGAGACTGGGCACACCGACACTCTGGACACGACTGCTCTGCACGTGCCCGACCTGGGCCTGATCGTCTCAGGCGACGTCGCCTACAACCACTGCCACATGTACGTCGGGGACACTACGACGGAAGGGCGGGCCGAATGGATGGCTGCGCTCGACCGGCTTGCCGCACTCAACCCCAGCGCCGTCGTCGCCGGGCACAAGGACCCGACCCAAGGCAACCCGCCCACCGTCTTGGCCGAGTCTCGCGGCTACCTCGAGTACTACGGCCAGCTATGCGACGAGGGTTTGCGCGACCAGCAGTTGTTCGACGCGATGGTCGACCGCTATCCGAGCTGGGTGAGCCGCCAGCAGTTCCTGATACTCGGCCTGAGCTAGGGAGTATCGCGCTACCACAGGTCTTGTTCGCGGCATCGCACCATGGCGCGGCGCCGACGACTGGCTAGCCATACGTCGCGGCCATACCTCACAGGAGGTAAGCAACATGGACAAGCCCGTTATCTTGATCACCGGAGCGCTCACCGGCATCGGCCGTGCCGCCGCTTTCGCCTTCGCCAGGCAGGGCGGGCAGGTGGTCGTTGCGGGCCGGCATGATGAGACCGGCAAGGCACTCGCGGAGCAACTGCGCGCGTTCTGTTCGGAGGCCGAGTTCATCAACGCCGACGTCCGAAACGACGAAGACGTCCGCGCTCTGGCCGACCAGACCGTCGCGCAGTTCGGCCGTCTCGATATCGCGGTTAATAACGCCGGCACCGAAGGTCAGAGGGGCCCGATCACCGACCAGACGGCAGACAGCTATGCCGCCACGTTCGACACCAATGTCCTCGGCGTGATCCTGAGCATGAAGCACGAAGTACGCGTGATGCGAGAACAAGGCAGCGGCAGCATCGTCAACGTCTCCTCGACCTACGGGCACGAGGGTGCGGCGGGAGCCTCGGTCTATGTCGGCAGCAAGCATGCCGTCGAAGGCATCACCAAGTCGGTGGCGCTCGAGACCGCTAAGTCCGGGATCCGCGTGAACGCAGTGGCGCCCGGCCTGACTGACACCGGCATGCTGACCCGCTTCACCGGCACGCCGCAGAACAAGGAGAGCCTGACTGCCGAGGTTCCGATGGTCCGTCTGGGCCGCGCCGAGGAGGTGGCCGATGCGATCGTCTTCATCGCATCCGACAGTGCGTCCTACGTCACCGGCCATATCTTCAACGTCGACGGCGGTCACACCATCAGCTGATCCTCACCGCCCTGCGCGCTGAGCCAGGTCGCCGCCCGCCTGGCTGATGCGCGGCATAGCCAGGCGTCTTGCACGACCTCGGTCAGCTCTTGAAGGGTGAGCTCACCGATCCGGCTCCCGCGGATCAGCACCGACAGGTGGCCGTCGAAATGAGATGTAGTGAAGAACGGCGAGCCCTGGTCCTGGATCATCGCCAGCTTGTCGGCCTCCGATTCAACCCAGAACACGATCACGTCCGGGTAGCGCTCGCCGGTATCGGGATCGGTGGCGTCCGGGCGCGGGTTGCGGAAGAAGATGAACGACTTGCCGCCGACCTGGTACACCGGGTTGCCGTGGCCGCCGTGGATAACGCTGACGTGCGGCATGCTCATGGCAAGCTCATGCACGTCCTCGATCCGCGCGCGGCGCGCTAGTTCTGCCACGCTCGCCAGCGTAAGTCAGCAGGGAGCGCGTGGCAGCGAATGACCGATGACCCCGTGACTGGCACAGCTAGCGGCCGCCCAGACCGAAAGCCTTCCCCAATGCGGCCATCCCGGCCGAGTCGGCGAACGCGAAGCTGAAGATTACTTCATCCGCACCAGCGTCGATGTGACCGGCGACCAGGTCAGGAATTTCGTGCGGCTGGCCGACAGTGAACCCGGCGATCTCCTCCGGAGACGCGGCCGCGGCCAGCATCTCGTTCACTTCGGCCGTGTTCTGGCTGGAGGTCGTCAGGATCAGCGGCGTCATCCAGGTGACGCTGATCTCGGCCGGATCCCGGCCCACCTGGGCGCAGTGGCGGTGCAGCACCTCGATCTTGCGGGCCAGCGTGCCCGCGTTGCCGGTGACGTTGCACTGGTCGGCGTACTGGGCGACTAGCCGCAGCGTCCGCTTCTCGCCACCGCCGCCGATCATGATCCGCGGGCCGCCAGGCTGGACCGGCCTGGGCAGGTTGCGCGCGTGATCGAGCCGGTAGTGCTGCCCGGCGAAGCTCACGTCGTCGCCGGTGAACATGGCCCGGCAGACCTGGACAGCTTCCTCGAGCATGTCCAGGCGCAGCCGGTCCGACGGATAGTCGACGCCGAGGCCCTGGTGCTCGACGTCGTACCAGGCGCCGCCGATGCCGAGGATGGCCCGCCCCCGCGAGATGACGTCCAGGGTGGTGACGATCTTGGCGAGGATGCCGGGGTTGCGGTACGTCACGCCGGTGACCAGCGTGCCGAGCTGCACCCGCTGGGTGCGGGCTGCCAGCGCCCCGAGCAGTGTGTAGGCCTCCAGCATCGGCTGGTCCGGCCCGCCCAGCGGCGGCAGTTGGAAGAAATGATCCATCACCCACACCGAGTGGAACCCGGCGTCCTCGGCGGCGGTCGCGAGGCCGGCAACGTGGTCGAACAAATCAGCCGTGTCAATGCCCGAGAAGTTAGGCAGCTGAACGCCAAATTTCGTCATGCGCACACCGTATCGATTCCGGCCGGGGCTTCGCTGTGCGCTGCCGGGCCCGGGGCCGGTTAGGCGCCATTAGCGGCGCACTCGACGAGGCCGGAACTTGAGCCATGCCAGGACGCCGATGGCAACAACCAGCAGCCATGGGGAGAACAGCAGGTGGAGGGTAAAGCTGAGCAACGCCAGCGCCACGATGGCGATGAGGGCAATAACGATGATCCGAAGCATGTCGATCGGTCTCCATTCACGATGGGCTGGTACATCCGGTGGCCAGGCGAGCAGTGCTGCCGCCTGGCGACTTCAAGACTGCCCGCCATGGTGGCCGGGGTCGATCCGGATCAACCCCGGCCCAACCCTGGTTTAGCTGCCAGAAGGCGTCAGGGTTACTACCGACAGCCGAGGGGCGCTGCCCGCCAGCACCGTTTCCGGAGAGTTCGAGTTCCCGGACCGGCACGCGATGCATAGCGCGGGACGTGCTCGAAGGCTGCGCCCGGCGAACCCCTGGTGGTCAGTCTCCGGCCTGATCCTCGGATTCAAGCTGAAGCGCCGCCTTCCGAAGGAAGGCGTCAATGTCGAAGTCCGGATAGTCCCGGCCCACGTCCGCGGCTAGTTCGAGAAAGAGCTGTGAGGCGAACAGCGCCGCGCTCCAGGTGTACCTGCGGTCGTCGGCTAGGGCGGCGTCGATGAGCGCGCGGATCTTCTGTGCAGTTATCGGCGCACTGACCGTTACGCTGGGGGATCTCGGATCACTGGCATCTCTCGCGAGAAGATCGAGCAGGGGTGTCTCGCCGTCTCCCTCCCTCATGTCGGTGACGGCCGCCGTGAGCATGGCAATCAGCCTGCGCCGGACTCCCTTATCAAGTTCCATACATCCAGTTTGACAACAAACCGTTGCGGGACGCCCGAAAGCTTCCGAGACTGATAGGGATAGGGAACTACGCGGGCGGTGATGACCTACTCACGTCAGGACCGGACGGGCAGTTGATGCGCGAGCTGAGTCCGTGACCTGACGCCGAGTTTTCTGAACACCTTGCCCAGGTGGTAGTCCACGGTGCTTGGGCTGATGAACAGCTGCTCGGCGATCTGGATATTGGCCGCACCGCTGGCGGCAAGGCTCGCGACGCGGGCTTCCTGGGGAGTGAGGTCGAATTCGGTGTCGAGGGTTCGCTTTCTGGCTCGTTCACCGGTCGCGCGCAGTTCATTGCCCGCTTGCTGAGCGAGGCCGGCCGCGCCCATGGCATGAAACATGTCCTCGGCCGTGCGAAGCTGACCGCGTGCGTCGCGACGTCGTTGGCCTCGCCGTAGCCACTGGCCGTAGAGCAGGTGCGCGCGGGCCAGGTCGAGGGCCGCGCGGCTGCGCCCGAGCTGGCTGATCGCTTCGAGGTAGGCTGCCTCGGCCTTGCTGCTTTCTTCGAGCAGTGCCTGGCAGCGGGCGCGGAGTCCGAGCGCCCACGGCGTTCCGGCGATCCGAGCCCGGTCGGCCAGAGTAGCAAAAGCGCCGAGCGCCACGTCGTGGTGGTCGCTGCGGACGGCTGCCTCGATCAGCACAGGCAACGTCGTCTCAGCTATGAACACCGGATCGTCGCGGATCACCGTCGAGGCGGTGTCGACCGCCGCCTCGCAGTCTCCGTCGAGCATCTCCGCAAGGGCGACGATGCTCCTGCCCATCGAGGCCGGGGTACTTTGGCCCCGAGCGGTCGACTGGCGGATTTGCGCCAGTCCGGCCACGCGCGCCTGGGCGATCTGGCCGCGATAAGCCAGCAGCAAGCCCTGGGCGCCGCTGTCAATGCCGAACATTCCGGCAGTCTGGCTGGCTGCCATGAGCTCGCGCATCTCGGCCCAGCCATCAGCGGCCTGATCGAGACGGCCGGTCATGCAGTCTGCAATGGCTCGGAACGCCAGGGCGACGGGAGCCGCGGCTAGGGCCCCTAGCTGTCGGGTTACCCGGACCCACCGGCCGGTTATGTCGACCATTGCCTCGTCGTCCCACAGGCTCCCGGCAGCGATAGTGCCTCGCAGGAACCACTTGAGGCCAGCCACCGGATCAAGGTCGTCGGCGCGCAGCGCAGAAACCGCCGCACGCAACGGTGCCGCCGCGTCGTCGTAGCCCTTGGCGAACCTCGCCTGGCAGCCGGCTAGCAGGAGATCACTAACTCTGGGCGTGTTTGCCGGGGACGGCGGAGGGATCATAGCGATCTTCCTGGTCTCGGCAGGCCCGGCCCAGATTGCCGCGTTCAGCGCGGTCATCAACGCGTCCGCTGATGCCGCCGGGTCAGCCGCCAGCGCCGCGGCCGCGTCAGCCAGGGCCTGCGCGGCCTCGGCGGCGCGGCCCTGGGCGAACAGCGCGTCGCCAATGACCACGTTCGCTTCGCCTCGGCTTCTGCTATCGGGCAGCCGCGGCAGGGCATCGGCGGCAACCTGCCGCGCGGTCTCGGGCAGGCCAATCACCAGTTCGGCGCTGGCCAGCTCGACTTCCCGCCGGGCACGGATGACCTGGTCAGGCGTCAGCGACGCCGAGCGTCGCAGCAGGGCGGCTGCGGCGGACGAAGCGCCGCGGTCCCGGGACCGCCTCGCCGCGGCGTGCAGGTCGGCCGCAAGGTTCTCGTCGGGTTCGGCTGCAGCAGCGGCAGCGTGCCACACCCGGCCGTCCGCATCACCCTGGCTGCCGCTGGCATGGCTGAGCAAGTGATGCGCCCGCCGCCTGCCAGCATCGGTTGCCTGGTGATACACGGCCCTACGGATGAGCGGATGCCGGAATCCCACCCCGTTGCCGGAGACCTTGATCAGCTCTGCCTCTTGGACCGCTGTTTCGGCGGCGTCCGCGTCGATCCGCGCTGCGGCGGCCGCTTGCCGCACCCGGCTCCGGTCGCCCGAGGCGTCGGCCGCTACTAGCAGCACGAACTCCCGGACATCACCTGGTAGCTGGCGTACCTGGTCCAGGAAACGCTCAGCCAGCTGCCGGCCGACGGGGATCGGTTCGGGCAGATAAGCCCGGGCGGTTAGTTCACCGACGGTGAAATGAGAGCCGATCTCCACAAGCGCCAGAGGGTTCCGCTCTGTGTCGGCAGCTACCCGGTGCACCACCGCAGACGGCAGCGGCGCGCCCGAGACAGAGTGCAGCAACTCCGCGGCCGCGTTCTCAGGCAGGCCCCCGACCTCGATCGTCGGAAGCTGCTGGAAATCGTGCAGCTGTCCAGCATCGCCGACAGTGAGCATGATGCCGACCCGGTCGGCGTACAGGCGGCGCGCCAAGAACCCCAGGACCAGCGCAGACTCGGCGTCGATCCAGTGCGCGTCATCGATTGCGCACAGTACCGGCCGGTCCGCCGCTGCGCGCGAGACCAGGGTCATGCATGCGAGCCCGACCAGGAAACGTTCTGGCGGCGGGCCTGCCTCCAAGCCGAACGCCACCCGGAGCGCTTGCTGCTGCGGGACCGGAAGATCGTCGATCAGCGGCAGGAACGGGATCAGCAGCTGATGCACCGCGCCGTAAGGCAGATTGATTTCCGAGTAGACGCCGGCTACGGCAGAGATACGGAACCCGGACGCGGCCCCGACGGCATAGGCCAGAAGGCTCGTCTTGCCCGCACCTGGACTGCCACGAAGCACCAGCACGCCGCTGAAGCCATGCCGGACGCTTTCCAGGACATCGTCAATCCTGGTCCGCTCACTGCTGCGGTCCAGCAACGGCCGCTCGGGACTTTGCCGCCAGCCGAACGCGCTGGCGCTATCGCGGTTCACATTGGGCATTCCGGGCGAACGCTGCCGACTCAGGTGGTGTCGGCGCGGAAGGCGCCAGGTATCGACTGCCTGCCGGGTGGCGACACATACTGGGTGTTTACCCGGTGCGAACAAGCCGATGCGGACAGTAGCGTCATAGTTGCCGGTGTTGGTCGGCACCGGGATGGCCAGCCAGAGCAGGCTCGCGGCCGTCACGCACACGGGGGTTTAAGTTAACCGTCCGCCGTAGTGCTAAGGGGGAGCGCTATGTCTGAGATCCGGGAGAAAAATCAGGTCCTGCCCAGGTTGCGCGGGCCGAGCCGGGGATACACGAGGCGCGCGCGGCTGAGAATCCCCCCGAACCTTTTCAGCGTCCCGCTCGGCCTGGCCGGGCTGGCGACAGCGTGGCACGCTGCGGGTGCGAAACTGGGCACCTCTCCCGCCATTTCGGGAGCGATCGACATCCTGGCCGCCGTTGTGCTGCTGGTCCTGGCCGGGCTTTATGCTGCGCAAGGCCCGCGGCGACTGGTTGCCGACCTGCGGGACCCGGTCCAGTCCCCGTTTCTCGCTGTGCCCGCGATCACTGCGATGATGCTGGGTGCGGCGCTGGCGAGCGTGTCCTTCGCGGCCGGACGCGTCCTCGTGGTTATCTTCGTGGCGGTTACCGTCGCCGTGGCGGGCTGGCTCGGTGGCCAGTGGATCGCCGGTGATCTTGACCAGGCCTCCGTTCACTCCGGCTACTACCTGCCGGCCGTCGCCGGCGGTCTCGTGGGCGCTATCACGCTGTCCCAGGTTCGCCTGCACGGACTGGCCGAAGCAGCCTTCGGCCTCGGGCTCCTGTCCTGGGTGCTCTTGGGATCCGTCGTGCTGGGTCGGCTGATCACGACGAAACGCCTGCCCGCCGCTCTACAGCCCGTCACCGCCATCGAACTGGCGCCGCCTGCCCTGGCCGGTGTCGCATGGTTCGCCCTGGCCGCCGGCCGCGGCACGACTGTCATCGCCTCCGCCATCGGCGGGTACCTGGTCCTGATGGCCCTGGTTCAGGTGCGTCTTCTTCCTCGCTACCTCAAGCTTCGCTTCTCCCCGGGATTCTGGGCATTCACGTTCTCCTGCGCCATCGCTATCACGCTGGCGCTGGAGTGGATTACCCGGACAAACCCTCCCGGTGGCACCGGGTACGCCATTGCTGCGATCACCGCCATCACGGTACTGATAGGGGCCATCGCCGCCCGTACCGTGATCGCGGTAATCCGGCGCCAGTTCCTGGCACAACCAGCTGACGGCCTGCCGAGCCCGCGGACACCCGTGCCCGGATCTCCGCCGGCAGCGCATTGGGGTGGAGGCGGGCACAGGTGAGCGGAGAGCGGCAGTACCTCAATGGCCGCCCCGGCGTAGGCGGCGTGGCCGGAGATGATGTCCAGCTCGGCGGTGCCGGGTGGGCGGCGGTAGCGCCTCGGGTGATCAGCCCGGACCAGTGGCGGCGGTTTGAGGGTCACATGGAGGAGATCTTTACAGCAATGGGGATGCCTGTAGGGACGGCCGCCACGGCTGATACTCCGCGCCGGTTCCTCCGGGCGATTTTTGACGCGACCAGCGGATATGAAGGCGACGAAAAGCTGGTGACCGCATTCCCTACCGAATGCCGGGGCGGGCCCGACTGCCGCATCAGCCAGGTGGTGGAGGGACCGATACCGTTCTTCTCGTTGTGCGAGCACCACAGCTTGCCATTCTTCGGCAAGGTTTACATCGGATACATCGCGCACGAGCACATTTTGGGCTTGTCCAAGCTGACCCGGCTGGTGCGGTTGTTCGCGCGCCGGTTCTCCGTGCAGGAGCGGATCGGTCAGCAGCTCGCTGACGGGCTGGAGCGCATCCTCGACCCTCACGGCGTCGCGGTCCATCTGGAAGCGGAGCATTTGTGCACGCAGATGCGCGGCGTCATGGAGATCGAGTCCAGTACCCGTACCACCTACTGGCGGGGCACCTACGACGATGATCCGCAGCTGCGGGACGAGTTCTACCATCTGTGCACCAGGCCCGGCTGACCCGCCATGGCGGAACAGAGCACCGCTTCGCCGACTGCGGCCAGGCCTCCGGCGCTCGCCATGTTGTACGAGCAGGCCGGCCTCCCGGCCTGGAGCCTGCCGCAGGAGCTGGCAGATCTCTACGGCGGCGACCTCGGATTCCCAGAACCGTGTCTGTATGCCAACTTCGTCGCGTCCGTGGACGGAGTGACCGCTCTCGGCCCGGAATACCCGTCATCCGGATCGGCCATCAGCGGCGGCGACCCGGCAGACCGGTTCGTCATGGGCCTGCTCCGGGCGTGCGCGGACATGGTGCTGATCGGAGCAGGCACCCTGCGCGCCACACCGAGTCATCGGTGGACCCCGAGTTATATCTGCCCCGAGGCTGCAGACGGTTTCGCCGCGCTGCGCCGGAACGTCGGCCGGGCGGGCAATCCGCGACTAGCCGTCGTCACGCTATCCGGCGAGGTGCCCGCAACGCATCCCGCGTTCCGCGCCGGCGCCATCATCTTGACCACGACAGTTGGGGCCCGGCGGCTCCACGGGCGGCTCTCACCTGCGTGCACAATCATCGACCTGGGAGAGCGGCCGACGCTGCGGTCTGCAGAGCTGCTCCAAGCACTTCGGGCGCTCGGTGGCGCCACGGTGCTGACTGAGGGCGGCCCGCGGCTGCTCGGCCAACTCGTCGCCGATGAGCTGCTGGACGAACTCTTCCTCACCGTATCCCCGGTCCTGGCCGGCCGGGGAGAAACCGCCCGCCCTGGGCTGGTCGCGGCACAAGAATTGCTGCCCGCCCGCGCGGAACAGGCCGACTTGGTCAGCGTGCGTCGGCGCGCGTCGTACCTGTTTCTGAGGTATCGGTTGCGCTGCAACGAAGCACGGCGGCCTGCCGCCTAGCTTCAGTCGTCAACGATGTGCGTCCGTTCTCGACAGAGTTGGAAGCGCGCTGACGAAGTTGCCGATGATGTCGTGACCATAGTTGGTGAGCACTGACTCCGGGTGGAATTGCACGCCCTCGATCGGCAGGCTGGCGTGCCGGAGCCCCATGGGGATTCCGCCGCGAGTTCGCGCCGTGATGTGCAGGCAAGGAGGGACAGTCTGGTCAGCCACCATGAGGGAGTGGTAGCGGGCCCCGGCGAACTGCCGCGGCAGCCCGGCCAGGACGCCGCGGCCGTCATGATTGATGATCGAGGCCTGGCCGTGGACGGGAGCCGTCCGCACGATGCTGGCGCCGAAGCCGGCCGCGATGGCCTGGTGACCCAGGCATACGCCGAGCACGGGAATGGCCACGGGGTTGGAGGCGCAGCCGCGCACCACGTCGATGCTGATCCCGGCTTCGTGCGGTGCGCACGGGCCGGGCGAGATAACCACCCCGGCCGGCCCGAGCGTCACGATCTGGCTTGCGGTGACCTCGTCGTTGCGGACGACTTCGACGGCGCAGCCCGCCATGGCCAGGTAATGCACGAGGTTGTAGGTGAATGAGTCGTAGTTGTCGATGACGACCACGAGTGGCGCGGCTTTCGCCGGCGAGGGGCGTGTGATCAGCTGTCGCCGGAGCCCGATCTCCGCTTCCGCAGTTGGTCCGGCTTCGTGGACGCGCGGCAGCGAGATCTCGGCGGGGGGAGCGTCCGCACCACGCGCCTCGGCTGCGAGTGCCGCCGCCATGCGCTCGGTCGCTGGACCTGGAGCTGCGGGCAGCGCGACCCCGGCGACCGAACGGACCGCCAGCACCCCGTGCACGGAGTTGGTGACAAAGACCTCGCTCGCGCTCAGCAGGTCTTGCCGGTTGAGCGGGGCGGTTTCGAGGGCGAGGCCTGCCGCCTCGGCTAGCCGCAGCACCCTGGCCCGAGTGATGCCCGGCAGCAGGCGTCCGTCGGCGGGCGGCGTCCTGAGCACGCTCTCGATGACCGCGAATAGGTTCGCCCGGTCGGTTTCGAGGGCCGTCCCGTCGTCGTCCTCGATGAGCAGCTGCACTCCCTGGCTGGTCCCGGCGGTCTGCGCGAGCTGGCCGAGCAGACGGCGGTCGGCCCACTTGTGCTCGCCGATGCCGCCGGGAATGACGACCGGGACCAGGCCGGCGACTTCTGAGGCGTTGTCCAGGGGAACGACCTCGACCGTGGCCTGCAGCGGACCGCCGCGCGGCCGGACGGTGATCCGCAGCCTGCCGGTCGGCCGTGGGGCGAGGCACCGGTCCAGGTCCGTGTCGAGGCTCTCGGGGAGCTCCTTGCCGTACAGTCGGCGCGCGCTGTCCGCCAGCCGGTCAAGGTGCGCCCCGAGGTGCTGTACGGCTCCTTCCCGCACGCGCAGGGATGTGAACACGCCTGCGGCAGGCCGTGGCAGCATGGCCGGATCGCTCCCGGCACGCCGGGGGGAGCGGGCTGGCCGTCCGGCGAGGCAGCCGCCGATCGCGGCGATGAGCGGCCGTGCCTTCAGCAGGCATTCCCGGTACTCCTCGCCGGGCCGCGAGGCCGCGACGATGCCTCCGCCAGCACCGAGCCAGACTCGGCCTGCGTGAAACTCGAAGGTGCGGATGGCGACGCTGAGCTCCAGGCCTGCGAGCGGGCTGCGGTATCCGATTGCGCCGGTGTAGACCTCCCGCGGTGTGACCTCCAGCTCGTGGATTACCTCAAGAGCGCGGACCTTCGGGGCGCCTGTCACCGATCCGGGCGGGAACGCCGCGCGGATCAGCTGGCCGTCGCCCGTCTCCGCGCAGAGCGCTCCGCGCACCTCCGATACCAGATGCCAGATGCCCGGGTGCGGTTCGGCAGCGGCGAGCCTCGGCACGGTAACGCTGCCCGGCTCGCAGACGCGGCTGAGGTCGTTGCGCATAAGATCGACGATCATCACGTTCTCGGCGCGGTTTTTAGCCGACCGCTCTAGCTCGACTCGCGCGGCGCAGGCATCGTGTTCCCCGGCCGGCCTGGGGCCGGTGCCTTTGATCGGGCGGGACGACACTGTCCTGCTTTCGCGGCGGAGGAACAGCTCGGGAGACAAGCTGACCACCGCGCCCTCGGCCGAGGGGCGCAGGTAAGCCGCGTACGGTGGGTCGAGCCCTCTGACGGCGGTGCAGAACGCGTCCAGGGGGTCGCCTTCAAAACTGGCTTCCAGACGCAGGCAGATGTTGGCCTGGAAGATGTCCCCCTCCCGGATGTAGTCGATGGTGCGGCGGACCGCCGACTGGTGCGCTGCGGCGCCAGGGGTCAGCCGGAATTCCCCGCAGGCGTATGGACGCGGCTGAGGTCGGGCAGCGGCCGCCCGCCGGCGCAATCCCGCTAGACGCGCATCGAGCGCCTCCGCCCGAGCGGGCGTCCGCAGCGCTTCGAAGAACCATCGCCCGGATGCGCGGTCACGGCGCAGCACGTGGTCGTAGTAGCCCAGCCACCAGGACGGCAGCCGCCGGGCGCCGCCCGGCGGCGGCGGGGCCGGCAGCACGTGGCTGGTCAGGCCGAACCCGAGGTAGCCGATCCAGCCGCCCGCGAATGCCGCACCGCCGTCCTCGGCCCGGGGCCAGACCTCGTCCAGGGCATCCCAGGGCTGCTCCGGATCGCACCGGATGGCCGTCGGCTCTGAGCAGACGATGTCGCTGCCCGCCGCCCAGACGCCCACCAGCGCCGCAGGATACGCATCGGCCTGCACCAGCCTCAGTACGTCGGCCGTGGAAAGATCCCAGTCCAGCAGCTCGCACGTCACCACGACCGGCTCGTCCACAGGCACCTAACCGCCGCTCAGGGCCGCATCACCGGCCCGCCCTGCCGTCATTCCCTATTGTGAACGCCGTTGTTGAAAGCCTGCCTTCGGCTTCGGCTTCGCCGCGTGCCCGGTTATCGGTAGCGGAAGCCGTCGAGGAAGCGGCGGAATACGCCACCTTCGCGGGAGAGGGCGGGACCAGGCGCCGGCGCGACGCTGCGCTGGCGGGCGACGGGCTTGTCGTAGTCGGTGCGGGCGATGGCGTCCACGACGCGGGACTCGTCAAAATCCTCGGAGCCTTCGATCCGGGGCACGTAGCCGACCAGCATCCCATCCCGCATGACCTGGGCTTCTAGGCCGGCTGTGCCGTCGGTATCCCACTCGGCTTCACGTCCGCCAGGCAGCGTCACGCGGACCCCGAACTGACCGATGCCTCCGCGGAGCAGGTGAGCGTTGACCCCTCGGTCGCGAAGAGAGTCGACCACCCGTCGGGCCCGGAACTCGTCCATACCCGGCACCGTAGTCGGCGTCCCTGAAGAATCGCTGAACGTTCCCGCAGACGCCTGAATGGCCAGTCAAGCGGCGGTGCAGGCATTGTCTTTTTGCCCGACCACGGCATGCTGTGTCGGGTAAGGCCTGTCTGCCGGCAAGGGAGTCCCGAGATGATCATTGACTGTGCTCACTACCAAGACGGCCGCAGGCGCGACGAGGGCGCGGTCCCGCTGGAGGAGGCGGCAGCCCGGTGCAAGAGGGGCGGGTTTACCTGGCTGGGGTTGTTCCAGCCCTCTCAAGAGGAGCTAAGCCAGGTCCGTGACACATTCGGGCTACATGAACTGGCGGTCGAGGACGCACAGAGCTTCCACATGCGACCGAAGACCGAGCTGTACGACGAAACTGTGAGGCTCGTGATCTTGCGCACAGCGCGCTACGACGATGCCGCAGAAGAAGTCGAATTCGGCGAGATCAGCGTCTTTATCGCGCCGACCTTCGTGATCACGGTACGGCAGGGCGTGGCCAGCGAGCTGCGCGGCGCGAGGCAGCGGCTCGAGCAGCGGCCGGAGCTTCTCGCCGCCGGAAGCTTCGCCGCGCTCTGGGCGATCTTGGACCAGGTAGTTGACGACTACGCTCCGGTCGTGGCTGGACTTGAACGCGACATCGACCAGATCGAGGCCACCGTGTTCTCCGGTTCGGCTGCGCCGACCGAACGGATCTATTCGCTGCGTCGTGAGGCCACGGACTTTTACCGCGCCGTGCATCCGCTGCTGGCCGTTGTCACCACTGTCGAGCGCGCCACCGATGCTCCGCAACTGCAGCCTTACCTGCGCGATGTCCACGATCATCTGCTGCTGGTTAATGAAGAAGTCGCCGCCCAGCGAGACCTGCTCGGCACGGTGCTGGAGGCCAACATGGCCGTGATCTCTGTCGAGCAGACCAAGGTGAGCGTCCGGCAGAACACCACTATGGAGCAGCTCACTATCCTGGCTACCGTCTTCCTGCCGCTGACGTTCATCACCGGATTCTTTGGTCAGAACTTTGGCTGGCTGGTCAGCCACATCGCCGGGCCTGCGGAATTCGCCGCATACGGCATCGGCGGCCTGCTAGTACCGCTGGCACTGCTCTTTCTATGGTTCAGATTCCGCACTCTTCAAGCCAATGCGGGGAGGCAGATGTGACGGCTTGCTGGCGCGGAAGCTTCAGCAGGCTGCTGGCTTCGTTCTGACTCATGCCCATGTTGCCCCGTGTCGCGCCACAAGCTCAGCGTCGCTGCGCTGAACCCTGCCGCTGACGTGCCGGAATGGTGACCAGGACCTTGTCCAGGCTGGTGATCTCGAAGCTGAGCAGGGTGGTGGCGGTCAGCGGTGACGATCCTGGGTACCACGAACCCGGCCGACCGGATGCGATCACCCACCCGCCAGCGGCGAAACGATGGCCGCCGGGGTCCGTCACCCAAAGCTGGCAGCGGGTTCCGGGGCGCACACCGGCGATCTGGGCTTCGATTTGCGTGCCCCACGGGCGCGAGGCGTAGCGAATACTGGCCCATGCGCCTGTTGCCGGGCTGGCTGCCTGGACGGTGGCCTGCCATACCCGAGCCGTCTGTGTCTGCGGCTGGGCGCTGATGCGGCTCACCGCGGAGACGGCCGCGGCGGTGCCTGCAACCATGGCAGCTGCGGCGGCCGCAGCCAACACCCGGTGGCGTCGGCGGATTGTCGCTGTCCGGCTGAGGAGCGCCGCTGGCAGGACGTGTGTGTCTTCCTCCCAGGGTCGAGCCGGCGCCAGGATGGTCTCGGGGTCGGGGACTCTTCGCAGCAAGGCAGGCAGGCCGGCCAGTGAGGCCAGCTCCGCCCGGCACCGCTGGCAGGCGTCCAGATGCCGCTCCACCCTCGCACGATCCGCGGGCTCAATCGCGGCGAGCACATATGCCCCGAGCTCACGTCTAGCGTCAGCACATCTGTCGCTCATTCCCACCTGCCGCGCTGGCCCCGCTGCTCCAGCAGTCCCGGATCTCCAGACCGACTGAAGTGATCCGGCACAGCCCCGTCGGTGAGCGCTGCGCCCGTCGACTGCCGGGCGGCCCGTTAGGTCAGGCCTGCCTTACCTGTGCAACGCGGGCCGCAGGCAGCGCGGTTCACCGACGCGGCGTGCGTTAGCTAGTACTGGGTGCCGACAAGCTCAGCTGGCTGCCAGCGCCACCGCCGCGCCAGCCCGTCGGCTGGTGCGTTCCATGCCCGCATCGTAGGTTCCACGCCGGCGGATGCAGCTGAACCCGTGGCGGCGCGATCACGTTGTAACTGGCGGACGCATGAGGGAGTGTGCTCGATCGCCAGCTGTCCAAGGTCTCATCGTGACGCCTGACATGCGGCGGGCGAAGCAGCCCGGCAGCCCGCCGCAATCGCGTCCGCGCGGGCACCCCTACCATCCGGCGCTGGTAACGGTGCCGATCGGGGCCTGGATCGCCAGCCTCATCTTTGACATCGCCTCCCGCTTGGTCAGCAAGCCCGCGTTCCTGACAGCGGGCTCAAGGTGGCTGATCGGCATCGGGATTGCCGGAGCGCTCGTCGCCAGCGTGGCCGGCTTCGTGGATCTCGCGTCGATTACCGCGGACACGAAGGCTTACCTGACGGCCTGTGTGCACATGGTCATCAACTGGCTGCTTATCTTCGCGTATGCAGCGAATTTCGTCTGGCGCGAGCGGACCCCGGCGTCGGTGGCGGTTGTTGGCCCCGGAATGCTGGCGCTGTCGGCGGCATGCGTCGCGCTGCTGACCGTGTCCGGATTCCTTGGCGGCAGGCTGACCCACCGGTTCGGCGTGAGCGTAGCCGACGACGTCACCCAGGCGCCTAGCCATCGTGCTGCACGCCGCAACACCCCACCCGACTCTGGGTATCGGTGAACGACTCCACGGCAGCGAGTATTAAGCCTGGCGGGATTGGCCGGAGGTGGGTCACGCGTGGACTGCGGCAACGGCGCCGTAGCGCGCGAAGCCCAGCGGGATGAGGCCGATGACGCCGACCCGGGCAGCAGGCTCACAGTTACCGTGTCGCAAAGATATGCCGTGCGTGAATCGCCACGCCTTGTCGATGTTCCTCCTGTCGCGCTCCGGCCAGTGATAACTCTTTCCGAGGGCCGGGTAAAGGCTGTGGCAGGCGCAGCATGCCTGGCGTCTGAGCGGGGTATCGACCGGCCCGCCGGGAGGAAATCGCGACAGGAAAGGCGGTCCACGTGCGGCGGGGGAAGATCAGGTTTGATGGCCGGCGTAGCCGGGTCGCGTTCACGTCGTTGCTGTCCGTGGCTGTGCTGGCCGCTGTGAGCTGCACGGCCTGTACCGCTCATGCGATCCCGCCCCCGACGCTGACCATTTCCCCGGCTAACGGGTCGCGGGGCGTCATGCCCGGAGCGGATATCGTTGTCGCGGCAAAGCACGGGAAGCTGCGGCACGTTGCTGTGGCGACAACTGCCGGCCCTGTCCGCGGCTCTCTCGCTGCCAACGGCAGATGGCGCAGTGCGGAGCCGCTTGCAACCGGCACGAGCTACACCGTGACCGCGACCGCGATCGGCGCGAACCAGAAGAAGGTCACGACATCAACGACATTCCAGACGTTCACGCCACGCCGAACATTCCAGGCTACGATCACCGCTGTTGGCACGAATCAGAACATTAGCTCCGGGATATCTACCGGGCAGTACGGCGTCGGCATCCCGATCACCATCATGTTCAGTCGGCCGATCACCAACAAGGCAGCTGTAGAG
>DASXIA010000394.1:0-18645 GCA_036488155.1 Streptosporangiaceae bacterium | reverse complement strand
CGATGCCGTCGCCGCACTCGACCACGGCGCCGACCTCCTCGGTGGAGGCGGCCCCCGGCTCGTACGTCTCGACGAAACGCTCGAGAGCGTCGCGGATCTCCTCCGGCCGGATTGTCAGCTCCGCCATGTTCCTGTCTTTCTCATCTGTATCGGGCTTGTCCGTCTTGTGCACTGGCCTCTGCTGGCCAGCCTAGGTGGCTCCTGGCGGTAGGTCTCACCAGGACCGGGGTCGCCGGATCGCGCAGGTTCGCCGGTCATGTCAGGACGCCAATTTGCGACGGGCCCCGGCAAGCCTGGTGGCCACGCTCCCGTCGATGAGATCGTCGCCGACGCGCACTGTCATGCCGCCCGCCACCTTCGGATCCAGCACCACGTTGAGGTGAACCTGGTGACCGTAGGCCGTGGCCAGGGTGGCCGCCAGCCGCGCACGCTGCTGGCTGGTCAGCGCGACGGCTGCTCGCACTTCCGCCACCAGCAATTCCCGTCGACGCGCTGCCAGCTGGGCGTAATGCTCGAGGCTGACGTCCAGGCTGCGGCCGAGCGGGCTTACCGCAGCCTCCGTGATCAGCCGCAGCGCTTCCGGTGTCACTTTACCCGCTAGCAGCTCGTCCAGTAGCGCCCGCTTCGCCTCTGCAGGCACGAACGGGTTGGTCAGCGCGATCCGAAGTTCTGGCTGGCTGGCGACGACGCGGCCGAACCGGAAAAGCTCGTCTTCCAGTTCGTCCAGGCGGCCTTCGGCATCGGCCGCCGCCACGATGGCCTCAGCGGCCAGCTGCTCGACCGCATTGGTCAGGTCGCCTGGCAACGACCAGCGCGCTGCGGCTGCCGCAGCGACCAGGCTGGTCGTCGCCTCGCTGACGCGGCCCGTGAGCAGCGAAGCAGCAAGTGCGGACCTGGCATCAGCCGGGCGCGACGGATCGGCCAGCGCCCGGCGCAGTGCCGGCTGGCTGGACAGCAGGCCCGCGACGGTGAATAGCTCGTTCCCGAGCGGCGCCGCGGTCGCGGCGCTCGCCGTTATGGGCGTCAGCCGCTCCTCGAGCTCGGCCAGAGATGCCCTGCTGATGCCTCTCATGACGACGTCCGCGCCCCTGAGGCCTGGCTCTGGCTGGCGTCAAGCTCGGTCAGGAAACGGTCCACGACGCGGCTCTGCCGTGCCTCGTCATCCAGTGACTCACCGACGATCTTGCTCGCCAGCTGAACCGACAGGGTACCGATCTCCGCGCGCAGCGACGCGAACGCCTGCTGCCGGTCAGCGGCGATCTGCGCCTGGGCGGCCTCGGTGATCCGGCGCGCCTCGACCTGGGCCTGCTGGCGCATCTCGGCGATGATCACGGCACCCTGTTCCCTGGCCTCCTCGCGGAGCCTGGCCGCCTCGTGCCTGGCCTCAGCCAACTGGGCCTGGTATTGCTCCAGCGTGCGCGTCGCCTCGGCCTGGAGTTCCTCGGCCTTCTGCAGCCCGCCCTCGATCTTCTCTGTCCGCTCCTCGAGTACGGTGCTGATCCTCGGCAGCAGCACCTTCCAGAGCGCGAAGAAGACGATGAAGAACCCGATAGCGCCGACGATGACCTCGGTCCAGTTCGGGACGAGGGGGTTCGGATTTGCGGGTATCGAGGACGCTAGGTAGTGCAGCATGTCCGGCAACCTCTCGGGCCGTTAGATCACTTAATGAAGAACGGCACCGCGATGCCGATGAGGGCCAGCGACTCGGTCAGCGCGAAGCCGATCCACATCAGGCCCGTGACCCGGCCTGCCGCTTCAGGCTGGCGCGCGATCGACTGGATCGTGTTGCCGAAGATCAGGCCGATGCCGATGCCAGGGCCGATGGCCGCAAGACCGTAGGTCAGCGCACCAAGGTTGATGATGTGGGACCAGATCGGGTTGCCCGAGGATGACCCAGGCGCGACCGCCAGAGCCTGGCGGTGCGCGCCGGAGGCTACGTAGAGCAGGTGATGCAGGTGCATCGCGAGCTGCATTGTCGTGTTTCCTTCTTGTCAGGCCGGCGGCTTCGCCGGCTTTTCCTTGCGGAGGTCGGAATCAGTGCGCGACTTCATACGCGCCCGAGATGTAGTTAGCGGTCAACGTCGTGAAGATGAACGCCTGCAGCGCTTGGATCAGCACCTCAAGCCCGGTGATGATGACCACGAGGAGGAAGGATGCAGCGGAGAACACAAGCGCGTACGAGGCGGTAAGCAGGTACCAGGTAGCGAGCGTGAACACCAGCAGCAGCACGTGCCCGGCCAGCATGTTGGCGAACAGTCGGACCGACAGGGTGAACGGCCGGACCAGGATGTTCGAGAACAGCTCGATGGGCACCAGCAGCGGGAGGATCCACCACGGCGCGCCGGCCGGCACGGCCATGTTCTTGAAGTAGCCGAACGCGCCCTGGTGCTTCATGCCAAGGAATATGTAAATGAACCAGACCATGATCGTCAGGGCGAGCGGGTAGCCGTACTTCGACATCGACGGGAAATACAGGATCGGGATGATTCCGAAGATGTTATTGATCCAGATGAAGAAGAACAGCGAGGTCAGGAACGGGAGCCACTTGTCACCCCGGGCGCCGAGCTGCGGACGCAGTATCTGGTCGCGGACGAAGAAGATGCCCATCTCAGCGACGTTCTGCGCGCCACGGGGCACCAGCTTCGGCTTGCGGAAGGCGAACCAGAAGAAGAGGACCACGATCAGGATGCTCAGCACGATGATCAGCATCGGCTTGTCGAAATGGAACCCGCCGATGCTGAAGATCGGGGTGAAGTAGAAGTCCTGGATGGATGGCGCCGGGAAGCCGCAGCCAGAGAAGATGTGCGCGTTGCTGCCGCAGTGCTGCGCGGCCTCAACCGCTAGTGCGTTATTCACCGGGTTCCCCTTCGGGCTGTCGCGTGCAAACTGCCACGTTGGCGTGCCCGGGGGCCGACCCCCGGAGTCCGGGCGGCAGGGCGTTCCGCCTCGGGGTCAAGACGAGACATCATGGCGTACACAGCCGGGTTGAGTGAGCCCAGGGTCGCCGTTTCGCGGGCGGCCGTCATCGCGAGGCCGATCAGGTTCTCGAGAACCGGAAGATGATCATGGCAATAGCCAGCCCGATGCCGAGGATCATGCCGACCGGGAACAGGATCGTGATGCCCGTCCAGTGGCCGATCAGCCAGCCGATCCCGCCATACAGGATCATGCCGCCGAGCAGGTAGCTGAGAATCCGCCAGCCGTCCCGCTCGTGCGCCACAGGAGTCAGCGGAGGCAGTTGCTTGTCCTGGTCGGGGTTGCGATTGCCACCCGATGCCAGCCGCGAGGTCATGCCGGCTCGCCGGCTGCCCCAGTATGGGGGCAGCATCCAGTGCGGGCCGCATTCTGCCGTCCGCAGCGGTAGTCCGAGCCACGGGTCATCGTTCTCCGTCCGGCTCGACATAGAGCATCTTCGTCCGGCTCCAGTTCACCGCGAGGGCGATGTCATAGACCAGGACGAGAACGATGGCAGACAGCCCGAACGTCCACGCGCTGAACGCGGTGCTGTTCTGGAAACGGCCGACCAGGAAGAGCAGGACCAGGATCTTCACCAGGTAAGTGCCCATCCCGGCAAGCATCATCGCCTGCGTGCCCACCCTCGCCGCGCGGCTCAGAGCCAGCACGCTCAGCCCGAAGAATGCCGCCACCACGACCACCGCGATGGCCGCGCCGATCAGGCCCTTGTGGCCGGCGAGGACAGCACTCAGCACCACCATGACGGCGGCCACTGCGGCCGTCACGAGTGCGGATCGCCGCGCCATCGGGGCGATGTTCGCCAGCATCTTCTGGGATACTCCGGGGTTGGTCTTTTTTAGTGCGGCTGGGTTGCCCAGCAAACCGCACGGTGAGTCGTGGTGCCAGTGCCGTCATGACACTCGCCGCCTGGCGCTCAGTCCAGGTGAGCGAAACGTATCACGGCCCTCGCAGCACCCCGCTAACGGGTGCTCGTGAAACATATCACAAGCGCTCCCTGCCGTTCGCTCACGAGGTTGCCCGACTCGCCGAGCCCTTTGCCCTTGCGCGACAAAACCCCAGGTCAGAGCGGGAACGACGGAAGTCATCGGCTGGTCAGGAAACGGCGCTCATCTGGCCAAGTGAACTACTGCACAATCGCGCCGCCGGGGGCGCGCCACGGCGCGGACCGCGGCGCTAAGGAAGTCCGTCCGGTTCGGTGTTGTTGCCGTCGGCCGCGGGCGGTAGCGAGGTCTCCGGGCGCCAGACTGAAGCTCGATGCCTTGCTCGGCCTATCGCGTTCGGGCCGGATGCCGCCGGAGGCGGCGTGCCGATGACCGAGCGCCCACTGGCCGGCAGCCCAGTGGCCGGCAATCCGGTGGATGGCAGCGCCGGGCCAGCCGGAGCTATGCCTGGCACCGCGGGCAGGCCGGGCATGCGCCTGTCCGGTCGCGCTGGTGTGAGGCGAGTGCCCTCCGACGGCTTGGCCGTCGGACTCCGCCAGGAGGTCTGACCGGGATGCCAGGACGAGCGCTCTGTAGGTGCTGGCTGGCCGTTCCGGCCGGGAAGCTCGTCATCGCGGCCGGCGGACAACGGCGATGTCGCAAACGGCGATGTCGCAGAGGGCGGTGCGGCCAACGCCGGTGTCGCAGACAGCGGCGCCGCAGACGGCGCTGCTGCAAACGACGATGCCGTCACCCCCGGCTCGGCCGCCCCCCGGCCGAGCAGACCGCCACGGCCTGGCGCTTCGCCGCCCGACCCGGTCACGGATAGCGCAGGCCCCCCTGCCATTCCGGCCAGCCGTGGTCCGGCCGTGCCGGTCGATTCCAGGACCGGCGATTCCAGGACCGGGGATTCGAGCGCTGACCCGGCGTCGGCCGACCCAGCCGGCTGGCTACGCTGCCACCAGCGCAGTCGCGGCATCGACAGGAACAGAAGGACGGCGACGGCGATCACGGTGATGATTACGAAGACGAAGATCGGCGCGCCGTGGTGGTTGGAGTTCCCGTGCTGCACCGTCTTCTGGATGGACAGCCCGACCACAGTGCCCGAGAACGCCGCCGCCCACAGGTACATGATCAGCACGCTGGCCCGCTGCGAATGGCCGATGTCCAGCAAGCGGTGGTGCAAGTGCTTGCGGTCCGGCGCGAACGGGGAGCGCCCGGCCCTGGTCCGCCTGACGACCGCCAGCAACATGTCCCCGTACGGGATCACCAGCAGCGCGGCCGGCAGCAGGAGCGGCAAGATCACCGGATACCGGTTGATCTGGCTGGTCAGGTTCGCTGGCGGGAGCGAGGTGATGCTGGAGATCGGCGCGTAGGCCAGCAGCAGGCCGAGCAGCATCGACCCGGTGTCACCCATGAAGATGCTGGCCGGAGAGAAGTTGTGCGGCAAGAAGCCGAGGCACATCCCGATCAGGATGGCCGACGCCAGCGCCGGGGCCGCTAGCGACGAAATATCGATGACCCTGGTCAGCGTGTAGTAATAGAGGAAGAAAGACACCGCTGCAATGGACACGATCCCGGCCGCCAGGCCGTCGAGACCGTCGATGAAGTTCACAGCGTTGATCGTCGCGACCACGATCAGGATCGTCAGCAGTGCTGCCTGGTTCGTGGTAGGGAAATAGATGTTGCCGCCGGGCAGCGGGAGCCAGCTTAGCGACGTTCCTGTGGCTACGAGGATGCCTCCGGCCGCGACCTGACCGGCCGCCTTGGGCAGCGCGTCCATGCCCCACCGGTCGTCGATGAACCCGATCACCACCAGCAAGCCGCCGGCTAGCAGGAGACCGCTGATCATGCCTGTATTGGCAAGTCCGGCGCGCAACTGCCGGATCTGATCGGCTATCAGGAGGCCAGCTGCGAGACCCCCGTACATGGCAAGTCCGCCAATGGTGGGGACCGGGACGACATGCACGTCGCGGTCTCTCGGCTGCTTCATCGCGCCGATCCGCCCAGCTAGCCGCCGTACCAGGGGGGTCAGGAGGTAAGTGACGGCAGCAGCAACGAGGAGCGTGAGGACATAGTCTCTCACCCGACCTCACCAGGCCTGCGCAGGTTCGTCAACCATCATGGCAACTGTAGAGCACCAGACCCGCTGCTTTGCTGAATGCCGGCTACCTGCCCGGAACGCCCGCCCCGTGGTTATACGGCCCCGTGGTTACGCAGCACTGGTCACTGCTCGCCTGCGTCCGCCTGCGCCACGACCGCTGCCACTTCGCGGAGCCTGCCCACGGAGATCGCGCCCCGCCGCAGCAGCCGGGGCTGCGGCCCGGTCAGGTCGATGATCGTTGAAGCAATGCCGCCGGGGACCTTCCCGCCGTCGAGGTAGACCGAAACGGACTCGCCTAGCTGGTCTCTCGCGTCCGTGGCCGTCATTGCGGACGTGGATCCGGACAAGTTAGCGCTGCTCACCGCCATCGGCCCGGTCTCGCGTAGCAAGTCGAGGGCAACTGTGTCCTCCGGCATCCGGATCGCCACCGTCCCCTTGGTGTCGCCGAGATCCCAGCTCAGCGAGCGGGCCGCACGGCAGACGATGGTGAGGCCACCAGGCCAGAATTCGTCGATCAGCCGCTGTCCGTCCGGGCCCATATCCTCTACCAGGGCAGCGGCAGCGCGGACCGTGCCGACCAGCACCGGCGGCGGCATATCCCGGCCGCGCCCCTTGGCGGCAAGCAACCGCGTGACTGCAGCCGGGCTGAACGCGTCAGCGCCGACCCCGTAGACAGTGTCGGTCGGTAGCACGACCAGTTCTCCGTTGAGTACGGCGGTAACGGCCGCAGCAAGCCCTGCGGTGCGCTGGACATTGTCAGCACAGTCAAACCAGGCGCTCATAACTGATCATCCTGCCATGCCGGGCGCGGCCCAGGCTCGTGCAGTGGTGACGAACCGGTCACGCCCCGCCAGGTCGGCGTTATTGCGGGTGTCCCGCCATCCGCTCTCCTCGGCGAAAACCCAGTAGACGGCCGCTCCCTGCTGCGCGCCGTGCTCCACCGCCAGCAGCCCGCCCGGCCGTAGCAGCCGGCGGGCGGTCGCCTCGATCACCCGGACCGCGTCCAATCCGTCCGTGCCGCCCCAGAGAGCAGTTGCCGGGTCGTACTCCCCCACCTCAGGCGGCACCCAGGCTCCGACCGGAATGTACGGGGGGTTGCTGACGACCAGATCCAGCTGCCCGTCGAATTCCGGCAGCGCGGACGCGAAGTCGCCGGCATGCAGTATCACCCTGCCCGCCGTGTGCGGCGACGCCGTGGCCACGCTGGCGATGTTCCGCCCGGCCCACTGCCGGGCCAGCGGGTCGGCCTCCACAGCGTGCACCACGGCTCGAGGTACTTCCTGAGCAATGGACAGCGCGATCGCGCCGGAGCCGGTGCCGAGGTCAGCGACAACCGGCTCGGCGACGTCCATCGCGGCTAGCCTGTCGATTGCCCAGCCGGTCATCACCTCGGTCTCCTGCCGCGGCACGAACACGCCGGACCCGACGGCAAGCTCCAGGTACCGGAAGTAGGCCACTCCGGTGATGTGCTGCAAGGGCTCCCTGGCCTCCCGGCGGGCGACGTCGTCCCAGAATCGCGGGTCGAATCCCGCGTCCGGCACCAGGTGGAGTTCCCCTCGTGCGACTCCGTGCAGCCGGGCGGCGATCAGCTCAGCGTCAGTCCGCGGCGACTCGACGCCCGCCTCCGCGAGCCTGGCAGTCGCGATGGCGATCTCATCAAGCAGCAGGCTCACTCAGATCACACTCAGTTCCTCCGGAGCACACCCTCAGTCTTACGCAGTTCGCGCTCAGTTCTCCGCAGTTCACGCAATTCCCGCTGGTCACGCTTAGTTTTTTGCAGTTCGCGCTGACCCGGAGTCGGAACCGGCGATCTTCTCCGCGCGGTCGGCCTCGACCAACGCGCCGATCACTGCGTCCAGGTCACCATCGATCACCTGGTCCAGGTTGTAGGCCTTGAACCCGACGCGGTGATCGGAGATGCGGTTTTCCGGGAAGTTATAGGTCCGCACCCGCTGGGAGCGGTCGACAGTCGCCACCTGGCTGCGCCGCTCGGCTGAGGCCTGCGCGTCGGCCTCTTCCTGCGCGATTGTCAGAAGCCTAGCCCGCAGCACCCGCATGGCCTGCTCCTTGTTCTGGAGCTGGCTCTTCTCGTTCTGGCACGAGACCACGACGCCGGTGGGCAGGTGAGTGATGCGGACCGCGGAGTCGGTGGTGTTCACGCTCTGCCCGCCAGGGCCCGACGAGCGGAATACGTCCACCTTGAGGTCGGCCGGGTCGATCGTGACGTCGACCGGGTCGGCCTCCGGCATGACCAGCACACCGGCCGCCGACGTGTGGATCCGGCCCTGGGACTCGGTTGCCGGGACGCGCTGTACCCGGTGGACTCCGCCTTCGTACTTCAGCTGCGACCAGGCACCTTCGTCGCCGCGGGCCTTCACCGCGACGGTGACGTCTTTGTAGCCGCCCAGTCCGGTCATGGTCGAGTCGAGAAGCTCCGTCTTCCAGCCGCGTCGCTCAGCGAACCGCAGGTACATGCGGAGCAGATCGCCGGCGAACAGCGCCGACTCCTCGCCGCCCTCACCCGCCTTGACCTCGAGGATGACGTCTTTGTCGTCATTGGGGTCACGCGGCACCAGAAGTTCGTTCAGCCGATGCTCCAGTTGCGCCCGCCGAGCCGCCAGCTGCTGTGCCTCGGCAGCGAACGAGGAATCCTCGGGTGCGAGCTCGCGCGCGGTCGCCTCGTCTGCCGAGACCTGCTGCCAGTCTGAATAAGTCTGAACAATGGGCGTGAGCTCGCCGTAACGGCGACTCAGCGTCCGAGCCCGGTCCGGGTCAGTGTGCAAGCCCGGCTCGGCCAGATCGCGCTCAAGCTGCGCGTGCTCGGCCGCGAGATCGGCAAGCCGCTCGAACATCGCTTACCTCCCTCATGTGCGCTGACGCTGCCTTAACATGCCGAACGTTCCCTCCCCGGCCAGCGGGAAGGGAACGTCGTTGGCCTAGCTACTTGCTGCCAGCAGCCTTCTTGCCGAACCGCCGCTCGAACCGCGCGACGCGACCGCCGGTGTCGAGGATCTTCTGCTTGCCCGTGTAGAACGGGTGGCAGCTCGAGCACACGTCGGCGTGGATAACGCCGTCCTTGGCGGTGCTGCGCGTCGTGAAAGTGTTACCGCAGCTGCAGATCACGGTGGTGTCCACATACTCCGGGTGGATTCCGGACTTCATCGCTACTCCTGGTTCCCGCGGCCGCCGGGTCGCCTGCCACGCTGGCTGAATCGCCAGCGTTCAGCATTACGGCGTGAACCGGAACCGCATCTGTAACTCATGCCAGCACGAGCTGGCCTACCAGTGTGCCAGACGCTGCAACGTACCTGGGCATCCGCGCATTCCCGCGGCTTATCGCAGGCTGGCTTAGCTCCGGCGGCGCAGTTAGGAGCCTGTCGTGGTCTTCTGCACGTGGAGCAGGAACTCAGCGTTGCTCTTAGTGCCCTTCATCCGGTCCATCAGCACCTCAAGCGCCTGCTGTGGCTCCAGGGCGTGCAGGACGCGGCGGAGCTGCCAGACGATCTTCAGCTCCTCCGGCGACATCAGCAGCTCTTCCTTGCGGGTGCTCGACGCGTCCACGTCCACCGCCGGGAATATCCGCTTGTCGGACAGCTCGCGGCGCAGCCGCAGCTCCATGTTGCCGGTGCCCTTGAACTCCTCGAAGATCACCTCGTCAGCCCGCGACCCGGTTTCGATGAGCGCAGTCGCCAGGATCGTCAGAGAGCCGCCATGCTCGATGTTGCGCGCCGCGCCGAAGAACCGCTTCGGCGGGTACAGCGCGGTCGAGTCGACACCGCCGGACATGATACGGCCGCTGGCCGGGGCCGCGAGGTTGTAGGCCCTGCCGAGCCGGGTGATCGAGTCGAGCAGCACCACCACGTCGTGGCCCATCTCGACGAGCCGCTTGGCTCGTTCGATCGCAAGTTCCGCGACCGTCGTGTGGTCCTCGGCGGGGCGGTCGAAGGTGGAGTGGATGACCTCGCCCTTGACCGTGCGCTGCATGTCGGTGACTTCCTCAGGCCGCTCGTCGACGAGGACGACCATCAGGTGGCACTCGGGGTTGTTCTTGGTGATCGCGTTGGCGATCGCCTGCAGGATCATGGTCTTGCCAGCCTTGGGCGGCGACACGATGAGACCGCGCTGCCCCTTGCCGATCGGGCTGATCAGATCCATGATTCGGGTCGTCATGTTGCCAGCCTCGGACTCAAGCCGGAGTCGGTCCTGGGGGTAAAGCGGCACCAGCTTGTTGAACTCAGGCCGGGTCTTGCCCTGCTCCGGGTCAAGCCCGTTGATCTTGTCCAGGCGAACCAGGGCATTGAACTTCTCCCGCCGCTCGCCCTCGCGCGGCTGCCGGATCGCTCCCTCGATGACATCGCCCTTGCGCAGGCCGTACCGGCGGACCTGGGATAGCGAGACGTACACGTCGTTCGCACCAGGCAGGTACCCGGTGGTGCGGACGAAGCCGTAGTTGTCGAGGACGTCGAGAATGCCAGCGATCGGGATAAGCACGTCGTCTTCGCTGATCACCGGCTCGGCGTCAGAACCGCCGCCACCGCGCTCGCGGCGCCGGTTCCCGGAGTTGCGGTTGCGGAACCGGTCCCGGCTGCGGCGGCTGCCCCCGTCCCGGTCGTCGTCGTTCCGCCCGCCCTGGTCACGACCGCCCTGATCACGAGCGCCCTGGTCACGACCGCCCTGATCACGACCGCCCTGGTCACGACTGCCCTGATCACGACTGCCCTGATCACGCTGGTCCCGGCCGCCCTGATCACGACTGCCCTGATCACGGGCGCTCTGGCCGGCCTCCCGGTCCTGCCCGTCACTGCGGTCCTGGCCACTACCCACCTGGCGCGGCTGCTCGGCAGCGTCATCGCGGCGGGTGCTCGACCGGCGCCGCCGGTCTGTCCGCTGGCCATCGCCGGCGACGCGGGCATCATCGCGCGGCGTTCCGTTCACTGCGGTGCTGGCGGCGTCGCTGTCAGTCACACCGCTGCCTGCCATGCGCCCGGCGGGCGCAACGTCTGCTGACGCAGAGCTCGTTGCGGCACCACTCAGTGTTCCAGCGCCGATCCCGGCATCAGCCGCGTGCGTCTCGCCGATCCCGGTCGCGCTTATGCCGCCCAGCCCTGGCTGTGTCGATGTCTGCGATTCCATGGCATCCTGCTCGAAGGTGCGGTCAGCGCCGGCTCCCGCAGGCGCTCCCCGCTGGACTGAGTTGTCGGAAGTCTCGATCTGACGGGCCGCTGGCTCGTGATCCTCGGCTACGGCTGCGCGGAGTCCCCCGCCGTCCCTGCCAAGAGGGTTAGCCTCGTGCGACGACCCGCCCTGCCGCCTCTCCTCGATAGCCGCGATGAGCTGCCCCTTGCGCATCCTCGCGGTCCCGGTGATGCCGATCGACTGGGCGAGTCGCTGAAGTTCGGGCAGCAGCATCGCCGTTAGCCCCTTGGTGTCGTCGCCGGACGCCCCGCGAGGACCTGCGCTGGACTTGTCGCTGCTTGTGGCCGTGTCGACGGCATCCGGCCAGGAGCGTACCGCGCCGGCCTGGCCGTGGGAAGTCCCAGCCGAGTCCGCCACGACGAGAGCCTGACCAGCCGACCCAGACAGGTCGGCAGAATCCCCGTCCTCGGTAGAGAACAGGTCCAAGGTATCGCTCACAAGGGGTCCTTCCCAGGGTGCGGGTCAGGGCTGCACCTGCGGCGCGCTGCCCGCTGTCGTGTTGCTATCTGCCACCGCCGCCCGCAAGCGCCATAGCTAGCAGGCCATCCCGGTCGCGGCTGCATGCCGCAGGGGTCCGCGCTGACCAGGTCCTTGGCTAGGGCCGGGCAGACCGGAACGTCCCGCGATGGGCAGATGAATGTCGAGATCGCACGCCACCGAGCGCTCGGAAGACATTCGGAAGGAGTACGAACGAGCACCTGTCCCCAGTGCGGGGCATCTGGTGCAGCACCTAGCTTAACACCAACATGACCCACGGCATTCCTTTGACTGTGTCCGTACTGGCAGCAGCGCTGCGACTGGCCGTGAACTGCCCGGCAGAATCGTGGCGCGCCCGCGAGTGTGCTCGCGCCAGCGGCGTGCTGGCGCGGGGACCTGAGGCGAGCTGGAACTGAGTACGTCCTGGGGGGCTTACATGCCATGGTTACCCGTTTCGGCCGGACTTGAATCACGGAACTGCCAACTGGGCTTGCTCCGGCGCACACACCAAGAAGGCCCCAGGCAGCCACGTCTACCGGCAACCGCCAGAATCCCTCGCACCGCAGAACCCCCGGCACAGATCGTGATGACCCGCGAACCTACTTCAACCTGGTCATTCCTACAAGCCCTGGCGGAACAACGGCCGATAACGGCCGTTGCGACCCGCTGGCTGGTCAGCACCCGTCGCCGGAGCGCCGGCTACGGCGGTGCAATCGGCTTGCCTCTACTCCTACCGCATGGCACCGACAATCCAGGCTGACGACGCGCAGTCAGAGCCGGTCGGGTGCCGCGACCCCCGTCAGTGCCAGCCCGGCCGCGATGACGACAGCTACCGCTCGGGCTAGCACGAGCCGTGCGCACGCTTCATTCGGGTCGCGCGGCGCAGCCCGGCCGCCGAACGGCAGGGCGGGGGCCTGCAGCCGGCAGGCGAGCCATGCTGCGCTGACTTGCTCCAGGTACCGCGGCAGCTCGTCCGGACGGCGCCGGCGAGCTGCCGCCGCCACCCGGACCGGCAGGAAGGACAGCAGGCCCAGCAGAGCTCGTTCGGCCGGGGAGCCGAGCTGGCGGCCGAGCCCGTCGGTTGTCTCGGCAGGTCCCAGCCCGAGGCCCGCGGCCCAGCGCACGGCGGAGGTCGCCGATGCGTGCGCGTGCCGTACGGGGTACAGCGGGTCCGCCATCGGTGTCCGGGCTGTCCCCATGCCCGCTATCGCGACGTCGGCTGGGCGCAGCTGGTGGCCGGACATAGTCCTGGCAAGCCAGTACCGGACGGAGTCGGAGCCGATATAGGCCACCGCATCGTGCACAGGCGACCGCGCCGTGCGGTCGCGCCGAGTGTCGGTGGTGCCACGTTCCCGCCCCGAATGATCTGCTGCTGCCGCGCCCGCGGCCAGGGCCAGGTGGCTGGTCATGGCGTCCGCCTGCAGTTGCCAGGCATGCTGCCAGCTGCGGGCGGCCGCCAGGTCAGGCCACGGCTGACTCGTTGTGGCGGTGCCACGCAGGATCGAGCTGTTCGCGCAGGACTGCCCGGCCGCAGCCATGCGGGCGGCCGAGGCAGCCAGGGCTTGGTTCGTCACCGTGACGGCGAGGTAGCCGTCGCCGGACGGCGCGGCTGCCTCGATCCACGGCACGCCACGAAGCGATCCGGCGACCGCCGCGGCGACCTGCGCCGGGCGCAGGCCGGCCAGCGCAGCCATCTCGAAGGGCGCCGCAGTCGCGTAGCTCGACGGATCGCCATCCGGACCGGGCCGCCAGGTGCCCGGCAGACTGAGTTTCGCGGACGGCGCGGGCAGCACGCCGCGGGCAGCCAGCGCGCGCTGTGCAGCGGCAAGTTCCTGGTCCAGATCGGCGGTGATCATGCTGGCCAGGCTGTGACCGCGTCAGTTGTCAGCCGAAGGCGCTGGTCGGCGCCCCGGCCAGTTCGCGGACGACCCTGATCATCTCGACTGGATCGAACGGCTTAGTCAGGTAGGCGTCGACGCCGATCTCCCGGCCGCGATCCTTGTCGTCCTCCTGCGCGCGCGCGGTGATCAGGACGACCTTGATGCCTGCTGTGGCAGGGTTCTTGCGCAGCTGGGTCGCTGTCACCCAGCCGTCCAGCCTCGGCATCATCACGTCCAGCGTGATCACATCTGGTTCGACCTCGGCGACCTTCTCCAGGCAATCACGCCCGTCGACGGCCGTTACCACGTCAAACCCCTCAAGGGTGAGATTGACGGCGATGAGCTGACGGATGACTTCGTCATCATCGACAACCAGCACGCGGCCAAGTCCCTGGGTCACGGCGCGAGGCTACCGGCTCCCGACCGGTGATGCGCGCAGATCAGGCACGTGTCCGGTGATCCGCACTACTGATACTCTTATGCGGCCAGCAGGAAGGTGCTGCTGGCCGATATGTGCCAGCCCCCATAGCTCAGGGGATAGAGCAACGGCCTCCGGAGCCGTGTGCGCAGGTTCGAATCCTGCTGGGGGCGCTTTTTCGAATATTTAGTCGGGTGATGGCGGTCAGCAGTCCCTGGCGCAACTTCTTCGGCGCAACGGCCTGTGAGCCGTGCGCGCGGAAGACCGATCACTGTTTTACTACCCAATGGAGGGCTGGGAGTAGCGCAAGGATGGCTCACTGTTTGCGGCGCAAAATGCGATTCGGCCCGTGTGGGGGTGTCCCATCACCGCCGTTCGGTGCGCGCGGACATCTGTTTTCAGCGACGTCCGCGGTCGCAGATCGGCTTTTCTGAGCTGAAGGGCGATAACCGGCCGACGGTCCGGGACCGCAGGAGGAGTGCCTCGTGAGTTCCGGGCAGGTTAACGGGCCTGTTGAGGAGTAGCGGGCCCCTGCCCTCGCGCGGAAAGTACCGGGGAGGGCTCCAACGGCGCGCAGCAGGTTGTGGGCGATGGCCCACAGGGTCAGCCAGGCGGCGTGAGCTGGAACCCGCCAGACGGCAAGGTGGGCCAGGGCGGCTACCGTGGGCGCCCCTTCGCGGCCATCACCGGCCTGCGGATTCGGGATCAGTATTCACCTTTGATCACGAAGAATGAGCCGCGGATCACGCCGGCCAGCTTTGACTTTTGGCGCGCGAACTTGAAGCGTGAAGCCAGTTCTTCGGGAACTTCCATGCCTTCTGAGAGTTTGAACCCCACTGCGCGCTTCTCCCCGTCCTTGACGCCGTACATCACGTTGATCGACAGGCCGGACTCGTAGAACACGTAAGCCATCCGAAAACCGTCCACCTGGAAGGAAGTCACCTCAAGCGGGCGGGCGGAGATGACGATGTCGCGCTCATGGGCGAGGATGCGGTTAAGCCAGTCGAGCGTCTCCGGTGCGTCGCTTGCGGGACTGACGGTGAACACGTGATCGTACTTGTTCTTGTAGTAGCGCGCCTCGTTGGCGCGTAGTCCAGCCAGAGCCTCCGCGACCGGGGACGATTCCAAGCCGGCAGCGGACACGTTCTCGAAGTCGACGACGTGCGGCACGCGCGCCCTCCCGATGACGATCTATCAAGGCAAGGGTAGCGAACGGGCGACTCTAGCCGGGCGCGGGTCAGCTACCGCCGCCGCTGTGCCGTACCTACTAGACGGGGATGAGCTCGACGTGGACCCCCGCAGCTTGAGCCAACGCCTGCAGGTCGCCAGCATCAGATGTCAAAATGTCGTCCCCGTCCGCGGCTAGGCACACCACCGCGGCGTCAATCGCATCAGACATTCCACTGCGGGCTAGGAGCATGCCTGCTTGGCGGCCCAGGCCGTCGTCCAGCGCAGCGATGTCGATCCCGGCCAGCAGCCGCGCCACCGGCACCTGGCGCCCGGTCCCCCCGCGCCACACCTGGGCGACCACTCCCCCATGGCTCACAGGCGCACGCCCGGCCAGCCGCTCACGCTTGATCAGGGCAACCACGTCCCGGTCATTTCGCTCGACCGCCATGAACGCCCCGGCATCCAGCACCAGCACCTCAGGCGACCCCTTGCTCACGCGCCGCGCCCTGGCCCGGCGAAGTTTGTGCGCCCCGGACCACCACCGCGCGGCCGCGCGCACGGCGCGCGGCCTCGCGCATCTCGGCCTCGGTGATCTGGCCATGCTCGGCCTCGAACGCAGCGACGAACTCATCCAGCGCCCGCAGCCTCTGGTCATGGGCGACCTTCAAGCGCAACGCCTCATTCACCCAGGCGCTCACGCTCTCGGCCCGGCCCTCGGCCACCGCCTTTTGCACCACCGCTACTAGCTCCGCGTCAACCGACGCCGACAGTCGCTCCTTGCCACTCACACAAATATGCTACAGCACTACCACTGTCGTAGCAGCGGCGGCCAGGCTGCGCGCGTCACCGTCAGAACCAGTCGCCTGCCCGCCGACGGACCGGACCCAGCGGGCTGTGCCCGGTTTGTGCCCGAGCAGATCTCCCGGCCACGTGTTTTCGCAGGTCAGAAGCCTATGCAGCAACCCTCTCCGGAGCCGTGTGCGCAGGTTCGAATCCTGCTGGGGGCGCAGCTAGATGCGGAATTTTCAAACTAGGCACCGGAGAAAATCGGCCGGCCGCTCAAGGAAGCCGTAAGGTGCCTGCTGACCTGGGCGCTTACCGCGGTGAAGCCCCTCCTGCTCCTGTCGCAAAGCTTGATCACGATAGACCTGCGAGAGAAAACGGCCACCGGTGCGACCGTTGGCTTCTCTGCCCAGCTAGCTGCGCGCCAGACCGGAATGAGCAACGGCCTAAAAGACCATGTGCGCACGGCGAAGACTTATCTCACTATCGCGCGGACCGGCTCCCCCTGAGTCCAGCCCGGTCCCACTGCCTGGCACTGCCGACGGCGCGCGGAAACCTGCCCACAACTATCGATAACCGAAGACCTGGCACGACCGCCCGCACACTCCGAGTTGACTAAGCGCAAGCCCATGCGGCTGTACCGAGCTGGCACCGCTGCGCTGCTTCGCCCGGCAGCGCATTCGGCCGCAGCAGCCACTGCCTTGGTGGCCAGCGGTCACCGGCCGGCTTCTGGGTCTTCACGGGAGGCGTCAGTGCTGGAAGACGTGATCGGGTCTTCCTGCGCTTCGTCACAGTCGGCGCGCAACAGCGGGTATCCGCGCGGTGCGCTTTCGGGAGGTTCGGCCTCGAGTGCGCGGCCGGCAGCCTCGGCCGTGCGGGGCCAGGCGGTGAGCCGCTGCCGGATGGTCGCGACGTCTTCGCGACTGAGGCCGATGGCAGCGAATGCCTGATCGGACAGCTGGTCCACCCGCTGCCCGGCGTCAGCGAAATCGCGGCCCTCCAGGCCGGGATCCAGGCGCCGGGCGAATCCGAGCAGCTGCGCAGGACTGAACCGCTCTAGCATCGCGGCAGTGTCGGGCGTAATCCCTGGGCTCGACGCGTCAAGCAAGCGCACACACCTTTCCCCCGGCCACGTCTGCGCAGGTCAGAGGGGTGCTGAAGCTGCCCCCCGGACGGTCTCCGGCGTCGCCTTCGCGTCTCGGGTTAGGAACCGATTGCTACGAGGGTGCCGTTGCGGGCGCCGATGATCAGGGCGTGGTCTGCGGTCAGTGCCGGGTAGGCGTCGACCGGCGCGCCGAGGTTGACATCGAATAGCACAACGCCCGCCGGTGACACGCCGTAGACGTGGCCGTTCTGACCCGCGAAGTACACCCGGTAGTTCTTGTCGATCACGTTGGAACTCCAGATCAGCGTGGGTGGCGCGATCTGGTATGTCGCGACCTCGGTTCCGGTGCGTACGTCGTACACGTGCACCCGGCTCTTGTGGTCGCCAACGTAGGCGAGGCCGCTGTTCGTCACGGCGGGTGAGGAGTACGTCTCCGCGCGGGAGCCGGCGTGCCAGGCGAGCTTGCCGTCGGGATGGTACCCCCACTCGCTGGAGCCGTCGGTCCCCAGCACCACGGTGCCGTCGGTGGCGAGGCCAGGGGACACCTCGACCTGGCCGTCGTGCGGATCGGCGCGCCAGGCGATGCCGGCTGTGGCGCCGTGGTCATCGATGGCGACGAGGCTAGATCCGGACGTGGTGTACACGCGGCGGGCGCCGTTGGTGACCACCGACGCATAGGACTGGGCACCCGCCGTGACCGTCCACGCCAGCTTGTGACCGCCGCCCGGCAGGACATCGATCGCGCTGACCGTGCCGTTGTCGGTGCCCACATACACCCGCTTGCCGTTGGCGGTCACGGGCGAGGTCGGCTTGGCGGGCAGCGACTGTGCCCACAGCAAGTGGCCGCTGGGTGACAGGGCGTCCAGCCTGGCCGTCGGGGTGGGGTACAGGACGATGCCGTCCGGCAGCACAAGCGGCGACACCGACAGGTCGGTCTTGGTCGTGGCGTGCGCGTCGTACGTCCACCGGTCCTTGCCGGTGGACGGGTCGATGGCGTGCAGGATCCCGGCGTCGGACGCGACGTAGATCGTGCCGTCGCCACCGACCACCGCGCCCTCGGTGACCCCGCCCGCCAGGTGCCGCCGCCAGCGGATCTTGCCCGTGGTCGGACCGGCCGTGGTGGCCGACCCGCTGTGCCGGGCGTCGTGCAGCTCGGACGGCCAGGGAGCCCACGCCGCAGTGCCCGGCACGGCGGCGGGCGCATCCAGGGCCTTAACCGCGGGTCCGCCGCACGCGGCGAGCAGGAGCAGGCTGGCCAGCCCGGCCACGCAGGGCCCTATGGCCCGCGCTGAGCGCTTGAAGATCATCTCATCGAGGCTAGCAAGCTAAATCCACGCTAAAGTTCATTAAAGGGACATCGCGCTCATTGTCATTCTTTTGTAAGTGTTTCGCGCCGCGTCTGTGCAGGATGATCTGGCCGGGGCATGCCGGTGACCAGCGGGCCGGCCGTCAGCCATCAGCCCGGGATCTTGCAGAGCCTGTGGGAGGCCATGCCGCCCGGCATGCGCCCGTCCTGCTTCAGCGCGGACACCGTGCCGGAGGAATACCGCGGCGGGCTGGCGCATCAGCGCGGCCGGTCCGAAAACATCGACCTGTCGCCGCTGCCGGAGGCAATC
>DASXIA010000382.1:0-7602 GCA_036488155.1 Streptosporangiaceae bacterium | reverse complement strand
CCCCGACAAACGCCGCGTCGAGCAGCAGGTAGAAAATGGTCCCGATGACCATGGCGAGCAGCAGCGCGCGCGGAATGTTCCGCTGCGGGTTCTTGGTTTCGCCGCCGATCTGGATCGCCTGCTCGAAGCCCTCCGCCGCGAAAATGACACCGGCGGATAGTGCTGCCAGGACGCCGTGGGCGCCGTTCGGAGCGAACCCGCCGCCGGCGGTGAAGTTGCCCGAATGGAATGACGTGATCAGCAGGGCGAAGATCGTCGTGGTCGGGATCGCCAGCTTCCAGATCATCGTGATGCTGTTGGTCTCGGCCAGCCATTTCACGCCGAGGGTGTTGATCAGCGTGAAGAACGCCATGAACAGCAGGCCCCAGAGAACTCCGGATCCAGCCAGCGTTCCATTCGCGTTGTACACATGGAAGCCGGTCGGGAACCTGTCCTGCAGGTGGCTGAGGGATGCCTCGACCTCGATCGGTGCGATCGTCACCGCCTGAATAAAGGCCATCCAGCCGCCGGTGAAGCCGCCAAGTCCGCCGAACGCCATGAACGGGAACCGCGCGGTGCCGCCGGATACCGGGTACGTCGAGCCAAGCTCGGCGTGCACGAGAGCGAGCAGTCCGAGGACGATTGCCGCGATGAGCCAGGTCAGCAGCGATCCGCCGCCACCGGCCGCCGAGGCGGCGCCGAGGGCTCCGAACAGCCAGCCTGAGCCGATGATGGAACCGAGCGAGACGAGCGTCATCCCGCGCAATCCGACTTTACGTTGAAGGTGGTATTCCCCGGTTGGCGTTACGCCAGGGGCAGTCGTTGCCAAGATTTCCTCCCAATGAGATGAGCCGACTTAGTCAGCGAGGAGAATTCGCGCTTCGAGCGTCGTCTGCGGAGCTGGCCCGACGAGTCTCTATGCGCTTCCGGCGATCTCCGTGCCCGCTGGGGTGGACGGACGCTGCGCGAAGTCCCAGGGCTGGCAGTGTTCATCGCTTGGCATCCGAACGATCAACAGCCATGACCGAACCTTTCTGGTTCGCATACGTGGGCCATACGCCCCGCGAGTAGGCCTCATGCTAATGATCGACTTGGTCGCTGAAAAGAAGTCACTTGGCTTCAGTTCGGTAACGCAGGTCACTGAAGCGTTGCTGGTTCGATACTTGCCATATACCCCGCCGGTGCGTAACAGCAGGTCAGGTGCTATGAGAGCGAGACGGATCCCAGGCTTGGTCAGACTGGCCGACATGTCGCGTACCGAAAGAAAATGTGTCGAACCATCCCGAGACGGCTCTACTGTCTGGATGGTTTCAAGCCTGTTTGAGGGCTTTGCCGTCGGCCGGTGACGTGAGAGGCGCCGCTGGCTTGAGGCAGGCGACACCCGTTAAGCGGAGCGCAGCGGTTTGCGAGCGAAGGCGGGCTTTGAGCGGCGCGCCGCGCTTTGCCGACGGGGCGGCTTCGAGATAGCGCGCTTTAGCTGGCGGCGGGGGTGGAGTGCGACTGGAGCCCGCGCTGCGAATTCTCGGCGGCGGGTGCGGGCTGCAAGCCTTCGGGCTGCCGGCGCAGGGCACTCACATTTCCCTTGGCCGCAGTGTGCTCGGTGCAATAGCGCCGTGATTTGCCCTTGCTGAAATTAAGGAACACTCGCGGGCAGGAGGCAATTGCGCAGACCCCCAGCCTGCTGACGCCGACGAGCGACACGGTTAGCGCAACGCCGATGACCGCTCCAGCCGCGAACTGGTCAGACACCGAGCCGTGTGACGCCAGGTGCACGTGCCAGCGCTGATCATCGTGGCTGACCAGTTCAGGCTGGATGGGGAACCGCACCAGCAGTGCGTTCATCCTGGCCATCGCATCCTGGTCGGCGCCGCGTGCTGCGGCTGTGAAGATGGCGTTGAACTCGTCCCGCAGGTGCTGAAGCACGACGAGATCACGTCGAGTGACGGGCCCGGTCAGGCAGTCACCGAGCGCATTGGCGCATGCAGCGACCGAGCCTAGCGGATCCGGCTCACCGGGAGCCTGGACAGCGGTGTTGGCAAGTCGAACCGCCAGCTCTGCGTATGACGAGAGGTTCACTACGGTCCTTACCTGCGGGGCGTTCATCAGGTTGGCCCGCTTCCCGGAACGAGTATGGCACAGTCGCCATTGGCCGGGTGCCCCTCCTTATCACATAACTGATTACATTAACCGGCTTAGGTCCCATGTCCGGTGGTTGACGCCGGCGGCAGGCGCCCGATGGGGTGGCGCCTGCCAGGCGGACCTCCGGGCCCGGAGAACCTGCAGGTGCCCGACTCAGTCGCGGACGCTAACCTCCTGACATGTTCGCAGTCACCGCAACGCGTTTCGATGCCGGCAATCCGATCTCGGGCCTGGAGCTAGGCGAGCACGCTGAGCCTGCCGTAGCGGACGGCTGGACCACAGTCACAATCCGGGCGGCCTCCCTCAACCACCATGACGTATGGTCGCTGCGCGGCGTTGGCCTGTCTGCTGACCGCTTGCCGATGATCTTGGGCTGCGATGCTGCCGGAATCGATGAAGCCGGCAACGAGGTAGTGATTCACGCTGTCATTGGCGACCCCGCGGTTGCGGGCGGTGATGAGACGCTGGACCCGGCCCGGTCGCTGCTGTCGGAGCGGTATGACGGGACGTTCGCTGAGCGAGTCGCGGTGCCGCGGCGGAATCTCGTGCCGAAGCCGGCGGCGTTGTCGTTCGAGGACGCTGCCTGCCTGCCGACCGCTTACCTCACCGCGTTCCGGATGCTGTTCGACCGCGCGCCCATCGGTCCGGGCTCAACTGTGCTGGTTCAGGGAGCGGGGGGAGGTGTCGCAACGGCGCTGATCCTGCTCGGCCGCGCGGCCGGCTACCGGATGTGGGCGACGAGCCGGAGCGAGGCCAAACGAACGCGCGCCCTCCAGCTCGGCGCAGACCAGGTTTTCGAGACCGGCGCGCGGCTGCCGGAGCGAGTCGACGCGGTCATGGAGACGGTCGGCGAGGCCACCTGGGCGCACTCGCTGCGCGCGCTGAAGCCCGGAGGCACGGTCGTGATCTGTGGCGCGACTAGCGGCTCGGCGCCTCCGGCTGACCTGAACCGGGTGTTCTTCCTTCAGCTGTCGGTGATCGGTTCCACGATGGGCACTCGGGACGAGCTCGCCCGGCTGGTGAGGTTCTGCGAGCAGACCGGTACCCGTCCGGTGATCGACCGGGTGATGCCGCTGAGCCGGGCGCCGGAAGGGTTCGCGGCGATGATCGGCGGCGAGGTGTTCGGGAAGGTTGTATTCACTCTCTGACCGGTCCACCTCGGGTGACGGGGACAGGGGATCCGTCCAGGTCGGCCAGCACCCGGCCGCCGAGGGGTTCGGCCAAGGTGACGCGGACCTTCCGCAGATGGCCTTCGGCGGTGATCGCGGTGCCCGGCGCAAGCCGCGCGGTCATCCGCGGCAGCGGCACCACGCAGACGGCGGCGGGGGTTTCTATCACCTCGGCGTCATAGCGGAACAGCCGCTCACTACCGCCGGTGAACTCCACGGCCAGTTCGCGGCCGTCCGCTCCGACGGTGCCCGACCTCAGCATGTGCGGTCCGATCCGTTCCTGGCCGGCTGACGTTGACGGTGACCAGCACCGGGCTTGCGCCTCGCCGGTGAGAACCCAGATCGGGCCGAGCGCGTCCGCAGCCTCCAGTCTCCACGCGGGCAGGCGCTGGTGACCCCGGTCGGTGGCGAACTCGGCTTCGGACCGCTCGGCAGCTACGACCCGCAGCTCGCCTCGCGGCCGCGGACCTGTCCCGGCGGCCGGCCGGCGAAGCGGCCGCACCGCATCCTCAGGCACCTCGGGCTCCGCCATGACAGCGCCGCGCCAGAAGGCAAGCTTGGCATCTGCGGTGGCGAACCCTTTGTCCACCCGGACGGGGCCGTCCAGGAGCACCAGTGGCCGGGGGGCAGCGCCGGCCGGAAACTCCGCCCAGCCAGCGACCGCCCACCGGGCCGCCCGCACTATCTCGGCGTCCCGGTCCGGCGAGCCTTGCCCAGCACCTGTCACGGATTCCTCCCGGAGAGCCGCGGTGCGGGTGCACCGTAAGCAGGCGGCCGTGGCCTGCGGCCGACCTTTCCGAACCCGCACGATAGGCGACGCGCCTGCCCTGGCGACCGAGTCTGTGGGCACGCGGGCGTGCTGGTCAGGGACTCGCGCAGCTCGTGCGGCACGAGCTGAAGGCGTCTGGTTACTCGGTCTCGGGCTTGTCGTCAGCGTCAGCCGCAGTGCCGGCAGCTGTTTCGCCGTCGCCCTGTGCGGGTGCGTCCGACTTGCTGTCTGCAGTCTTGCTGCCAGGTCCGGCGTCGGGGAACACTTCGGCTCTCACCTTGGCCAAGGTGTCGGTGAGGATGTCCCGGAGGTCGTTCAGTGAGCGCTCGCCGACGTTCCCGGTTTGCTTCGCAGCGGCACGCAGTTCGGTCGCGAACTGCATCGCCATCCGCTCTAGATCGCCGAACGGGCCCGCACCACTCCGGCGCGACCGCTCGCCGGCGCCCGGCCCGAAGTCCCGCGCCCCGCCAGGGCGGTGGCTGCCAGCACCCTCGCCTGCCTCGGAACGCCCGGGCTCATCGCGGTCCGGCTCGTCGCGGAAGCCAGCCCAGTCCGTCCACGAACTCCAGGGTGACCGCTCAGCCTTGCCGGTGCGGCTCGCCCAGGCTGCCCAGTCACCATGGCTGTGCCCCTGGGCGCGGAATCGGGCGCGCATTTGCTCCCGGCTCCGCCGGGCTTCCTCCCTGATCCGCCGAGCTTCCTCGCTCGGGTGCTCGCCCCGGCGTGGCTCGTCGCCTTGGCCCGGCTCGCCGTCGGCGCTGCGGCTATCCGCGCCGTCCGGTCGCGCATCCTGATCGCCAGTATCGCGAGGCTCGTCTTTGGGCCGGCCCGCCTTGCCCCCTTCGGCCCGGAAGTCCCGGGCGGCGGACGCCAGTTCTTCCCGGATCGTGCGCACGGTGTCCCTGACGTCCTCAGAGATCTCCCTGGCCACATCGCGCAGCGACTCGGTGAGCTCGTCCTCGAGGTCAGCCAGGTCCCCGAGCCTGGACCGGATCTCCTCGCGGCCTTTGTCGGTGATGCTGTAGACCTTCTTGCCATTCACTTCCTCGTGAGTGACAAGCCCGTCTTCCTCAAGCCGGGCAAGCCGGGGATAGATAGTGCCCGGAGACGGGGCGTAAACCCCCATGAAGCGGTCTTGCAGCAGGCGGATGACTTCGTAGCCATGACGCGGTGACTCATCGAGTAGCTTCAGCAGGTACAGCCGTAGCCTGCCGTGCCGGAATACTGGGCTCACTTAAACCTCACCGCCAGCCTGGGGCTATCGAACGCCTGGTCTGACATGCGTCGCGCTCCGAAGATCCTAGTCCCTCACCGATACGATATGTCGCGTCGCTCAAAAGTCAAGATGTATCGTGTCACACCCGCTGACAGCACGCCCGCTGACGGTACGCCGCCTAAGGTGCCCTGGTGCCGAGCCCGGCCGGCAAGTCTGCGCTGCCTCGCCCGCCAGCGGTGTCGCGTCTGCCGACGGTGTCCGGGTCGCCAGGGATCGCAGTTGCGCTGTGCCGCAGCGGCGAGCTAGCCGCTGTCCTTGCCGGAGGTGCCGCCGGCCTCGCTGAACTCATCGCCGAGATCGTCGGCGTCATCATCCAGCCTGGCGAGCCAGCTTGCCAGGCTGTCCACGGTGCTCTCGGCCTCCGGGTGCTCGTCGACGAAGTCACGCAGCCGCTCGGCAAGCCAGCTGACGGCGACCTGCTCGGTGCCGCGCCGCTCCTCGAGCTCTTCGATTCCCCGGTCGGTGAAGTACACGCTCAGCCGTTCCTGCCGAACACAGCGTCCACGATCGCGGCTTGCTCCGCGGCATGCGCCCGCGCCTTGCCATTGGCGGGCGCCGAGCTTGCGGGCCTGGACACCAGCGCGATCCGCCGGTCAATGTGCTCGGGCAGGTGCAGCGCCATGAACGGCCAGCCGCCCATGTTGGCGGGCTCTTCCTGTACCCACGTCACCTGGGCTGCGGCCGGGTACTTCGCCAGCTCTGCAGAGACCTGCTCGGCGGGCAGCGGGTACAGCTGCTCCACCCGGATCAAGGCGACGTTAACGGCACCCGCCGCCTTCCGGCGCTCGGCCAGCTCGTAGTAGATCTTGCCGGAGCACAGCACCACGCGGCTGACGGCCGCCGGATCAGCTATCCCGGCGTCAGGGATCACTGGCCTGAACGAGCCGGTGGTGAAGTCCGAGGCGGCAGACACAGCAGTCTTGAGCCGAAGCATCGACTTTGGCGTGAACACGATCATCGGCTTCACCCGCGGCGACAGCGCCTGCCAGCGGAGCAGGTGGAAGTAGCTGGCCGGAGTGCTCGGCAGTGCCACGGTCATGTTGTCCTGCGCGCACAGCGACAGGAATCGCTCGACCCGCGCCGAGGAGTGGTCCGGTCCCTGGCCCTCATAGCCGTGCGGCAGCAGCAACACGACGCCGGAGCGCTGCCCCCACTTTTGCTCGCCGGAGCTGATGAACTCGTCCACGATCGTCTGAGCGCCGTTCACGAAGTCGCCGAACTGCGCTTCCCAGCAGACCAGCGCTTCGGGCCGGGCCACCGAGTAGCCGTACTCGAATCCGACGGCCGCGTACTCCGACAGCAGCGAGTCGTAAATGTGGAACTTCGCCGCCGGGGAGTTGAAGGTCTTCAGCGGGGTGTATTCCGCGCCGGTGTGGCGGTCAACCAGGGTCGCGTGCCGCTGCCCGAAGGTGCCACGACGCGAGTCCTGCCCGATGAGCCGGACTGCATGACCGTCGATCAGCGTGGAGCCAAAGGCCAGCAGCTCGCCGGTCGCCCAGTCGATCTCGTCCTGCTCGACCATCGCGGCGCGCCGCTGCAGCTGCGGGAGCAGTCGCGGGTGCACCGTGAAGCCGTCCGGCATCGACACCTGGGTGTCGATGATCCGCTTGACGATCTCGGCCGGGATAGCCGTCGGCACGCCGGCATAGTCAGCCGGGGCTTCGCCACCGGGCTGGGGCCGGAGCAGGGCGCCCGCGTCGGCAGGCTGGCTGATGGCGGCGTCCTTGGTCTCCGTGAACGCCCGCTCCAGCTCCTGCTGGTAGTCGCGTAGCGCCTGCTCGGCTTCCTCGATCGTGATGTCGCCGCGGCCGATCAGCGACTCGGTGTAGAGCTTGCGGGTCGAGCGCTTGGCGTCGATCAGGTCGTACATCAGCGGCTGGGTGAACGAGGGGTTGTCCGCCTCGTTGTGCCCGCGCCGCCGGTAGCAGATCATGTCGATGACGACGTCCTTGCGGAACGTCTCGCGGTAGGCGAAGGCGAGCTTGCCCACCCGCGCGACGGCCTCGGGGTCATCGCCGTTCACGTGGAAGATCGGCGCCTGGATCATCCGCGCCACGTCCGTCGCGTACACGCTGGACCGTGAGTACTGCGGCGAGGTGGTGAAGCCGACCTGGTTGTTCACCACGATGTGCATCGTGCCGCCGGTCCGGTACCCACGCAGCTGGGACAGGTTCAGCGTCTCGGCCACGACGCCCTGGCCGGCGAAGGCCGCGTCGCCGTGGATGAGCACCGGCAGCACGGTGAAGCCGCCCTCGCTCTTGTCCAGGACG
>DASXIA010000167.1:0-16625 GCA_036488155.1 Streptosporangiaceae bacterium | reverse complement strand
CGGAGGCTACCGGAATGTTGGGCTACGTGCAGCGGCTCACCTCCACAACGCTCGCGCCGGACGGAAGCAGGTGCTGGGAGGGACGAAGCACAAACACCTGCGTCGAAGGAACTAACGGCATTTCTGCAGGCCTGGCCCACGGGCTGCTCTGGGTCACTCAGATAGCTGGCGGGAAGGCCCGTAACTACTGCGCCGATCCGTCCGACGGGCGAAGTCTCGCCTCCATCAAACTCCCCCAGCCGAATGAGGACGAGGTACTTGCCATTGGGCCTCGTCAGATCTTCTATTCAACACTTGGCCCCAACGCTGGCCAGTACCTCCGGCAGGAGCCCATTCCGGCGGCCTGCGAGGCGCGGCAATGAACATCCCGCGTCCCTGGCGGACTTTGGTCATCCGCGCTGCGCGTGGGATTCCTTACCCTCCGGGGCCGAGCATCGCGACTCTGTAGCCAGGTAGCCGTTCTTGAGACGGTCTATTTGCCCTCCAGCAGGAAGACCAACAAACTGGTCGCGGCCGCGCCGTCGGGTGTTCAGCCGGGCGGTGACGCTGGCCCGCGATGCCAACCTGCAACCGCGGCGGATCTACGACGCACGCGGAGAGTCGTCGCAAGGCCAGGCGGCCGTGGCCGCGACAAGCTAGGCAGGCGTGCAGTTGCCCAAGTCGGCAGTCCGGCACGCGATGCCAGCCAGCCCGAATGCGACCCCGTTCTCCTCTCTGAGGGCGACCTTATGATCGCCCTCAGAGAGGAGGCGAAACTGATCGTCAGACGACCATCGTGATCAGGTCGGCGGCTATCTCGGACGGGTCGGTGACTGAGTCGAACGACACTACCTTGACGTGGCTCTTGCCGAACTTGTCCTGGGTCTGATTCTTCTCTCCCGCCTGCTGATAGGCGCGCAGGGTGGCGTCGTGCTTCGCGCCATGACCCACGATCGCTACCACGAAGACCCGCTTGGCGGTCGCCTTCTCCAGGACTGCCTCGAACTCCATCCAATCGTCGGCCTCGCCATCGGTGACGACGACGACTTCCATGACTGGCTGCTCGTCCGGGTCACGGTCGCCGAATTCCTCGTCGTAGTCGGCGAGTGCGGCCTTCCAGGCCGGCATGATGTAGGTACGGCCGCCCCACTGGATGGCGTTGAGCCTACGCTCCAGGTTCGAGGTGTTGAGGTCGCCGATCTCGACATGCTCATTTGCGAATCCGTGGGTCATCAGGCCGCCACGCTCGTCGCTGCCGCTGGCCTGCTCCGATGCCGCCTCAGAGTCCTCATTCTCGAGGGCGCGCACCAGACCATATAGCGCGCCGATGACGACTGCCCTCCGGCTGCCCTGGTCCGGCCAGTCCGGACCGGCGTCGTCGGAGGCGCTCCAGTCCATGCTGGTTGACAGGTCGAGCAGGAGCACGGGCTCCTTCTTGCGGTTAGCCGAGACCGCAGGGCCGATTTCGCTGCGCGGCGTCCGGTTCGGTCCGCCGGTCTCCTGACGCTCGCCAGCCGGCGCGGTCGCGCCGACTTCCTGCGGGGAAAACTGCTCGCTCATTTGCTTCCTCCAAGCCGTCCACGACTCTCGTCGTCCGCCCGTTGCAGCCAGGACATATCGCAGGAACGATATCGATAAGGCTTAACTCCGCAAACCAGCGGGCAAACCAGTGCGGCAAATGCTAGCAGCCAGAGTTGTCGCCGCACCTCGCTGATTGCTCGCCGACGCATCGCGCTGGCTGAACGCGGCGTTCGGCTTCACCGAGCACTATCGCTACAGGCCGGCCGATGCGCTCAGCCGAGCGCCGCGCTGACTGCCATCCTCCCAGGACCGCCGCCGCGGGCGCCGTCGGCAACCAGCAGGTGCCCTGGGGCGGGCCGGCGGCCACTGCACGCTCCCATCCATCTGCGGGCCAGCTGGGCAAAGTTAGTCTCGCCTGATCTGCTGCGGGACGGCGCCGGTCTGCTGGGCCGGTGGCCACACCGGCCGCCAACTAATCGCGGACACCTGACCTTGTTAGGCTGCCAGCGTGGCTTCGCTAGCCGACCCGGAGGTCCGTGACTTCCTGCTGGAAGGGACACGGACCGGCAAGCTCAGTTACTGCGCCGCTGACGGGCGCCCGCTGGTCACCCCGGTGTGGTTCGTCATCGAGGACGGAGCGCTCGTCTTCAATACCGGCAAGGACTCCGCGAAGGGGCAGTCGCTCGCACGTGACACGCGAGCCGCGATCTGCGTCGACCTAGAGCAGCCGCCCTACGGGTTCGTCCAGGTCCAGGGGGTGGCAGAGCTCTCTGAGGACCCAGCCGAGTTGCTCAGGACCGCGACAGCGATCGCGGCCAGATATGTGGGGCCCGAGCGTGCGGAGGATTTCGGCCGCCGCAACGGCGTGCCCGGCGAGCTCGTAGTGCGGCTGCGCCCGACCAAGGTTCTTGCGGCGTTCGAGGTGATCGGCTAGCCGCTCGGGTCAGGTCGGCCTTCTCAGCGCGCCCACGATGCGGGCGATTCCGATCACGGCAACAATGCAGCCGCCCGCGGTGAGGGCAACTGCTTCGGTCCAGATGCCGTCGACCCAGAGGCAGTGGCTCGCGACGTTGCTCGAGGCGCCCTGCGCGAGCTCGCCCATCACGCTGGTGCAGATTCCGTGCATGTGGGACAGGTTGAAGGTGTGGGCTGAGCCAGCGTGCCAGGACCAGACCCATGTGAAGCTGATCGTGGCGAGCGCGCAGAGGAACAGGGCGCCTCCGATGACGATCAGGCTCGCGTCAAGCACGCTGGCCGAATACCCCTGGGCGCCGGCGCTTTCGAAAGTCTCCGCTTGCGCAAGCCGCTGAGGCGAATCCCCGCCAGGAGGGTGCTCGGTGGCGGTCAGGGGCTCGGTGGCAGTCGGGGAATCGCTTTCCGGCAGCGACTCGTCGCGGGATACGAGCCCACGGGCCGGCAGGGGTTCGCCGGGGAGTATGGCGTCACTGGCGGACACGGACCCGCTGCTGGTCGCGGGGTCACTGGCGGATACGGGCACCTGTGCCTCGCCGGGCAGTGGCCCGCCGCTCGCCTGCGACCGTCGCGGACCGCGGAACGTCAGCAGTATGTAAGACCGCTTCGGCGCCCTGGCAGACGGTGGCGACAGCACCTGGGGCTGTGGCAGGTCCCGCTGCTCGCCGGTGCCCTGCGGGCTGGCGCACACGACTCCTCCTGGCGGGAATCAGGGCCCAGGGCGCGCGACGGCCTTGGTGATGCGGAAGCCGTCCAGAATCCTTGCGCAGGCGGACTTCTGATGGCCCAGCTATCAATCGACGTTCCCGCCAATGTAGCCCCGGAAGCCTGCATCGGGTAGTGGATAGCGCAGCACACCGCCATTAACGTCGGCAGCGGACGGACGGACTTCCACGCCTATCAGCCGGAAGATACTCGCCATCAAGTTTAGCAGTAATTGGCCGCAGTTCGAATCTAAAGCATTACTTATAGTGACAAAGCGCTGCGGCGAGGTCAGTTGGCTGTCGTCAAGCCGCCGGGGTTTGCCCGTTAGTCCGATGCCACCACTAGAAAGTAACGCCGAGCATCACGAAATTCTGAATCAGAACCTGAGTGGCCGGGCTTCCTGCCTCATCCATTCACGATCTGCTTCACCGAATTGCGCACGCGCGCTAGTCCGTGCAGTACCGCATGATCGTGTCGGCCACCAGCGCCGGAACGCGGACGGTCGGGTAATGGTCGACGCCGGCCATCCGGATCAGCTCGCAACCGGGGATCCGTGCCGCTGCCGCCTCGTTGCTGGCGATGAGGCCGGGTTCGTCCTTGTCTCCCACCATCAGCACCGTCGGGACGCGCAGCTCGCCGAGCCGGTCATAGACAGGCTCGCCGGCCTGCTCGAACTGCTCCTCGCCGGCCCAGGCTCGCTGCGCCGAGCGCATCAGCTCCGTGATCAGCGGATCGGGGCCCGCCGCTGCCCACTGCTCGAGGCCGAGGCAGAGCAGGCCGTCCTGGTCGCCAGCAGCAGCCAGCGCTTCGTACTGTGCCTCAACCTCAGGATGCTCGGGATAGGGGTAGCCGCCGATGCCGGGGCATAGCAGCACGAGCGTGCGAACCCGGTCAGGCTCCGCGAGCGCGAGCTCGAGCGAGGTCAGGCCGCCCATGCTGCAGCCGGCGACATGCGCGCTGCCGACGCCGAGCTGGTCGAGGACCGACTGCGCGTCGCCGAGCAAGGTGAAATTCTCGGTCGGCTCCGGCGAACGTCCGAAGCCGCGCACGTCGTACCGGATCACCCGGTAGCTGGTCGTGAGCCGTTCCCACACCGGGTCCCACATCCGGGCATCCCCGACCCCCTCGTGCAGCAGGAACAGCGGCGGCCCGGAACCGCCGGAGTCCTCGACCCAGATTTTGTCGGCACCTGCCGTCAGCATGGTCTGCATAGTCCGACCGTAGCCGCCTGGTTCGGCCGGATCACGTCAATATCGAGCCACTTCAATTTCGGGGGCCGTCGATGCCAGAGCTTGTGCACCTCTGCCCGGGGCTCCAGCGGGAGCGGGAGGTAGGGGAGAGGGACGCCGCCCGGCTGACCGGGTTGCTCCTTCGTGAGCCCTGGTTCGCGCGAGCGCTCGGCGCGGTGGCGGCGAGCGGCCTGCCGGACGCCTGGATCGGGGCCGGCGCGATCCGCGACGTCGTGTGGGGCCAGTTGTACGGCGAGTTCAGCCCTGACTCGGTCAGGGACGTGGACGTGGCCTACTTCGACCCGGCTGACCTGACCGCGGAGCGTGACGTCAAGGCGCAGGAGACGCTGGCCATGCTGGCCGACCTGCCGTGGGAGGCGACCAACCAGGCGGGCGTGCACACGTGGTATCACGAATACTTCGGCGGCGCCCCGGTCGAGTCGTTCAGCTGCGTGCACGACGCCATCGCAACGTGGCCGGAGACAGCTACCTGCGTGGGCATCAGGCCGGGGCGAGGCGCAGTCGAGGTCTGCGCGCCGCACGGACTGGCCGATCTGCTCGGCGGAGTATGGCGGGTCAACCCGGTCCGGGTGACGCCCGCGATCTCGCGGGCGCGGCTGGCGAGGCAACGTGTTCGGGCCAGGTGGCCGGGGGTCACGGTCGTGCCGGGAGGGTAGGCAGCCACGTTCCCGCACAAAATCAGGGAACGAGCACTACGGCGCCGGTGCTGCCCGATAGGCACGGCGGGCAGGTGATCTAGGGTGGACTCAGCGGCTCGCGACTAGCCCCGTCCTGGCCCTCGGCCCCGCCATGTAGCGCGTCAGGGACGCCCGCGCTGTCGGGATCGCCGCGCAGCCGGCCTGGCTTTCTGATCCTCAGTCTTCATGCAGAGAGGGTTCCATGAGCAAGAACGCAGCAGCAGCAGGCACGATCGACCTCGGCGGCGACCTCACGGTCAACCGGATGGGTTTCGGTGCCATGCGCATCACGGGCGAGGGCATCTGGGGACCGCCGCCGGACCGGGAGAGGGCAAAGGCGGCCCTGCGGCAGGCGGTCGAGCTGGGCGTGAACTTCATCGATACTGCCGACTCTTACGGCCCGAACGTCAGCGAGGAACTGATCGCCGAGACGCTGTATCCGTATCCTGACGACCTCGTGATCGCGACCAAGGGCGGCCTGCTCCGGCCGGGTCCCGGGCGCTGGGAGCCCGACGGGCGGCCGGAGCATCTGCGGGAGGCGTGCGAGGGAAGCCTGCGCAGGCTCAAGCTCGACCAGATCCCGCTGTACCAGTTCCACCGGCCTGACTCGAAGGTGCCGCTTGCCGAGTCCATCGGGGTCCTGGTGGAGCTCAAGGAGGAAGGCAAGGTCCGCCATATCGGCGTGTCGAACGTGTCTGAAGATCAGCTCCGGGATGCGCAGAAGCTGACCCCGGTCGTTTCAGTGCAGAACCGCTACAACCTGAACGACCGGACATCGGAGTCGATGGTTGACCTGTGCGACTCCGAGGGGATCGTGTTCCTGCCGTGGGCGCCGATCCAGGAGGCCGACGAGCTGATCCCTGTCGTCACCGCGGGGCGCCGGCTCGGCGTGAGCACCCGTCAGGTCGCGCTTGCCTGGCTGCTGGCCAGATCGCCGCAGATACTGCCGATTCCCGGCTCGGGCTCGGCGGATCACGTCGCTGCGAATGTGGCGGCAGCGTCGGTGGAGCTCACCAGCGACGAGTCGAACGCCATCTTCGCGCTGGCGCGGTAAGCCGGCTGGTCGGGTCGCAATCCGCGGGCTGACCGGTCCGCGGAGGAGACCGGTCAAGTGAGGTTGGGCTGACCGGTCGTCGCGACAGCGGGAGGCGCACAAGGCAAACCCCTGCCGTTAGATGGCCTGGTCAGACAAGCGGGACGGGCCGCTTAGGATCAGCTTCGTGAACGGCTCGCGCATCCTGCTTGTCGAGGACGACGAGGATATCGGCACCGAACTCGCCGAGGCGCTCAATAGCCACGGGTACTGCGCTCGCCTGGCCCGCAGCGGCGGCGAGGCGCTTGCGGCGGCGGCGTCGGAGCGGCCGGATCTGGTGCTGCTTGACCTCGGGCTGCCGGACACTGACGGGGTGGGGCTGTGCCGTCGGCTGCGAGCGGCGGTGCCTGATGCAGTCATCGTTGTGCTGACGGCGCGGACCGGTGAGCTCGATGTGGTGGTAGCCCTGGACGCGGGTGCTGATGACTACCTGACCAAGCCATTCCGGCTGACAGAGCTCATGGCCCGGCTGCGGGCACATCTGCGCCGCAGGCCGGAGCCGGGGGAGCAGACGTCGATCGAAGCCGGGCGGTTGCGGCTGGATCTGCTGGCCCGGCGGGCGTACCTGGGCTCGGCTGAGATGGCGTTGCGGCCGAAGGAGTTCGATCTGCTCGCGGTCCTGACCGCCGGCGCTGGCAGGGTCATGACCCGGCACGAGCTCATGGCGAGCGTGTGGGATGAGAACTGGTTCGGCCCCACGAAGACCTTGGATGTCCACGTCTCGTCGCTGCGCCGCAAGCTGACGCTTGGCGGCGAACCCGCGGCCGTTATCACCACGGTGCGGGGCCGCGGCTATCGCTTTGAGGTCCAGGCGGCATCCTGAGTTGCGGTCTGATGGCTGGCCGCGCTGGGCAGTGACAGCCTGAAGACCGGGCATGGAGCGGCACGGCGCAGGTCCAGGCGGCCGCCTGCGGCAGTCGCGAGGGATTGTGCCAGTGGAAGGCCGCGCCCGTGGCCGTCAGCCCGTTCCGCCAGGCCGGCAGGAAGTCCGTCGGGCAAGCCTGGTCCCTCGTCTGATACGTCAATGACCACGACTGGGCCAGCCTCGCACGCCTCGATGGTGACGGTACCGTCGCCGTGCCAGAGCGCGTTGCTGATCAAGACGTCCAGGATCTGCCGTACCGCAGCCGCGGGCGCCAGGCACCGTGGCGGGCGCGGCGCGGCCGCCACGGCAGCAAGCCGACGGCCGCGGCTGGCGAGCGGCGCGTCCCACTGGGCGCGGATGTCCTCAAACAGCGCGCCCGTGTCCACCGGGATGGCGACGAAGCCAGGCTGCCTGGCCAGGCTGACGAGATCCTCGACAATTGTGGACATATGCTCGCTGCGGGCGAGGGCGTCTCGCAACGCCGACCGCGGATCAGCGCCGGGGCGCTCGAGTGCGGACTCGAGGCCGACCATAAGCGCGGTGATCGGCGTGCGGAGTTGGTGCGAGACATCGGAGCTGAATGCCCGCTGGCGCTCGATGAGCCCGCCGAGATGAGTCGCAGTGTCCTGCAATGCCTGGCTTGCGCTGTCAGCTTCGCGGACGCCCGAATGCTCTGCCCGGATCGTGAAGTCTCCGTCACCGAGCGCTCGCGCGGCGATGGTCAGGCGCTCAAGAGGTGCTGCAAGCCGCACCGCCTGCCGGCGGGCAACCACGGCGGCGAGAGCCAATGCGGCAAGCGCGAAGAGCGCCATCGCCGCCCAAGCCTGGTACACCCGCGCCGTGACGCTGCTGTACGAGATCGCGGCCCGGACCGTCCCGGCGGCCTTCTGGTCAGAAGGAATCGGAGCCACGACCGCTAGGTCCACACCTTCCATCGCGGTGCGTACCTGGGACTTCCCGCCGCCGGCCGCCAGCACAGACCGGCTGGGCCCCGAGCCGGCCACCCGCTGGCCGGCAGTGTCGTAAACACCGACGACGCTCGCCTGCGAAGAAGCCCCGCGCGGTAGCCTCACGTGCACGCCCGGGATGCCGTCGGGCACTACGGCGGCCACCCGTGTCGCTTCCTGCTGCAGTGCCGTCACCGTCTCTGTGCGGTACAGCCGCTGCACCGCGATGCCGAGCGGCAGCGCGAACAGAACCACCGCCAGGGTGGTCACCGCCAGGATCGATACCAGGACACGACGGCGCAGCGGCGCGGCGCTGCGGTCACGGGTCATGAGGTAAAAGGTATTTCACCTCACGCAGCGGCGGCGCTTACCAGCCTCTTTGTAGCGTCCCTGGCATGGAAAACGCTAGTGCCGCGGGCATGGCCAAGCGCCGCCTCGTGCCCGCTCTCCTCCTCAGTGTGATGGGCCTGATGGCCGTCGGGTGCGCAAGTAGCGGCCAGGGAAGCGCGGCCGCGCCGCAGCAGTCGCGGGCCGCGAGCGTGCCGGCTTCCGGCGCAGCGAGCGCGCCTACCGTCGCCGCGGCCGGGACGGAGTCACCGCCCCCGGGCGACATTCCGGATAGCACTGTTTACGTGATATATCGGCCAACTTCTGGCCGGTACCAGGTGAAGGTGCCGGAAGGCTGGGCCCGTACCGAGACCTCGGGCGCGGTTTCATTCACCGACAAGCTCAACAACATCGCTATCACCACGGTTCGCGCGGCGGCACCGACGGTCGCCTCGGCCCGAGCCACGGAGGTGCCGCAGATCCGGGGCTCGGCGCAGCATTTCGCGCTGACCGGCATCAGCACTGTGAGCCGGTCCGCCGGCTCGGCGATCCTGATCCGCTATTCGGCCGACAGCAAGCCCGACCCGGTGACCGGGAAGGTGTACAAGGACGCTGTCGAACGCTATGAGTTCTACCGGAACGGCACCGAGGCGATCGTGACGTTGTCCGGACCCGCAGGGGCCGACAACGTTGACCCGTGGCGCACGGTCACCGACTCGTTCCGGTGGCTACGGTGAGCGTGCTCCGCGCCCGCGATCTCTACCGCTTCTACCGGGTCGGCGAGGAAGAGACGCTTGCCCTCCGCGGCGTTTCGCTCGCGGTGCCCGCCGGGCAGCTGCTGGCTGTCTCCGGCCCGTCGGGATCCGGCAAGTCGACGCTTCTCGCCTGCCTGGCGGGCCTGGACGAGCCTGACGGCGGCAGCGTCCACGTTCACGAAGCCAGGATCAGCCATCGTCCCGAGCACGAGCGCTCGGCGCTGCGCGCCCGGCACATCGGCACCCTGTTCCAGACCGCCAACCTGCTCGACCACCTGACGGTGCGGCGCAACGTCGAACTCGCCCAGCGTATCGCCGGGCGCCGCGACCGTTGTCGCGCGGAAGCCCTGATCGAAGCCGTCGGCCTGACCCGGCGCAGTGGCGCCCGGCCTGGCGAGCTGTCCGGCGGCGAGGCGGTGCGGGCCGGTATCGCCGTCGCGCTTGCCAACAACCCCGACGTGCTCATCGCGGACGAGCCCACCGGGGAACTCGACGGGCAGACCGAGAGGGCCGTGTTGCAGCTCATCCGCGACCAGGCTGACCGCGGTGCCGCAGTCGTCATCGCATCGCACTCTGTCGCGGTGACTGCGATGGCAGATCAGGTCATCCGAATCAGAGACGGGCAGGTAGAGGCATGACGACACGTTCAGACACCCTTGAGCTGGTCCGCTGCACTGACGTCACCCGTACCCACGGTTCGGGGGCCGCGGCCGTAACCGCGGTGCGCGAGGCCAGCTGCACGCTGACGGCAGGCATGCAAGTCGCGCTCACAGGGCCATCCGGGTCGGGGAAATCCACACTTCTGCACCTGCTGGCGGGGTTGGACACCCCCACCAGCGGCACGATCGCGTGGCCAGGTCTTGACGGCTCCCCGTTCGGTCGGCCTGGCGTCGTCGGCATGGTGTTCCAGGGACCGAGCCTGCTGCCGCCGCTCGACGTCACCGAGAACGTCTCCCTCCCATTGCTCCTTGCCGGAGTTGACGAGAACCAGGCCAGTGAGCGGGCCCAGGCGGCGTTGCGTGACGTGGGGCTTGCAGAACTGGGGTCAAGGCTCCCCGAGGAACTATCAGGAGGCCAGGCTCAGCGGGTCGCGGTGGCCCGGGCGCTGGCCGCCCGGCCGCGGGTGATTCTCGCCGATGAGCCGACCGGCCAGCTCGACTCCGCGCACGCCGCCGAAGTCGCGGCGTTGCTGTTGCAAGCGTCAACCCAGCTCGGCGCCGCGCTTGTGCTGGCAACTCATGACCTGGCCCTCGCCAGTCAGCTTCCGGTTCGCTGGCAGATGGCCGACGGCAGCATGATCACGGAGGACGAGAAGCAGTGCTGACCCTGATCTGGCTACGTGGCCTGCTCGGCCGGCGCGGCGGCCGGCTGGCTGCCGCCGCGCTAGGGATCACCTTCGCAGTGGCGCTGCTGGCAGCGCTCGGCAGCTTTCTCGAGGCGTCCAAGGCGACGATGACGCAGCGCGCCATTCAGCAGGTCGCCGTGGACTGGCAGGTCGAGGTGCAACCAGGAGCGAACCCCGCCGCCGTGCTTGCCGGGCTGCGATCGAGATCCCCGGTGGCCGCGGCGCTGCCCGTGGGCTACGCCGCTACACCAGGTCTCACGGCTACTCACGGCGCCACTACGCTCACCACCGGCGCTGGGATGGTCCTCGGTCTGCCGCCCGGTTACCAGACCACATTCCCTGGCGAATTGCGCTATCTGGACGGCTCCGGGAAGGGTGTTCTCATCGCCCAGCAGACCGCCGCCAACCTGCATGCCGCCGTCGGTGACCTGGTGAGCATCGCCCGGCCGGGCCTGAATCCGGTGCAGGTACGGGTGAGCGCCATCGTCGACCTGCCGCAGGCGGACTCGGTCTTCCAGAAGGTCGGCGCCGTCCCCGGAGCGCAGCCGCAGGCGCCGCCGGACAACGTGCTGCTCCTGCCGAGCGCGCAGTGGCACCAGGCCTTCGATCCGCTGGCCGCCCGGCATCCCGACCAGGTTAAGACGCAGTTTCACGTTCGGCTCGCACACAACCTGCCGTCGGATCCGGCGGCGGCGTATACCACGGTGACTGCCGCGGCCAGCAACGCTGAAGCGCGACTGGCCGGCGCCGGCCTGGTGGGCAACAACCTCGGAGCCGCTCTCGGCGCCGCACGCGAGGACGCACTGTATGCCCAGATGCTCTTCCTCTTCCTCGGCGTGCCCGGTGCCGTGCTCGCTGGGGTGCTCACCGTCATGATCGCGGGCTCGGGATCTGACCGCAGGCGCCGGGAACAGGCGCTGCTGCGCGCCCGCGGCGCCACCGCTCGCCAGGTGCTCCGCTTGGCGGCTACCGAGGCGCTCCTTGCCGGGCTCGCTGGCTCCATTGCCGGGCTCGGTCTGGCCGCCGCCATTGGCAAGGCGGCGTTCGGATCACCAAGCTTCGGCGCGGGCCCGGGCGCGGCGGCGGTGTGGGCGGTCAGCGCCGCGGCCGGGGGTCTGCTGATCGCGACGGCCGCCGTGCTGTTCCCGGCGTGGCGTGATCAGCGGGCAACCACAGTGACCGGCGCTCGGCGGGTGCTAGGGCGACCGCGCCAGGTGTGGTGGATCAGGTACGGCGTCGACTTCTGGCTACTGCTCGGCTCCGCCGCCGTCTTCTACGCCACGTCAAGGGGTGGCTATCAGCTGGTCCTGGTCCCGGAGGGCCTGCCCACGCTCTCCGTCAACTACTGGGCTTTCGCTGGCCCCGCGCTGTTCTGGGCTGGTGCGGCGCTGCTGTCCTGGCGTGTGACCGACCTGCTGCTCAGCCGGGGCCGGCCGCTGCTGGCGAGGATCAGCAGGCCGCTAGCCGGAAGCCTGTCCGGAACGGTCGCCGCCAGCATGTCGCGGCAGCGCCGGATAATCACCAGGACAGCAACGCTGCTCGCGCTCGCGGTCGTCTTCGCTGCCTCCACGTCGATCTTCGATACCACGTACCGCGCCCAGGCCCGGGTCGACGCGCTGCTGACCAACGGCGCCGACGTGACGGTCACCGAATCACCCGGGGCGCAGGCGCCACCTTCGACAGCACAAGCGATCGCCCGTGTCCCGGGCGTCAGCTCGGTGGAACCCCTGCAGCACCGTTTCGCCTACGTTGGCGCCGACCTCCAGGACTTGTACGGCGTGCGCCCGTCCACGGTCACGGACGCCACCCGGCTCCAGGACGCCTACTTCCACGGTGGCTCGGCCCGCCAGCTCATGTCGCTGCTCGCCAAGCGGCCGGATAACATCCTGGTCAGCGCGGAAACGGTACGTGACTTCCAGTTGAACCCGGGCGACCTGCTGCGGCTGCGGCTGCAGGACGCGCGCAGCGGCCAGCTCATCACGGTGCCGTTCCATTATGTCGGCATCGTGAGCGAGTTCCCCACCGCTCCGCGCGACAGCTTTTTCGTCGCGAATGCCTCGTATGTCGCGGCGCGGACCGGCGACTCGTCGGTCGGCGAGTTCCTCGTCAACACCGACGGCACTGCGCCGCCCGTGGTGGCGTCCCGGCTGCGCGCGGCGCTTGGGCCGACAGTCGGCATCACCGACATCGTAACGTCGCGGCGGGTCGTGGCCTCCACGCTGACCGCCGTGGACCTGTCCGGGCTGACCAAGGTCGAGCTCGCGTTCGCGGTCGCGCTCGCGATGAGCGCGACGGCACTGCTGCTAACCCTGGGATTCGTCGAACGCCGCCGCACCTTCGCGCTCGCCCGCGTGCTCGGCGCGCATCCGCGCCAGCTCGGCGGCTTTGTCTGGTGCGAGGTGCTCGTCACCGGCGTCACCGGCGCCGTGCTCGGCGCCGCCGCCGGCTGGCTCCTGTCACAGATGCTGGTGAAGGTGCTTAGCGGAGTCTTTGATCCGCCGCCGGCGCACTTGTCAGTGCCGTGGGCCTACATTGGCGTGGTCGCCGGACTCGCGATCCTCGGCCTGGTCATCGCCGCGCTCACCGCGATACGGTCCGCCCGCCGCCCTCCGCTGACAGTCTTGCGCGAGCTCTAGACGAGCATGCGTGGTACTACTTGGGAGAGTGATCGAATTTAAATTCGAGCTAGAAGCCGGACTGTCAGAGCCCATCGTTACGATAATCGAGTAGGTTGGAGTGGCCGAGAGCACTTGATTGGCCCGGAGTACGGAGGGCAGAGGCATGGGCTGGGATAACCCGCCAGTGCCGTGGCGGGAGTTCGAGCGCCGCCTGTCCTGGGGCAAGGGCACTGGCCAGGCCCCGCCGGCGGGGGACAAGACGCCGAAAGGCCAGGCGCCGGCCGGGGACCGGGAGCCCGCGGGGGACCGGGAGCATGGTCCCGCCGGCGATCGCGGGGCGAGCCGGGAGGCTGCTGGGCGCGAGGTGCCGCTCCAGCCGGTGACCCGCTTGCCAGTCGGGCCGCAGTCCCCGGCTGACAGGGAGGCCGGCCAGGAGCTTGCCGGAGCGGAGCTGCACTGCCACTCCTCCTACAGCTTCCTTGACGGGGCGTCGAGCCCAGCTGACCTGGTGTGCGAGGCTGCGGCGCGCGGCCTGTCCGCGCTAGCTATCACCGATCACGACGGCATGTACGGGGTACCGCAGTTCGCCCAGGCGGCGGCGCGGCTACGGGACGGCGGCATCAGGCTCGGCACCGTGTTCGGCGCCGAGCTCAGCCTGGATCTGGCCCGCCGGCCAGCGCCCGGCCGCCGCTCAACTGCTCGCGGTGCCGCCCGGATCCAGGGGGCCTATCGCACCGGCGCCCAGGCTGCCGGGACCTGGCCTGCCGGGACCTGGCCTGCCGGGACGCCTCGGGCGGGCGTTCCCGATCCGGTGGGACGGCACCTTCTCATCCTCGCTCGTGACCCGGAGGGGTACCGGCGGCTCTGCCGGGTCATCAGCGCCGCGCAGCTAGCCGGCGGGGAGAAGGGCCTGCCGATCTACGACGAGCCCGCGCTCGCCAGCGCGCACGACGGGCACTGGGTGATCCTTACCGGTTGCCGCAAGGGCGCGGTCCCGGCGGCGCTGGCGGCGCAAGGCCCTGATGCGGCCGCGCGCGAGCTGGCCAGGCTGATCGACGCGTTCGGCCGGGAGAACGTCAAGGTCGAGCTCACGGTAGGCAATCAGCCAGCTGACGACGAGCGCAACGACGCGCTGGCGGCGCTGGCGGAAGCTGCCGGCCTGGACACCATTGCCACCGGGAACGTGCACTACGCCGCCCCTCAGGACGCGAGACTGGCGCAGGCGCTTGCCGCCATCCGGGCCAAGTTCAGCCTGGATGAGATGGACGGCTGGCTGGCCGCGTCCGGCGGCGGTTACCTGCGTTCGGCCGCGGAGATGGCCGCCCGGCTGGACCGTTACCCCGGCGTGGCAGAGCGGACGGTGGAGCTAGCCGCCGACTGCGCGTTCGACTTCCACGTCATCGCGCCGAGACTGCCGGATTTCGGAGTCCCGGAGGGCCACACCGAGGCCAGCTGGCTGCGTGAACTGGTCGCCCGGAAGGCGCCCGGCCGGTACGGCACCCCGGAGGCGGAGCGCGTCGACGGCGCCTACGCGCAGATCACCCGGGAGCTGAGCGTCATCGAGCAGCTGGGCTTCCCCGGCTACTTCCTGATCGTGCACGAGATCGTGAAGTTCTGCGAGGACAACGGCATCTTGTGCCAGGGCCGCGGCTCGGCGGCCAACTCGGCGGTCTGCTACGCCCTCGGGATCACCAGCGTCGATCCGGTGCGGCACGGGCTGCTGTTCGAGCGGTTCCTGTCCGAGGGCCGGGACGGGCCGCCGGACATCGACCTGGACATCGAGCACCGGCGCCGCGAGGAAGTCATTCAGCACGTCTACTCCAAGTACGGCCGCCAGAACGCCGCGCAGGTCGCGAACGTGATCAGCTACCGGCCGCGGATGGCCATCAGGGACGCGGGGCGCGCACTTGGTTACGAGCCAGAGCAGCAGAACGAGTGGTCCCGGCAGGTCGGCCCGCGGCAGTACGGGCCAGGGCAGCCAGTCCCCCCGGACGCGGGCGTTCCCGATGCGGTCGTGGAACTGGCAGGCCGGATGCAGCGGTTGCCGCGGCACCTCGGCATTCACTCCGGCGGGATGGTGATCTGCGACCGGCCGGTGGGGGAGGTGTGCCCGGTGGAGTGGGCGCGGATGCCGGAACGCAGCGTGCTGCAGTGGGACAAGGACGACTGCGCGTACGCCGGGCTGGTCAAGTTCGACCTGCTCGGCCTCGGCATGCTGACCGCCTTGCGAGACTGTTTCGAGCTCGTCGAAAGCTCGCACGGAATCCGCTGGACGCTGGCCTCGATCCCGCAGGAGGACCCTGGCGTTTACGCGATGCTGCAGAAGGCTGACACCGTCGGGGTGTTCCAGGTCGAGTCACGGGCCCAGATGGCGACACTGCCGCGGCTGCGCCCGGAGAAGTTCTACGACCTGGTCGTAGAGGTGGCGCTGATCCGGCCCGGTCCGATCCAGGGCGGCTCGGTGCACCCGTACATGCGCCGGCGGCACGGCGACGAGCAGCCGGACTTGCCGCACCCGCTGATGGAGCACGCGCTCGGCAAGACGCTCGGCGTCCCGCTGTTCCAGGAGCAGATGATGCAGATCGCCATCGACTGCGCCGGGTTCAGCCCGACCGAGGCCGACCGGCTGCGCCAGGCAATGAGCTCTAAGCGCGCGCCGGAGCGGATCGAGGAACTGCGCGAGCGGATGCTGGCCGGCATGGCCGAGCGCGGCATCTCGCTCGAGGTCGCGGAGGACATCTACGTCAAGATCCTGGCGTTCTCCAGCTACGGATTCCCCGAGTCGCACGCGATCAGCTTCGCCTACCTGGTGTACGCCAGCGCGTGGCTGAAGTGCTACTACCCGGCCGCGTTCACCGCCGCGCTGCTACGTGCCCAGCCGATGGGCTTCTATGCGCCCGCCAGCCTCATCAGCGACGTGCGCCGGCACGGCGTCACGGTCCGCGGCGTGGACGTGAATGCCAGTGGAGTGCTGGCGACCCTGGAGAAGAACGAGGAGGCCGGGAACGGGGCTTTTACCGCTGATCCGCCCGCCGGGGGACTGCCGGCCGCGGGTCAGCCAGTGATCAGGCTCGGGCTGTCCGAAGTCCGCAACCTGGGCACCAGGGCGGCCGAGGAGATCGTGGCCGGCCAGCCGTATGCGGACCTGGAGGATTTTGCCCGGCGTACCACTGTGCCGGTCGCCGCGCTGGAGGCTCTGGCCTTGGGCGGCGCGTTCGGCTGCTTCGGCGTGAGCAGGCGGGAGGCACTGTGGGCGGCGGGCGCCGCGGCGACCATCCGGGCGGATCAGTTGCCTGGCACCACGCTGGGCATGACCGCACCGCCGTTGCCGGCGATGACGGCAGCCGAGGAGACCTTCGCCGACCTGTGGGCGACCGGGACCTACGGCACGCACCCGATCGAGCACATCAGGACCATGCTCGATGAGCGGGGCGTCCTGCCCGCTGCCCGCCTGACGGGGGCGGAGAATGGGCGGAATGTGCTCGTTGGCGGACTGGTCACGCACCGTCAGCAGCCAGGGACTGCGCGTGGCGTGGTCTTCCTCAGCTTGGAGGACGAGACCGGGATGGCC
>DASXIA010000353.1:0-7338 GCA_036488155.1 Streptosporangiaceae bacterium | reverse complement strand
CAGGCTGGCGTAGACCTGGTCGACTTCCACCGGCACTATGGTCCGGCTCGCCGGGATCACGGCTCCGCTGGCCAGCAGCGGCCCGCTGGTATAGGCGGGAGTGAGCTGGATGTAGCGGTCAGAAACCACGCTTGGCGCCAGTACGACAGCATCCACGCCGGCCGGGATCTTGACCCCCGAGTTGATCGTCATGGTGACCTTGACGCTGCTGCCGTCCGGTTGTACCGAGTCGACCGTGCCGACTGGCACGCCGAGCACTCGCACCGTGGACTGCGGGTAGACGCCGATCGTCTCGGCGAAATAGGCGGTGACCTGCTTGGCAGGATGCAGGGACTGGTAGACCAGCACGCTGCTGACCACCAGCGCGGCGACCACGAACACGGCGCCTGTACCGAGCAGCCATCGGTCCCGCTTGGTCCGGACCAGCCGGGACAGTGCCCGCCGGGCGGGTGACCCAGGCATGCTCGCAGGCCGCTGCCGTCGCCGCCGCCCTTCAGCCACGTCCTCCGCTTTCCACGTCAGCATCGCCCTAGTTCCTCGGCTCATGGTTTCGGCGGCTGGCAGCCGGACGCGGGCGTATTGTGCGGCGCGTCAGTGTGCGTGATCAGGCCGCAGAGGTAGACGTCGAACCACCGCCCGTTGCCCACAGCGTTGCCAAGCAGACGGTAGTAGGGGCCCGCCAGGGCGAGCGCCCGCCTGAGGTTGGCCTGATTGCTCTCCAGGACGCTGGTTACCTTGTTGAGAGCCTGCAGGGCCGGGGCGAGCTGGGCCTGGTCGTCGTTCACCAGCCCGGAGACCTGCGCGGCTAGCTTGCGGGTGTCAGTCAGCATCGCGGCGATGGCGTCCTGCCGTTGCCGCAATTCGGCTAGCAGCAGATTGCCGTTGCCGAGCAGCGCGGCGAACCTGGTGTCCTCGCTGGCCAGCGTGCCGGTCACCTGCTTCGCCCCGGCCAGCAGGCTGGTGACCTCGGCCTGCCGGGAGGCGACGCTGGCAGACAAGGAGGCCAGGCCGCGCAGGGCCTTTCGGACGTAAGGCGGCGTGGTGGCGAACGCGTCGGACAGCGTCTGCAGGCTCTGCGCCAGCTGAGCAGTGTTGATCTGGCTGATCTGCTGGCCGAGTCCGCTGAAGGCCTGCGTCACGTCGTATGGCGAGGTCGTGCGGGACAGCGGGATCGGCTGCGCCGGGTTCTGCGGGGCGTTGCCCTTCGGGTCGATTGCCAGGTACTTGTCGCCGAGCAGTGTCTTGATGTCGATCGCCGCGGTGGTGCGGTCGCCGACCCAGCCGTTCTTGACGTCGAACGTGACCGCGACCTTGTTACCGTCGAGCGAAACTCCGGTTACCGAGCCGACAGTGACCCCGGCGACCCTGACCTCGTTGCCTGGCTGCAAGCCGGCCGCTTCGGCGAACAGGGCGGTGTACCCGGTGCCGCCGCCGATGATCGGCAGGCGGCCGGAGAAATAGACGAGCAGCGCGATCGCCGCGAGGATGGCCAGCCCGGCGACCGCCACTGCGATCGGGTTGCGCTCCCTGATCGGCTTGATCGGCTTGATGGCAAGGCGCGTCACGACAGGCACCTTGCTGCTGTCAGCGGAACGCCCGGCTTCGTACCCGCACGGCCGGCGAGGTGCACGCCGTTGACCGTGGCATCGCAGAGGAAGAAGTTGAGCCAGGACCCGTAGGAGGCCATCCGCGCGATATCGGCCATCTTGACCGGCAGGTCCTGCAGGAACGTGTTCACCACGCCGGAGTTGTCGGCGAGGTTACTGGACAGGCGCTGCAACTGGGTGATGTCGTTCTTCAGCGGCGGCCTGGCAACCTGGAGCAACCCGGCGGTGGCGCTGGTCAGGCTGCCGATCGCGGAGATCGCCTGGCCGATCGGCTGCCGGTTGGCGGCAAGCCCGGAGACAAGTTCCTGCAGCGAGGTGATCAGACCCCTCAGCTCGCTGTTCCGCGCGCTGACCGTCGTGACCACCGAGTTGAGGTTGCCGATGACCTGTTCGATGACCTGGTCTCTGGTGGCTAGCGAGGACGTGAGGGAGCCAATGGCGGTGACCAGCGCCGTGATGTTGGGGCTCTCGCCCTGGAATACCTCAATGATGTTGCTGGACAGCCGGTTGACATCCCCCGGCGACAGCGCCTGGAACAGCGGCTGGAAGCCGTTGAACAGCACCGTGAGGTTGAGCGCGGGCCTGGTCTGCGGCAGCGGGATAGTGCCGCCGGGCGCGAGTGTCCGGTCCGCCGGCCCGGTGCCCTGACCGAGTTCGATGTAGCGCTGCCCGACCAGGTTGAGGTAGCGGATCGTCGCGGTCACCGAGGCCGGCAGCGGCCTGTCCGCCTGCACGTTGAACCCGACGAGCGCGAGCTGGCGGTGATAGACGCTGAGCGAGGTGACCTGGCCAACCCGCACCCCCGCGATGTCCACGTCGCTGCCTACCGTCAGGCCGGTCACGTCGGCGAACACGGCACGGTAGCTGGTCGTGCCGGACACTCCCGCGGAGACGATGGACAGTGCGAGCAGCGCGGTGATTGTCACCGTGATGACGACGAAGATGGCCGATTTGATCAGCGGCGCGCCGATGCCCTTGCGCTTCATGCGCTCACCCGACCCGCACCGTAGTGCCGCGATAGAGCGGGGCCGTCAGCAGGCTTGCCCATTCCGGGGTCGACGCGGTCGGGCGGCCGAGAGCCAGCGCGTCCAGTTCCCTGACGAGCGCGGCCTCGCCGGGGGAGCCCGCCAGCCCGGCCGGCCCGGTGCCGGTCAGGCTGGCTGTGACGGTGGCAGCCTTCCTGACCTTGCCCGTGCTTGACTTACCCGTGCTTGACTTGCCGGGTGACGACTGGCGCACCCCGTCGTTGAGATGGACGCCGGTGAACGGGACGGAGTAGCAGCGCGGTCCGAGGTTGTCGCCGTATACCGGGGTGTCGACGTTCGGCTTGTACGGGCCTGATGACGGCGTCGGCTCGATGACCACCTTCACGTGCAGTCCCGCCTGGTTGCTGCCCGCGCCGAGGGCCTTGTTCATCGCGGGCACGAAGTCCGCCAGTTGCTGCAGCACGCACGGGAACTCCGGCGCGTACCGGGCCAGGATGTGCAGCGTGGGCAGGCTGTCGGCGGACAGCGTGATCGCATTCGCGGAGTTCGCATCCAGGAAGGCGGTCAGGTCGTCGGACGAGGTGGTGAGGTTGGCCAGCAACGCGTCGAAGTTCACGCGCTGGTTCGCTAGCGTCCGGCCGGTGACGCCGAAGTCGTTGAGTGCCTGCACGATGTCCGGGGCTGCGCGGTTATAGGTCCTGGCGAGGGCAGCCAGTTTCGTGATGTCAGTATCGATTTGCGGCAGCTGCGGGTTCAGCTTCTCCAGGTAGGAGTTGAGCGTCACGAGAGCCTGGCCGAGTGCCTGGCCCTGGCCGTTCAGCCCCTGCGCGATCGCGGTCAGCGCCAGCGACAGCTTGTCCGGCTGAGTTGCGGCGAGCATCGGTAGCAGGTTATTGAGCACCTGGTCAAGTTCGATGGCGTCGGCGGACCGGTCCAGCTGGATTACACTCCCGCTGGTCAGCCGCGCAGCGGCCGGCCTCGAGGGCACGATCAGGTCCACGTAACGCTCGCCGAACAAGGTCGTCGGCAGCATCTGCGCCGAGACGTTGGCGGGCAGCATCGGCAGCTGGCCTGGATCGATGGCGAGTTCAAGCCGCGCCCCGGCACCCTGGGCGGTGATCTGCCGAACCTCGCCGACTTGCACGCCGCGTACCATCACCTGGGCGCCGGGGTGCATCTCGTTTCCCGCGCTGCTGGTGTAGAGCGTGACCATGGCGACCGGAGAGAACTTCTTCTGGTAGAGGGCTACCGACAGCCACACCAGCAGGGCCAGCACGAGCAGGAACGCCACCCCGCCCAGCCGGCGGCGCGCCTTCGTACGGGCGAGGGTCATCCCGCTACCCGCACCGTCGTGGTGGCACCCCAGATAGCCAGGCTCATGAAGAAATCGATGATGTTGATCATCACGATCGCGGTCCGTACCGCCCGGCCGACCGCGACCCCGACGCCGGCCGGGCCGCCTTTGGCGCGGTAGCCGTAATAGCAGTGCACCAGGATGACTACGACGCTGAAGATCAGCACTTTGACGAAGGACCACAGCACGTCCACCGGCGACAGGAACTGCCCGAAGTAGTGCTGATAGGTGCCGCGGGACTGGCCTTCGAAATAGACCGTAACGAGTTCCGAGCCGAGGTAGGAGCTGACCAGGCCGAGCGCGTACAGCGGGATGACCGCGATCGCTCCGGCCACGATACGGGTGGTGACCAAGTAGGGCAGGCTGGGCACGCCCATCCCTTCGAGCGCGTCCACCTCTTCGTTGATCCGCATGGAGCCGAGCTGGGCAGTGAAGCCTGCCCCCACCGTGGCTGACAACGCGAGTCCGGCGACGAGCGGCGCGATCTCGCGGGTATTGAAGTATGCCGAGACGAATCCGGAGAACGCGGATGCGCCGATCTGGTTCAGTGCGGCGTACCCTTGCAGGCCGACGACTGTACCGGTGAACAGCGTCATGCCGACCATGACGCCGACCGTGCCGCCGATGAGGGCAAGGGCGCCACTGCCGAACGTCACCTCAGCGAGCAAGCGCAGGATCTCGCGGAAGTACCGCCGTATAGCGCGCGGCGTCCAGGCCAGGGCCCTGGCGTAAAACGCGAGCTGGTCGCCGAGCAGGTCTAGCCAGGACAGCCAGCGATCGAGCTGCGCGCCGGTCCGCGTACCGCTACTGGACGGCTCTGGCTCGGCCGGCGTAGTTCCGGCAACCGGCGGCTGGCCGATCGTGGGCGGCTGTCCGGTGGTCGTCATCGGCTCATCCTCCCTTCGGCGGCACGATCTTCAGGTAGATCGCGGTCAGCACCAGGTTGACGAAAAACAGGAGCAGGAACGCGATAACCACGGACTGGTTGACCGCGTCACCGACGCCCTTGGGACCGGGTCGCGGGTTGAGCCCGCGGTGCGCCGCCACGGTCGCGGCTATGAACCCGAAGATCAGCGCTTTGATCTCGCTGATGTACAGGTCGGGAAGCTGGGCGAGCGAGGAGAAGCTGGCCAGGAACGAACCGGGCGTCCCGTGCTGGAGGTAGACGAAGAAGACGTAGCCGCCGAGGACCCCGACGACGGAGACAAGGCCATTCAGCAGCACCGCGACGCCGGAGGCTGCCAGCACGCGCGGGACGATCAGGCGCTGAATCGGGGAGACGCCCATCACCTCCATGGCGTCCATCTCTTCCCTGATCGTCCGGGCGCCGATGTCGGCGCAGATCGCCGAGCCCCCAGCGCCGGCGATCAGCAGGGCCACGATCAGCGGACTGGCCTGCTGCACCACCGCCAGTACGCTCGCGGCGCCGGTAAAGGACTCGGCGCCGAGCTGCTGCGTCAGGGAACCGACCTGGAGCGTGATCACGGCACCGAACGGGATCGACACGAGCATGGACGGCAAGATCGTCACGCTGGCGATGAACCAGAACTGCTCGATGAGTTCGCGTACCTGAAACGGGCGCCGGAAGCTGAGCGAGAGCACGCTGGCCGCGAGCGCGAACAGCTTGCCGGTCTGGCGTAGCGCTCCGGCACCGGGAACGTAGGTGTGCTGGTCGGTCATGATCGGCCACCTCCCGGCCAGTGGGCTGGCCAGCCGCCCTCGCGTTCTGGCCTTTCCCAGGTTTCCTCGGTCTCGCCGGGTGGCTCCGATTCGTCGATCCCCAGGGTCTCCTCGGATTCCTCGGTCGGCAGCAGATCGAATCGCGCGCCTGGCGCCTCGCTGAAGGTGTCGCCCGATGGAGCCGCCCCTTCTCCAGGCTGGTAGCTCTGGCCAGAGGGCAGGCTGGCGAGTATTGCCTGCTGAGCCGAGGCGGGCAGCGTTGTGAGCATGCTCTGCACTCGTGCCGTGCGGCGCCGCACTGCCTGCCGCTCCGGCAGGCCAGGGGTCGGGGTGAGCTGCGGCACGAGCGCCGGCAACCCAGCATCGGCGTCGCCGTTCGCCTGCTGCAGTTCCAGCGCCAGCGTGGCTTCGTCCTTCTCCTCCGACATGCCGATAGGCCCGACGCGGCGGCCGTTGACGAATTGCGTGATGACTGGATGATCGCTAGTCAGCAGTACTTCCCGCGGCCCGAACATGACCAGGTTGCCGCGGAACAACATGCCGATGTTGTCCGGCACGGTCCGGGCGATCTGGATGTCGTGCGTGACGATGAGCATCGTCGCGTCGATCTCCGCGTTGAGGTCGATCAGCAACTGCGACAGGTAGGCGGTCCGGACCGGATCGAGGCCAGAGTCCGGCTCGTCACACAGGATGATCTGCGGGTCGAGTACGAGCGCGCGGGCAAGCCCGGCCCGCTTGCGCATCCCGCCGGATATCTCGCCGGGAAACTTATGGCCCGCGTCGGCTAGCCCGACCATGTCCATCTTCTCGAGTACGACACGGCGGATCTCGGCCTCGGTCAGCTTCGTGTGCTCCCGCAACGGGAAGGCCACGTTGTCGAACAGGTTGAGCGACCCGAACAGCGCGCCGTCCTGGAACATCACCCCGAAGAGCTTGCGCACCTGGTAAAGCTGCCGCTCCGAGCAGGAGACCGTGTCGATGCCATCGACCAGCACTCGGCCACGGTCGGGCCGGACCAGACCGACCAGCGACTTCAGGAACACGGTCTTGCCGGTGCCAGACGGACCGAGCATGACGCTGACCTCGCCGGCCGGGAGTGACAGCGAGACGTCGCTCCAGACGGCATGTCGTCCGAAAGACTTGGTCAGTCCGTCGACGACGACCTCGATACCCATCTCACCTCCTGACAGGCGGGGCACCCGGCGTTCCTGCCGGTATCTGCTGGCTGGAAATCTGCCGCGTCACGGCAGGCGCCTGGCCGACCTGAACAGGCTGACCAGACTTTCAGAAAGAAGCAGAAAGCTACGCATATTGGGCAATAGGTTATCCATACCCAAAATGGCCGTCAAGGCGTCCGCCTTGTGCCGGTGCGGCGCCATCGAGTGCGCCGCACCGCGTCGACATTGCTATCCGCTTAGCGACCATCAGCCGAGCTTCGCCTTGCCGAGCGTGAGCGTGATCGTGTTTCCGCCGCCAGGGATCGTCAGATTGATCAGGGGCGTGGCTAGACCACAGTGGGAGAATTTCGGAATCGTGTAGCCGCCCGCGACCGTCCCGCCCCCAAGGACGTTGAATCCCGGCTGGCTGGTCAGCCGCACCACGGCCGGACTCTTGGTCTCGCAGGAGTTGCCGACGGGAACGTTGACGCCGGCCACGGTGAGGCTGACGATCCGGAGCGTGATCTTTGACTTGGTCCTGACCTTGCCGGTGT
>DASXIA010000309.1:0-26147 GCA_036488155.1 Streptosporangiaceae bacterium | reverse complement strand
GTGCTCGCTGCCAGCCTGGCTGGCCGTGCTCCCGGCTACACCAGCCTCGGCTTCCCCGACCCCCGGCGGATCCTCCCGCCCTGCGCACCGAGCCCGGCATCACGGCGATGAGGGCGGGCGTGGCCAAGCCCGCATCCAGTCCAGGCAACCCGGACATGACCGATCAGTTATAATAGCTGCGTGGCATGGGAGTTACGGCTCCATCATGAGGTCGAGGCCTGGTACCTGGCGCTCTGCGAGAGCGACCCTGAGACAGCCGACCTCATCGAGGATGCTATCGACCAGCTCGCGGAAGAAGGCCCAGCACTTGGACGGCCGCTGGCCGGCCGGGTAAAGGGCAGCCGTTACCACAACATGAAAGAGCTGAGGCCACCGTCGGCCGGCAGTACCGAGATACGGATGCTGTTCGCTTTCGACTCTAGGCGTGAGGCGATCTTCCTGGTCGCGGGCGACAAGTTCGGCAACTGGGATGCCTGGTACCGCAAGGCCGTCCCGCTAGCCGACGAGCGATTTGCCGAGCACCTGGCGGAGCTAGAAGCAGAGGAAGAAGCAGACAAGCATGAATGACAGCTACTCCAAGTGGAGCGACGTCAAGGCCAGGGGCAGGGCGGCTGACCGGCGGACTGCCGACGAGCAGGCCCGCGGCAAGGCAGCAGCCCGCGAGGGGCGGGAGGCATACGTGCGCGGGCACCAGTTGGCCGAAATGCGCACCACGGCCGGGGTTACCCAGGCAGAACTCGCCGCGGCCCTTGGCGTATCACAAGCGCGCGTCTCCAAGATCGAGCACGGCGAAGTCTCTGGTATCGACGTGGTGCGGGCCTACGTCTCCGCGCTCGGCGGAAGCATTGATGTGGTCGTCAGGCTCGGCGACCGCAGCTGGAAGGTAGCCTGACCGCCCCACTCTCGAGGCTGCCTCGTCACAATGTGGCCCGGATTGACCGCCTCTATGGCTGATGGATCCAGCGACCAGGCTCTCCGATAGTCCTGACGTAACGGCTCCCTGGTGGGAGCCAAAGTGGGAGGGCGGATTCCAGCCAACATGCACAGACACGGAGCGCTGTCAGGCTACGTCTAACCAGCATTACTGCAGGTTGACTCCACGTGGGGCATCATCCCGCGACGTCCAGCGTCCGGATGGAGCTGATTTGGGAGCAGGAGGCCGCGGGTTCGAATCCCGCCATCCCGACCAGGTCAGAGGCCCCTCGGGCTGTGCTTAAGATCACCTGGGGGCGATTGTTGGGGGCGATTTGGGCATCAGTTTGGCGCAGTTAGCAGCAGGTTGCACACATGCCCAAGGCCCGGTCCGGCACGATCTACTTCCAGCACAAGAACAGCTCGGCATGCACGGGCAGGTACCACCGACGCTGCACCGGCCGATGGCGCGGCGAGATCACCGTGGACGGCGGTCGAAGGAAGGTGTCGGGCAGCTCGCGGCAAGAGGTAGCCGACAAGCTCGACAAACTGCGGGCCGAGCTGGCCAAGGGCATCCGGCCACGAGCTGGCTACACAGTTGAGCAGTGCATCCGCGACTACCTCGACCAGGCCCTGCCCGGACGAGCGCCTAAGACAGTGTCTACCTACCGCGAGTGCCTGGACCCTTTGCTGCCAATTCTCGGCGGCAAGAGGCTGACCGAGCTGGGCAGTGACGATGTGCGCGCTGCGCTGGCATCCATCGGCCGGACACGAAGCAGTCGGTCGGTGCAGATCGGCCTCCAGCAGCTCGTCCGCGCGATCCGGCACGCCGAGTCACAAGACCTCATCGGCAGGAATGTGGCTGAGCTGGTGAAGGCGACACCGGGTACTGCCGAAGGCCGGCCATCGAAGTCATCCACAGTGGCCCAGGCCCGCCAGCTCCTGACTGCGGCCAGGGACTCGCGCCGGCGCGCGGCGTTCCCATACCCGCTGACCGGACGGCTGCAGAGCTTGGGGCCGATCGTGCATACCGGACCCGGATCAGGTCGTTTCTTCAGACCCAGTAGGTGTCGTGGGCGGCGTAGAACTCTGCCATCTCGTGGTCCGGCGGTCTGCACCCTGACCAGCCGATGTCGGCGAGTCCCTCGAAGTACTTCTCGCGCGGGGCTCCCGGGGAGAAGAGGATGAGCATCGACGCGGGTTCTCCGGACTCGTTGCGGAAGCCGTGTCGCCCGCCTTCGGGGACGAAGCAGAAATCGCCGGGGTGTGCGCTGATCCAGCGGGAGCCGTCGAAGATGCGTACCGTCCCGGAGAGCAAGAAGAACGATTCCGAGATTGTCCGGTGGAAGTGCGGTGCTGGGCCGCTGGGTTCCGGGCCCATGTTCCACCGGTAGAGCCCGTAGTCGCCCCGGGTGGCTGTTCCCGTGGCGAGGTAGTCGCAGGATCCGCCCCTGGCGAACTTGATGTCATGCGGCGCGTCGTCCGGACGCCAGGTTGCGCCGATCTCGCAGCCCTCGCTCGCGTACCGGGCGGCTGGGTATGGGTGCGGCGGGGGGAAGAAGCTCATCATGGGTCTCCTCGAATTCGGTCGTGGTCAAGACGATCGCTTGGGGATGGCTTTGTCAGCTAGCGTTTCGATGTGCGACGAAATGAGGTGGCCTTCCGCCTGGAGCCCGACGATCTCGGCAGCATCAGGTTCGGCATCTCGCCCGGGTACGAGCTGTGTCATGCGGTGCGTGTCCTGCAGCGCCCTGCCGCGCATCCACTCCAGTGGGGCTGGTTGCGGATGGTGCGCGACGACCTGCCGATCGCCGCGCTGCAGGTGCTGACAACGGTGATCTCGCCGGCCGGCTACTTCCCGGATTTCCTGACAACCCAGCCGGCAGGGCCGCTGACTCCCGCGGCTGAGCTCACCGCCCTGCGTGCGGCGCGACTCGACGGCGTGCGCACCGACTTGGCTAAGGTGCGCGACCGGGCGAGCGGTGCCCGGCGTGCGCGCGTTGAACAGATGCTGGCGGCGCCGGAGCAGGCGCGCGCGCTCATTGCGGACGCATGGGAGGAGCTATGGGACCGGCTGCTCGCGCCACACTGGGACGCGCTGCATCGGCTCCTGACCGCCGATGTCGCACATCGCAGCCGCGTCCTCGCCACCGAGGGCATGGGCGCGATGGTGAGCGGACTGCATGAGCGAGTGAGCTGGCGGCCAGACGAGGTCCGGGTGCGCATGCGCCATTGGACTGAGATCGTGATCTGCGCTGGACGCGGCCTGTTGCTCGTTCCCTCTGTGTTGAGCCACCCCGGCTGTGCCGTGCTGACCGAAAAACCTGCGCAGCCCACTCTCTTCTATCCAGCACAGGGCATCACCGAGTCATGGACGCGGGGCCATGCCGATACGCATCGCGCGATCGCCGAACTGATGGGCGAAAGCCGCGCCCGTGTGCTGGGCGCGCTCGATGTGCCACGCACCACCACCGAAACCGCCGAGAACTGCGGCCTCGCGATATCGACCACATCACGGCACCTCGCGTTGCTGCGCAACGCCGGCCTGGTGATGACAACACGCCGCAATCCCTACGCGGTGCACAACCGGACCGCCCTCGGAGACGCCCTCCTGGCGCCCTCGCCTCCCTGGCCGGACCGGTCTGAACATGTTCGCCGATAGCCGCACGATCGCGGCGCCGACCCCGCCGGCCCGCAAGGGAAGCGTGCTCACCCGCGCCGCGGCCGGCGAGGCAGGCGCCGACGAGGTCGCCGACCGCATTGGCCCCCAGCCTGGCTTGCTTACGCCGGCAGACCGGGCCCAGGCGTGGTCCGTCGCTAGTTGCGGCCTTGTGATGACTGACGTGGCTTGATGGCTCTGGTTGATTGGCTCCCATGCTGTCGGGTCAGCAGTTCCTCATTCGTCGATTTTATAGTGTTTGCCATTCGAAAATGTCCCATATACCCCCTGGTCTCGCTGCCGGCTGTTTGATCCGGCCCCGTTGCCGTGCGGATGTGTCCTCGTCGTGCAGGCCGCGAGTTTGCGGATGCCGGGCGCGATCGCACCATGGGCGCGCCTGTCACTTTAGAATTGCTGGACAGCGTGACCCAGCCCGGCGAACAACACATCTACGAGAATCACTCGCGAGTCCCGTAACGAGACAGAGCATGCGCTCCGCAGTGCTGCGCAGCCTGGTCGACGTTGAGGTCCCGCTGGCCGGGTCCATCAAGAAAGTCGGCTAGGTCCGGAAGGTTAGCGCCGGCAACACTGGTGTGCGTGACCAACGACGCACCTAGTGCGATCTACGAGTCCGCGCGCGCGATCGACGTCGTGCACCGCGTCCCGGTGCTCGTCGTCGGAGGCGGCCCCAGCGGCCTTGCCGCGGCGATCGCGGGGGCCCGGGCCGGCGCCGAAGTGTCTCTTCTGGAACGGTTCGGGTGCTTCGGCGGCAACCTCACCGCCGTCGGCGTCGAAGGCTTGGCCTGGTACCGGCACGAGGGGACGGTCGAGGCCGGGGGTATCGGGCGGGAGTTCGAAGAGCGCGCGAACGTCATGGGCGCTGCGGCACCAGATTCTCAGTCGCTGTCCTACGAGATCGACTCCGAGGGCTTCAAGCTGGTCGCCGACCGGCTCGTCGAGGAGGCCGGAGTGCGCCCCCTGCTGCACCGCGCGTTCGCCGCTCCGGTCATGAACGGCGACGCCGTGGCCGGGGCGATCGTGGAGTCAAAAGCCGGCCGCGAGGCGATCCTGGCAGACCGGGTTGTCGACTGTACCGGGGATGCCGACGTCGCCTACCGCGCCGGTGCGCCGACCCGCAAGACGCCCGTCGAAGAGATGCAAGCAGCCTCGGTCATTTTCCACCTCAGCGGCGTCGACAAACAAGCATTCCTGTCCGGGATCAGAGCCGACCCGGCGACCTATGCCGACTGGTCGGCTGGTGAGTGGACGGTCGACACCTCGGGCAAGGAGGACGAACTCTTCTCCCCATTCCTGCGCAAGCCGTTCGCACAGGCGATACGCGACGGGGTGATCCCGGCCGACCTGACCACACTTGCCGGCACGTGGGGTGCGCTTCACGACACCGGTGAGCTCACTTATATGAACTTGGTCCACCTCGCGGGATGCGACGGGACCGACCCTGACAGCTTGACCCGCTTCGAGATCGAGGGTCGGCGCCAGGCGCTGCTGGCGATCGAGGCGCTGCGGCGCTACACGCCGGGCTGCCGGAAGGCGCGGCTGCGCAACTTCGGGATGACCATCGGGATCCGGGACACCCGGAAGATCGATGCGGTCTACAACCTGACCGAGCAAGATGTCCGCGGAGAGGCGCGCTTCGGTGACTCGATCGGCATCTACCCCGAGTTCATCGACGGGTACGGCGTGCTGATCCTTCCGACGACCGGGCGCTACCTGCACATCCCTTATCGCGCCATGCTGCCGCGGAGGGTGAGGAACCTCCTGGTCGCCGGTCGGGCGATCGGCGGGGACAGGATCGCGCACGCGGCCACCCGCAACATGGCCTGCTGCGCGGTCACCGGGCAGGCTGCGGGGATCGCGGCCGCGCTGTCCGTGCGCACCGGCCAGCCCTTCCATGAGCTTGACGTCGGCCTCGTCCAGGCCGAGCTCGACCGGCAAGAAGTCCGTCACCAGTGAAGGCGTGAAAGCGGCGAAGGGCCCCGGTGACGTCTGGCGGGGCGCTTGCTGTCCTTCGACGAGCGCGCTTCAATCGCCGCGGTGAGAATCGGAGCGATGATCAGATCCGGGCTTTGGCGTTCGACCGCTTCCCGCATTACCTCGGCTCCGCGCTCGAGTTCGACCGCTACCGCGTGCCGCCGGTCGGTAAGTTCCGCGTGTATCCATTATGTCAGGCTGCCGCCGGGGCTCTTAGCATGCGCGACTGTGCTGCCGGAACATCGAATACCGTTTTCGCGGCAAATGGTTATGCTGCAGCTGTGGCAGAGGTCATCGAGTCGGAGTTCGCCGACACCGCGACCGGTAGCGCCACGGGCACGGGGATTCAGCGCATTCAGGCGGTTGACCGGGCAGTGGTGCTGCTGAAGGCGGTGGCCAACAGCACGACGCCGCCGACAGCGCTAGAGCTCGCTCAGGCGACTGGCATCAATCGGAGTACCGCCTGGCGGCTACTGCGAACTCTTGAGTACCACGGCCTGCTCGACCGCGATGCGATCACCCAGCGATACACCATGGGGTACGGGGCAATCCCGATTGCCGCCGCAGTCACTGACGACGCCCTGGTTCGCCGGGCCCGGCCACTGCTGGAGGACTTGGCGAACAGGGTAGGGGAGTCAGTTACGCTCGCGGTCGCCAAGCGATTCAACTTGGTGTATGTGGATCAGGTAGATCCGCCGGACTTCATCGTGCCGAGCTGGCTGAACGTTCCGCTGCCGCTGCATGCTACGTCCGGTGGCAAGATCTTCCTTGCCTGGCTGCGCGCCGATGAGAGGGCGGCGATCCTGCCGAGGGAAATGCAGCGCTATACCGAGCGCACGATCACCGATCATGAAGAGCTGCTACGCGAGCTGGAGACTGCGCGGGAGGTCGGCTATGCGCTCTGCGACTGCGAGTATGAGGAGTTCTCATCGGGTGTGTCGGCGGCTGTGCTGAACTCGCGCCGGTATCCGATGGCGGTGGTCAACGTCTGGGGACCGGCGCCCCGGAACCCGCCGCGGCGGCTTCATGAGATCGGCCGTGAAGCGGCGGCTACCGCCGAGAGCGTCAGCGCTCTGATCGCGTAGCGAGTGACGCCGGGACTGCAGGCTGCCTGCCAGCTGTGTCATTTGGCCGCCCACGCTCCATGGCTGCTAGATGGTTTATTTCGCAGCGAATGCCCTTTGACCATTCCCGAAATGGGCTGTTAGCATAATCACGATGAGAACATAACGTTCATATCGTGAACAAGCTCTGTGTGGCACGAAGGGCTGCGACGATGGCGGTCTCCCAGAAGGTCATCATTACCTGCGCAATCACTGGCTCCGGACACACGCCGTCGATGTCACCGCATCTGCCTTACACCGTGGAGCAAGTCGTCGAGCAGGGCATCGCTGCTGCGGCCGCCGGAGCAGCCGTGCTGCACCTGCATGCACGTGACCCGAGCGACGGCAAGCCCACGGCCGATCCCGCTGTCTTCGCGAAATACGCCAGAGGCATCAGCGATCGCTGCGACGTAGTCATCAGCATCTCCACCGGCGGCGGCACCGGCATGACGGTGCAGGAACGGCTTGCTGGTGTGCTGCAGCTGCGGCCCGAGCTGTGCACGCTGAACCTGGGAACGATGAACTACGGCAGCTTCCCGATGATCGACAGGTACCGGGGCACCTTCCGCTACGACTGGGAAGAACCGTACCTGGAGAGCACTAGGGCCGAGCCGTTCGTGAGCACATATGCCGACATCGAGCACATGCTCAAGGTGGTCGGCCCGGAGACTGGAACAAGGTTCGAGGCCGAGGCTTACGACGTTTCCCACCTCTATACCCTGGCTTATTACCTGGATAAGGGCCTCGTCGAGCCGCCCATCTTCATCCAGACCATCTTCGGCACAATGGGCGGCATCGGGCCAGACGTAGATCACATCGTGCACATGAAGCGAACGGCCGATCGCCTGCTTGGCGATGCCTACCAGTGGTCCACCCTCGGAGCTGGCCGGTACCAGATGGGGATAGTCACGGCCGCGGCCATCATGGGATCGCACGTCCGCGTCGGGCTGGAGGACAGCCTCTACCTCGGCAGGGGCCAGCTAGCGGAGTCAAATGCCGACCAGGTGGCCAGGATCCGCAGGATCCTGGAGGAGCTGTCACTCGAGATCGCCACGCCGGCCGAGGCGCGTCAGCTCCTCCGTCTCAAGGGCTTGGACAGCGTCGGATACTGACCCGGCCACGTTATCCGCCGATGACCGCATACGGGCACGAGGGGATCACCGGCGTTACCTTCCTCAGCGACGGCAATCGGCTGGTGGGCGTGCTGTACCTAGCCCAGGGTGATGCTCCCAAGCCGACTGTCCTGCTCCTGCATGGCTGCCCCGGCCTGGAGCAGAACCTGGACATTGCCATGGCACTACGCGACTGCGGCTGGAACTCCTTGGTATTCCACTACCGCGGCTGCTGGGGCAGCGCTGGCCGGTACGACCTGCGGACAATTACGCAGGATGTGCGGGCGGCTGCCGACCATGTGCAGCAAGCCGGATACCCAGGTGTCGACCCCGATCGGCTGGCCGTCGCCGGGCACAGCCTGGGCGGCTGGGCTGCCGTGCTGGCGGCGGCGGCAGACCAGCGGCTACGGGCCGTCGTTGTCATCGCGGCTCCTGCCGAGCTCGGCTTCGCCTCAGCCGATTCCGAAGCGCTGGACCGTGAGTTCACCAGGTTCCTGGCTGTGACGCCGGCCGAGCTGCGCAGGCAACAGGCCGAGGTCGGCGGCTGGCACCGTCCGGCCGACGTTGTCGCGGCGATATCGCCCCGGCCCCTACTCGTCGTGCACGGCAGTGCAGACGAATGGATCCCGGCCGCCGCGAGCCGTCAACTGTACGAGCGGGCAGGCCAGCCGCGCCGGTACGTCGAGATTGACGGTGCGAACCATGCGTTCGCGTGGCATCGAGGCGCGCTGCGGGACCTGGTGAGCGGATGGCTGACCGAGACGGGCATATAGAGGAGGACGATCGTGTGCGCAGTCCCCGCGGATCAGGTTCGCAGAGTCGGCGTCGTCGGGGCAGGCGTGATTGGCGGCGGCTGGGCGCTGCACTTCCTGCGAATGGGACTGGCGGTGGATGTTTACGATCCCGCGCCAACCGCCCGGAGCGACCTGCTGCGGATGCGCGCCGAGATCTGGCCGCTACTTGAGCGAATGGGTGTGCGCCAAGGGGCCAGCCCAGACCGGCTGGTTCTGCACGCTGACCTGGTCAGCGCCGTATCCGACGCGGACATGGTGCAGGAAAACGCGCCAGAGGACCTCGCGGTCAAGCGGGCGGTGATCGCGGATATTGACCGCCTCGCGCGCCCGGACGCGGTGATCGCGTCAAGCACCTCAGGTTTCGGCATGACGGCGTTGCAGGCCGACTGTGCCCGACCAGAACGCTGCGTGGTAGGTCATCCGTTCAACCCGCCCTATCTGATCCCGCTGGTAGAGGTCGTCGGCGGCGAGCGAACGAGCCCCGCGGCCGTGACCTGGCTGAGCGACTTTTACGCGGCAGTTGGCAAACGGCCGCTCCGCTTGACCCGCGAACTGCCGGGTTTCGTCGGCAACCGTCTGCAGGAGGCCATGTGGCGGGAAGCACTGCACATGGTCGCGTCGGGCGAGGCAAGTGTCGAGGAAATCGATGAGTCCATTGCCTTCGGTCCTGGCCTGCGGTGGGCACTGATGGGTCCGTGCCTGACCTTTCATCTAGCCGGCGGCGCCGGCGGAATGGCCCACATGCTCGACCACTTCGGAGCAGCCTTGCTTGAGCCATGGACCAGGCTTGCGGCGCCGCCGCTGACCCAGCAGCTGCGGGACCGGATGATCGACGGCTGCGAACGCGAGGCAGCCGGCCGGTCCGTCGGCGAACTGGAACGGTACCGGGACAATTTTCTCGCGGAGCTCCTGACCCTGCTCGAGCGATACTCGCTTAGCCCGGTCAGTCCGCCGGCTAAAGCCGGCATCTTCGAGGTGGCCGGCGGCAGCGAGCCTTCCGATCGGCCGGACGATAGCGAACGGCCGGGCGATAACGACCAGCCATTGCCAGCCTATTGGCCGGGCTAAAGCCATATCTATTGACACCTAGCTGACACCGTCCCTACACTTTTGCATAGCATATAATGCACCCTTTGTTCATATCGTGAACGTCGACGGTCCGTATCAGTGACGTCGGCGTTACCCAGCCGGAGCTCATAGTCGGGACCGGAAATGGATCTGAACCGGCCATTGGCAGCGAAGGGATCTCCTGCGCGCTGCCTATTCGCGGCTTCATCGGCATTTGCCCCCCGGCCCACTGCACAGCGCGGAGGTCGGCGAACAGAAGGGTAATGACATGACGGATGTCTCACGGCGGCAGCTCTTTGCCGGTGCCGCCGGCTTGGTGGTCGTCGGCGGTCTGGCTTCCGCATGCGGTACCTCGTCGTCGCCCGGCCCGACCTCAGCCACGGGCGGGGCGGCCGGAACGCCAAAGCGGGGCGGCAACTTCCGCCTCGGGGTCACCGGTGGAGGCTCCAAGGACATCATGGACGGCCAGAACATCATCACTAAGCCCGACCAGGCACGGCTGGTGAGCGCCTTCGAGACACTGCTGCTCTTCAACGAGAACTACCAGCTCACGAACGACGGCCTCGCTGAGAGCGTCACTCAGGACAGTCCGACGCACTACACCATCAAACTGCGCAAGGGCATCGAGTTCCAGAACGGCAAGACGATGACGGCCGACGACGTCATCTACTCTTTCCAGCGCATCGGGACGAAAAAGTTCGGCCTCACCGGGTACGCCGCCACCGCCACCATGGACATCGCGGGCATGAAGAAGCTGGACCAGTACACCGTGGGGCTCCCGCTGCTTTCCGCGGACTCGACTATCCCGCAGACGCTAGCTAGCTACACGTTCTGCATGGTACCGGTCGGGTACCAGGGCTACCCGCACCCGCAGATCGGCACCGGGGCCTACAAGCTCAAGTCGTTCACACCAGGTCAGCAGAGCGTCCACGAGCGCAATCCGAACTACTGGCGCACCGGCGAGCCGTACTTCGACATGGTGACGATCATCGACTTCAGCGACTCGACAGCGCAGGTGAACGCCTTGCTCGGCGGCCAGATCGACGCGATGACCGACCTGCCGCCCTCGCAGGTGAAAGTGGTGCAGGCGCGCGGCATGGGGGCGCTGGTCTCCAAGACCGGCGGCTGGCTGCCGATATGCATGGCGATCGACCTGCCACCCTTCGACGACGTCCGGGTCCGCCAGGCGATGCGCCTGCTCGTCGACCGGCGGGGGATGCTCGAGCAGGTCGCCTCCGGTTACGGGTTCATCGGCAATGACCTCTACGCCCCCTTCGATTCCGGCTACGACCACACGCTGCCGCAGCGAACACAGGACATCGCCGGGGCGAAGGCACTACTCAAGGCGGCCGGCAAGTCCAGCCTCAGCGTCGACCTGCACACCACTGACGGCGCAGCGGGCATGGTGGAGACGGCGACGGTCTTCGCGAACCAGGCCTCGGCCGCGGGCGTCAAGATCAACGTGATCAATGACCCGAACTTCTACGGCAACCAGTACCTCAAGCTGGCGTTCTCGATCGACTTCTGGGGAACGAGGAGTTACCTCAACCAGGTGCAGCAGGGTTCGCTGCCGAACTCCCCCTACAACGAGACGCACTGGCCGCCGAAGTCCGGCACTGGATCGAACTTTGAGTCGCTGTACAACCAGGCACTGGCAACCACCGACGCCGCCACGCGCATCCAGATCGAGCACGAGATGCAGCAGATCGAGTACAACAACGGCGGGTACATCATCCCGTTCTTCGGTGGTCTCATCGACGGCTACGCGGCCAACGTGAAGGGGCTCAAGCCGAGCAAGGGCACCCTCAACTTGGATAGCTTCGGCCATGGCTTCCGCACGATCTGGTTCAGCTAAGCCGCGGTTAGGTCGGCTGTCGTGAGGAGGATCGCATCCGCCGGCGTGTCGGGATTCATCGCGCGCCGGCTGCTGCTCGGAGTCCTGGTCCTGTTCCTGGTCTCCGTAGTTGTGTTCGCCGCGACTCAGGCGTTGCCCGGCGACCCGGCGCTGGCTATCCTCGGCCGATCGGCGACCCCGCAGAGCCTGGCCGCGTTGCGTCGGCAACTGCACCTCGACCAGCCGGTGCTCAGTCAGTACTGGAACTGGATCGCCGGCCTCCTGCACGGGAACCTCGGCAAGTCGCTGGCAGCGCAGGAGCCGGTCACGACGCTGCTGGGGCCCAAGCTGGTGAACTCCGGCGTGCTCGTCCTGATCTCGGCCGTGGTATCGATTCCGCTGTCGATAGCTATCGGCTCGTGGGCGGCGCTCAAGCGAGAGAAGATCTTCGACCAGACGAGCTCGGGCCTGCTGCTGGTGCTGGCGGCGCTGCCGGAGTTCGTCGTCGCCGTGGTGCTCGTCATCCTGTTCGCGACGACGGTGTTCCGCGGCTTCCTGCCCGCCATCAGCTCGATTCCGCCAGGGTCCCGGCCGTGGAACAACTGGGTGGCGCTGGTCCTGCCGACCATCACCCTGGTGATCGCGGTCGCGCCCTACGTCGCCCGGATCATGCGGGCCTCGATGAGTGAGGTCCTGGAGAGCGACTACGTCGAGATGGCCCGGCTCAAGGGCCTGCCGGAGCGCACCGTCCTGGTCCGGCATGCGCTGCCGAATGCCCTTGGGCCGGTGTTCCAAGTGATCTCCCTGAACCTGGCCTACCTCGCCGGCGGCATCATCGTCGTCGAGTACGTCTTCAACTACGCCGGCATCGGAAGCGCGATCCAGGAGGCGGTGATCAACCATGACTTGCCCGTTGTCCAGGCGCTTGCCATGCTGATCGCGGCGGTATACGTCGTACTCAACCTGCTGGCCGACGTAGCCACCATCCTCGTCACGCCGAGGCTAAGGACCCGGCTGTGAGCCAGGTGAGCGACGTCGCGGTCTCCGACGCCGAGTGGGCGCGGCCCCCGGTTCGCGGCACGTCTCTGCTACGCCGTTCGCTGCGGCTGTGGCGGACGCGCATCGGCGTCGTACTGGTGGGTTTGATCGTCCTGCTGGCGATCGTCGGGCCGTACGTCGCCCCCTACGGCCCGAGCACCCCGGTCGGGGTGCCCAACTCCGTCCCCGGTGGCAAGGCGGTGCTCGGGACGGACTACCTCGGGCAGGACGTGCTGAGCCGGGTTCTGTACGGCGGCCGCAGCATCCTCGTGATGGCTGTCATCGCGACCGCGCTCGGGCTGGTTGTCGGAGTGCTGATCGGCCTGGTGGCGGCATACTCACGCAATGCCGTCGATGACGTCCTGATGCGTGGCATGGACGTGATCATGGCGCTCCCGCAGATCATGCTGGCGCTGGTCGCGGTGGCCATCGTCGGCCCGCACGCCTGGGTCATCGTGGTCGCCATCGCCCTGACGACCGCACCACGAATAGCGCGAGTGGCGCGCGGCGCCGCGCAGCCCATCGTCGAGCGCGACTTCATCGCTGCCTCGGAGGCGATGGGCGTGCCGCGCTGGCGCATCCTGTTGGCTGAACTGCTGCCGAACACTCTCGGGCCGCTGATGGTGGAGGCCAGCTTGCGGCTGACCTACTCCATCGGCATCATCGCCGCGCTGGCGTTCCTCGGGCTCTCTCCCAATCCCAACGGCGCGAACTGGGGCACCATGATCCAGCAGAACGAGATCGTGCTGACGGTCCAGCCCTGGGGCGCCGCCGCGCCGATCATCGCCATCGCGCTGCTGACGATGGGCACCGGATTGATCGGTGACGGCATAGCGCGCACCGCCGCGGGCATCGACCGGACTCGAGGCGACGCGTGACCACCGAGCTGGCCCAGCCGCCAGCCGAGCCCATCACCTCGGCGGTCTCCGTCCAGGGTCTGCAAATCGAGGTCGGCTCGACCGGCACGCCTGTCGTCAGCGACGTATCCTTCGAGATCGCGCGCGGGGAAATCCTCGGCCTGGTCGGCGAGTCCGGGTCCGGCAAGACCACCGTCGGCCTGTCCTTGCTCGGCCACGCCCGGCGCGGGCTGCGCATCGCCGGCGGCTCGGTGCTGTTGGGCGACAGGGACGTGCTCACCCTCGACGAGGAGCAGCTCCGCAAAGTGCGCGGTTCCGTCGTGTCCTACGTTCCCCAGGATCCGGCGTCATCGCTGAACCCGGCGCTGCGGATCGGCCTGCAGCTGCGGGAGGTGCTGGAAGCGCACGCCGGCGGCCGACGCCACGAGACATCCGAGCGCGTGGCGGAGATGATGCGCGAGGTCGCGCTGCCCGATGACAGCGGATTCCTCAAGCGGTACCCGCACGAGCTGTCTGGTGGCCAGCAGCAGCGGGTTGGACTTGCGATGGCATTCGCAAACCGGCCCCGCCTCATCGTGCTCGACGAGCCGACCACTGGACTGGACGTCACGACCCAGGCTCACGTGCTGTCAACCGTACGCGAGCTCGCCACGCTGCACGACGTCGCCGCGCTGTACGTGAGTCACGACCTGGCGGTGGTTGCGACGCTGGCCCAGCGGGTCGCGGTCATGTACGCCGGCCGTATCGTCGAGCTTGCGACCGCCGACAAGATCTTCGAGGCCGCCGGGCATCCCTACACCCAGCGCCTCATCGGTGCGATCCCGCGTCTGACCGGCGGCCGGACACTGGTCGGCATCCCCGGTCGCGCGTTGTCGCCTGGTAACCGCCCAGGCGGCTGCGACTTCGCGCCGCGCTGCGCGTTGCGCATTGACCAGTGCACGGAGGCGGTGCCGGAGCTGCGAGCGATCAGCCCGGACCATTCGGCTCGGTGCATCCGCGCTGAGCTGGTGCTGACGCAGCAGCGAGGGCAGGTCGGGGACCCGATCGAGATGCCGGCGGAGGACAACGCTGAGGTACCTGCGCTCCGGCTCGCGAACGTTGTCGCCTATTACAGGGGGAACGAGGTCATTCATTCGGTCAGCCTCAGCCTTGCAGCGCGCGAGTGCCTGGCGCTGGTCGGCGAGTCTGGCTCGGGCAAGACCACCATCGCCCGCGCGATTGCCGGCCTGCACCACAGCTGGACCGGCACGATCTCCCTCGCGGGCTCCGACCTGCAGCCGTCGGCGCGGCGGCGCAGCACAGAATCCCGCCGGCAGATCCAGTACATCTTCCAGAACCCGTATGGCTCGCTGAACCCGCGGCGCACGATCGGGCAGATCATCGGGCAGCCGCTCCAGGTCTTTGGCACGGCGAGCGGCCGTGAGGCCGACAGGCGGGTCGCCGAGATGCTCGAGCGGGTGTCACTGCCGGCTGCGTATGCCCGAAGCTTCCCCGACCAGCTTTCGGGCGGCGAACGGCAGCGGGTGGCGATTGCCAGGGCGCTGGTATGCGACCCCACGGTGCTGGTCTGCGATGAGGTGACCTCGGCCCTGGACGTCAGCGTTCAGGCGGCCATCGTCGAGCTGCTCGGCAACCTCCAGCGAGACCTCGGCCTGTCGATGCTGTTCATCACGCATAACTTGCCCCTGGTACGGTCCATTTCCCAGCGGGTCGCGGTGATGAGGCAGGGCGCCATCGTTGAACTCGGCGAGGTGGCAGAGGTGCTGGCCGGCCCGGTCGAGCCCTACACGCGCCAACTGCTGTCCGACACCCCGTCGCTGGAGGTGGCCATTGCCGATGTCGAGCGGGACGAGCCGACGGCCGACGCTTCCGGAAGGTAACACGGTGCCTGCAGCAGCCCGCCACCCCGACATCCTCATCGTGATAGCCGACCAGATGGTGCCATCGGCGCTGCCGTTCCATGGAAATCCGGTGACGCGGGCGCCGGCCATGTCCTGGCTCGCCCAGACGGGTGTGGTCTTCGATGCGGCATACACCGCCAGCCCGCTGTGCTCCCCTGGCCGGGCGTCGTTCATGACCGGCCTGCTGCCCTCGCGCAGCCGTGTCTATGACAACGCGGCCGAGTTCACCTCTGATATCCCCACGTTCGCCCACTACCTGCGCGGCATCGGCTACCGCACGGTGCTGTCCGGCAAGATGCACTTCTGCGGTCCGGATCAGCTGCACGGCTTCGAGGAGCGGCTCACCACCGACATTTATCCCGCGGATTATGGCTGGACGCCAGACTGGGACCGCCCCCACGAGCGTCCCACCTGGTACCACGACATGGCATCGGTCGTCGATGCCGGACCGTGTGTGCGCTCAAACCAGCTGGACTTCGACGACGAGGTCGCGTTTGCGGCCGAGCGGTCGCTGTTCGGGCACATCCGGTCGGGCGACGAGCGGCCATTCTGTTACGTGGTCTCGTTCAGCCACCCGCACGACCCGTTCACCATCCCGCGTAAGTGGTGGGACCTGTATCGCGACGCAGATATCCCGATGCCCCGCGTCGGCTATGCGGAGGCCTCGCTCCACCCGCACGAGCGCCGGCTCCGCGAGGTGTGCGCGATGAACGACGTTGAGGTCACCGCCGATCACGTGCGTGCGTCCAGGCGCGCCTACTACGGCGCCATCTCCTATGTCGACGACCACGTGTCCGCACTCCTCCGCCTGCTGCGCGAGACTGGTCGGCTCGACGACACGGTCGTAATCGTCAGCAGCGACCACGGCGAGATGCTCGGTGAGCGCGGAGCCTGGTACAAGATGAGCTTCTACGAAGGCGCGGCACGAGTACCGCTCATCGTCCGCGCCCCCGCGCTCTTCCAGCCGACCCGGGTCGCGACCTCGGTATCGACGATGGACCTGTTGCCGACCTTGGTCGCGCTGACGGGCGACCGCGACCTCTCGGCAGTCCCCGGCCCGCTTGACGGCCGGAGCCTGATGCCGCACCTGTCGGGCGACCCGGATCGCGATGAGGTTGTCGGGGAATACCTGGCCGAGGGTGCGATCGCCCCGATCGTGATGATCCGCCGGGGCCGGCATAAGTTCATCCACTCGCCTGCCGACCCCGACCAGCTCTTCGAGCTCGAATCCGATCCGGACGAGCAAGTCAACCTGGCCGGGGATCCGGATTCGGCTGGGCTAGTGGACGGATTCAGGCAGGACATCGCGGCGCGCTGGAACCTCGAGACCCTGGACCGTGAGGTGCGCCAGAGTCAGCAGCGCCGTCTGTTTGTCAGCAGGGCACTCGGCACCGGTGTCCAGGCACCATGGGATTTCGCTCCGAGCTACGACGCGTCGCGTCGCTATATCCGCAACCATATGGACCTCGCTGATCTTGAAGACATGGCCCGCTTCCCGCCGGTCGAACGGCAGCACACGGCCGCGGTCGGCGAGGAGTGATGGCCGTCGGCGTCGAGCAGGGCGGCAGCCAGGTTGCGTGGGATCCGGGCAAGTCGATCGCGGCCCCGCTACAGGTGCATACGGCCACTGTGGTGCCGGACTGGGTCGATTACAACGGCCACCTTAGTGAGTGGGCGTACCTGCTGGTCTTCGGCGATAACGCCGACGCCCTCTTCCGGTTCATCGGCATCGACGATGCATACCGCGCCGCCGGGCGTTCGCTCTACACAGCCGAGACCCACCTGCGGCATCTGCGCGAAGTCAAGGTCGGTCAGCAGCTCGTCCTGACGCTGGCTGTCCTCGGTCATGACGCCAAGCGACTGCACGTGCTGCACGAGATGCGCGTGGACGGCATCGGCCGAGTCGCAACTGCTGAACAGCTGCTGCTGCACGTGAACACTGCACTGGGCCGGGTCGCACCGTTTGACGCACAGATCGCGGACAGGCTGCGGCAGATAGCGACCGCGCATGCCCCGCTCGGCATGCCGGACTACGCTGGCCGGTGCCTGCGGATTCCGGAGCGCTGAGTCGATGGACTTCGAACTTAGCCCGGAGCAGCGCCTCATGGTCGCCACAGTCCGCGACTTCGTCGCCCGCGAGCTCTATCCGCACGAGGCAGAGGTCGAGCGCCTGGACGAAGTGCCCTCCGAGCTCGCCAAGAGCATCAGGGAAAAGGCAATCACGGCGGGCCTGTATGCCGCGAACATGCCGGCCGAGCTCGGCGGCGGCGGGCTTGATGCGGTCTCGTTGGTGCTGGTCGAGCGAGAACTCGGCCGGGCCAGCTATGCGCTCCAGATGCTGGTCGAGCGGCCGAGCAACATCTTGCGGGCCTGCACCGGCGAGCAGCACGAGCGCTACCTGCTGCCGGCCATTCGCGGTGAGCGGCATGACTGCGTCGCGATGACAGAGCCCGCCGCTGGGTCCGACGTGCGCTCGATGACGACCACGGCCCGGCGCGATGGCGACGCCTATGTCATCAACGGAACCAAGCATTTCATCAGCCATGCCGACGTGGCCGATTTCGTCATCCTGTTCGCGGTCACCGGAGTGGAGCAGACGCAGGCGGGCGCACGCAACCTCGTCACTGCGCTGCTGGTGGACAGCGACGCACCCGGCCTGCGCATCAGCCGCGGGCCGCACTGCGTCTCGAATCGCGGCTACCACCAGTGCGAGCTGAACTTCACTGACTGCCGCGTGCCCGGTGCCGCAAGGCTCGGCGAGGAGCACCGCGGCCTGGAGCTGATGAGCCAGTGGCTCGGCGCCAGCCGGCTGACAGTTGCAGCCACCAGTACCGGCCGTGCGGGGCGGGTGCTTGAAGCGGCCACCGAATGGGCCGCCCAGCGGCAGCAGTTCGGCCAGCCGATCGGCAGGTTCCAGGGCATCGGGTTCCAGCTTGCCGACCTGGCAACGGAACTGGCGGCTGCGGAGTTGCTCACGCTGCGTGCGGCCGCGCGCCTCGACGCCGGTCTGATGACCGACGCGGACGCGGCCATGGCAAAGGTATTCGCGTCCGAAATGCTCGGCCGGATGACCGACGCGGCCGTGCAGATCTTCGGCGGCATGGGCCTGATGAGCGAGCTGCCGCTGGAACGGTGGTGGCGGGACGCGCGAGTGGAGCGAATCTGGGATGGCACCAGCGAGATACAGCGGCACATCATCGCCCGGTCGCTGCTTCGACCGCACGGGGGCTGACGTGCCCGCCGCCCGCGCCGACGGCTCGGCGCCGGTCCGCACCGAGGTGTCCGGGCAGACCCTGCTGATTACCCTGGACCGGCCGCCCGCGAACGCCGTCGACGTGGCTACCAGCCATGCGCTGTTTGCCGCGTTCGACAGACTGCGGCGCGATCCGAACCTGCGGGTCGGCGTGCTGACCGGAGCCGGAGAGCGCTTCTTCTGCGCCGGCTGGGACCTCAAGGCGGCAGCCAGCGGAGAAAGCATCGAGGCAGATCACGGTCCCGGTGGGTTCGCCGGGCTGACCGAGTTCGCGGACATCGGCAAGCCAGTGATCGCAGCCGTCAACGGGCTGGCGCTCGGCGGCGGATTCGAGCTGATGCTCGCTGCGGATATGGTCGTGGCAGCCGATCACGCTGAGTTCGCCCTGACCGAGGTAACCCTCGGCCTGGTCGCCGACGCCGGCGGGGTGCTGCGCCTGCCGGCCCGGCTGCCGCGGCCCATCGCAGCGGAGTACTTGCTGACCGGTCGCCGGGTGACTGCGGCCGAGGCTGCGACCTGGGGCCTGGTTAACCGGGTGGCGCCCGCAGCCGGCTTGCTGTCGGCCGCCGCCGAGCTGGCAGACGCGATCTGCGCGGCCGCGCCGTTGGCTGTGGCCGCCGTGCTAGAGATCATGCGAGCGACCGAGGCAAGTGATGTCAGCCGCGGTTTTGACATCCTGCGCACCGGTGACCTTCCCGATTACCGGGCGATGCTTGGCTCGGCTGACGCGCGCGAGGGTGCTCGGGCATTCGCCGAGCGCCGCAAGCCGGTCTGGCGCGGCCGGTGAGCGCCGCAGCTGAGCTGGAGACCGGCGGGCGCACCGTTCCGGCCGACTGGATCGACTACAACGGTCACATGATGGACGCCTACTACTCGGTGGCGTTCACCGAGGCGACCGAGATGCTGCTGGATCACCTCGGTCTGGGTGCTGCCTACCGGTCACGCACGGGCAGCGGTATCTACACGGTCGAGAGCCATGTCTGCTTCCGCGCCAGCGTCCGGGGCGGGGAACAGCTGCGCTACACCTCCCGTCTGCTCGGCTGCGACTCCAGGCGGTTGCACGTCTTTCACCAGATCCTGCTGGCCTCGGGCACGGAGGCGGCCACCAACGAGCTCATGTTCCTGCATGTCGACCTGGCCACCGAGCGAGTGACGCCCATCCCTGCGGAGCAACTGGCAGCTGTCAGCGCGCTCGCTGCACAGCATGCGACGCTGCCGGTGCCGCCGGCGGCGGGCCGCAGCATCACGCTGCGCCAACCCAGCTGATCAGGCAGATTGCGCGTGCGACGCGCGCTGCAGCAGCTCCTGGCGCCACTGCTCGGTCTGCTGAACCTGGTTGAAGGTAAAAATGTGCAGCCCGTGGACGCCCGAGTCCGCTGCGGTCAGCGCCGAGCTGACATCGTCGAGCAGCCGCTCGGGCCTGTAGGCACCGGGCGTGCCCAGGCGCACGAACCATTCGCCATGCCGGGTCACGAAGCGTGAGGATTCAGCAACGCCCGCCTTGGCCGCCATCTTCAGCAGCCTGGTCCGTTCGATCGGCCCGGCCAAGCCTACGAAGAGCGGCAGCGTCACGCCCCTGGCCCTGATCCTCCTGACCCACTGGCGCAGCGTTCGGGGATCGAAGCACAGGTTGCTCACCAGGTAGGTGGCGTACTGCCGCTTGTCCCACATTGCCTGGATAGTGACGTCGTCGCCGATGACCGGGTGGCTTTGCGGATAGCCTGTGACGCCCACGTTCAGGAACGGGCGGCCAAGCTGATCGAGCTTCTGCAGCAGAGCCAGCGCACTGTCATACGGCCCGGCCGGCGGGTCGGCATCGCCCGCGGGAACGAAGACGTCACTGATGCCAGCAGCCCGGAGCCGATCGACGATATAGGTCAGGTGGGCCTGGTCTTTGACCAGCCGGGCCGACAGGTGCGGAACCGCGCGGTATCCGTGCGCGGCGAGACGGCCCGCCAGCTCAAGCGTGGGCTCCAGGCCCTTGGCCGGCGACGCGGTGACGGTGACGATCACGTCGCGTGGCACCCACTCAAGCACCGAATCCTCAGTTCTTGCAGTAGGGAGCACCTCGTATCGTGGATGGGCAAGCAGCAATGCTGCTCTGCGCAGCGAACCGCGACTCGCCGGCAAGATTCCGCGCGCGATCGTGCACCTCCTTTAGCGCCGTTCGTGCTCATCCAAGCACGGCGGCACTGCACGAAGTTAGTCCCGATTGGCGACATCCGGTGCGGCATATTTGGCGGCCGCAGGACGTCTGGTTCACTCCTTCGCCGTGATCGCCGGGAGCTCTGCTCAGCACGATCCCGAAGTGCTAGCAATATGCGGCGAGCAGCGCGGCATCTTCGGCCGGCCGTTCCTCAGTCTTGGTCCCGCCACTAGTCCTGAGCAGGGTCGGGCCACTGATCGAGAGGCAGCGCTCAGCGGTGAGCCGAGAGCAGATGGTCCCCTGGGTGAAGTGCGAGGTTGGCCAGGTCTGCTGACACCAGCAGGTCGGGACGAAATTGTTGAGCACCTTTTGCTGCGTCTCGACCCGGTACTTGGCCTTGCCATCCCTCCGGAGCACCGTCCTCGGCTTCGGCGAGGCGGAACACGCCTGCCGGATCGCCTGGCTGGTCCGCTGCTGACAGCCGGACGCAAGGACCAGGTGAAGAATCGGCATGACGGCGACCACGTACGCGGTGACCGGGATGATCAGCGCAATGGCCGCGAGCAAAGCCAGTACTAGCCGGCCCGGAAAAAACCGCCGGTGCGGGTGCGCGTCGAGGAGGACGCGAGAAATGTCGGCAGGCCACATAGTTCAGGTCGTCGGCTACAGATGCTGCCGCCAGCACAATGCGGCTGAGCGGTCCAGCAGCCATTGCCGTAGCTTTCCTGCGGCCTCAGCGCCGCCCAAGTCCAGCAAGTCTCAGATCATCTGGATCGGGTCAGCAAGCGTGATGCCGGCGCCCTTGAATTCCCCTCGAGCTCCTGTGGCGGCAAGACGGACTGGTCGGCGGGCATCCGGACGATGACATTGGCGTCAGTGTTCGCCGTGTCGGTCCCGGACACGCTGACCAGCCGTCACATCCGCGTCGAACGACGGCACACTGCTTCGACACTCTCAACATGGCAATTGCTCGGCGCGCCGCCAACGCCAAGACCGCAGCCCGCACCGCACCGTTGCGGGCTGGACAAGCTACTCTTATAATAAGCGTACTCTGCCGTTATAGGATCAGCCTGGAGTGGCCGTGTCCAACGCCGACGTCTTCCGTTCCTACCTCGAGCGCTTCGCAAGCGGCGACGTTGACGGCGCCGCCGAACTTCTTTCCGATGGGTTCGCCTTCAATGGTCCGATCCTGCAGGCGGGCGGCAAGGCGGAATTCTTGGCCGGGTCGGCCACCGCCGCTGCGATGGCGCGTGGTTGCACGATCCATCACCAATGGGTCGACGGCGACGACGTGTGCTCGATCTACGACTTCGAGATCGAGACCCCCGCTGGCAGGGGCGCAATCCCGATGGCCGAATGGTCGGTGATCCGCGACGGGAAGCTCGTATCGTCACGTCTGCTGTTCGACACCGCGGTCATGGCCGCGCTGATGGCCAGCTAGACCGAACGCGATGCCCCGCAGCGCCTGGACCGGCTACGGCCGCTTCTGCCCGCTGGCTCGCGCCCTCGACGTGGTCGGCGAACGTTGGACGCTGGTCATCATCCAGGAGCTGATGAAACGGTCGAGTCGCTACAGCGAGCTTGCCCGCCGCCTCCCCGGCATCGGAACCACGGCGCTGGCTGATCGGCTTCGCAAGCTCGAAGCCGCCCATGTCGTAGAACGCGTCCCCGGGCCAGTCGGCGAGGGCGTGGTGTATGTCCTCACCGACCGCGGTATGGAGCTGAGCGACGCGCTGGAAGCGCTCCGCCGCTGGGGAGTCAATTACCTCACGGACCCGACGGCAGATGGTTCCGGCTGTCACGAGTTTGATCTGCACTACGTCGAAGGCATCGACGCCCTTCAAGATGCCGAGTTCGGGCTGGTTGTGGACGACCAGCCCGTGACGCTGCGCTTCTCCGGCGGGCATCTTGAGCAGGTCGCTGGCGAACCGGCCGACTCGATCTTGACCGTGCATACGACCAGCGCCTTCATGGATCGCTGGGCGGCTGGCACCGCCAGCTGGGACGACGGCCGCACCTCTGGAGAAGTCACCCTCGTCGGCCCCGGCCACAACTGGGACCTCTGGCTGGCCGCCACCGGATGTCTGCTCAGCTACGACCCGGATCCCGATCATGTCTGAACTCCCCGAGCCCCATGGCGAGCCGGTCCCGCCGGCGTCTGCCTGCCCAGCGCGCGGACCTGCTGGCTGCCGACACTCGCCGCGCGCTCCTTTACTTTCCCGACGCCCGGCACCCCCGCTGGGCGGTCCCCGTGGGACTTGCTCGCCCACATTCCCGGCGCGTTCACCTACGACGAACTCGTGGTGCTGTCCGCCGATGACGCCGACATCTGGGTCGAAGGGGCGTGCCAGACCTTCGGCGCACCGCACAACCGCTACCAACGCGTCCACAGTCTGCCGTCCTCCCGTCACGTCCGGGTCGGCATGGACCACAACGTCCCCGGCGAGACCCCTCGGCATGTGCTGCTCATCGAGACCGGCGTCAGGCGCGCGCTGGTACGTCCCGCCCAGCAATGTCGACCAGGCCAGCTCACACCCGACCCGCACCACCTGCCCGCACAAGGGCGAAGCCACCTACGTCAGCGCCCGGAACAGGAGACGTCAGGCTCTGGAGCTACCGCCACACCGAGCCCGACGTCGCCGCAATCGCTGGCCACCTCGCCGCCGGAGAACATCCCTCCGCACAGATCATGGTCGATTGAACCCGAGGGGCAGTCGTGAACTTTGAGGCCAATGCCCGCGAGACCCTGTTCTGGGAGCTCGCCGAACAGCTTCTCGCCGAACCCGGCGTCACTCGGAGCACGATGATGGGCTACCCGTGCCTACGCGCCAACGGCTCGTTCTTCGCCTGCGTCGAACGAGCAACGGGGCACCTCATCGTCAAGCTCCCTACCGTCCGTGTCGACGAGCTGGTCGCTACCGGCCAGGCCCTGCCCTTCGCGCCCAACGGCCGTACATTTCGCGAATGGGCCGCGTTCCCGGTCGCCGAGCCCAACGAATGGAGCGCGCTGCTCGCCGAAGCCTGGTCTTTCGTCGATGGCTGACCTTCGCCAGGTTCCCGCCGAGCGGCGGCGGCCGTGCAAAGCTCCGCGGGATTGTCGATGTCGTCACGCTGCGGACGCTAGCCCGGCGCATCGATGTGGGTGAGTTGACTGTAGGTCTGGTGATTGAGGACGAATGCCACCACGTCCCGACTGACTACCGCTATAGATGCGACGCCGATCCGCACGCGCCGGGCGGGATGGCCGGGATCTACCGCGACCTGGCAGGCAAACGAGGACCGCACCCGCCAGGTCATCGCCGATGTGTCAGCAGCCCTAGCAAGGGGCCGCCACTGTCTGGTGCTCCGTGGCTGATCTGCCGAGCATGTTGTGGTCGCCTTACCGATGCTCCATACATCGGGTATGGCCGCCGGCGGTCTTGATGTGGAGTCAACACACAACGCAGTAATCAGGCTCCATCGGGCAATGTCTAGCGAAGCCAATGCCAAATAGCATGGCTTGATTCGTAAAGTCCAGTGGCTTCAGCTTCCTATGGCTCCCGAGCCAGGATGCGCCTGGCCACTGCTAGTCAGTGTGTGCGCGCTTGGCGTCAGCCCGGTACTTGTCAGCCCGATACCGGAATCGCGCCGCCGTCCTGGCCAGCACGGGTTCCCGACCGCCGGAGGCACGGACACATGTTCCAAGTTCACCTGATGCGGACGATACAGGGTCTGTGTGCGACGGGCGTGCCCGCTCGATGCAGATTCTGCTTTGCCATGAATTCAGTGGCTGCCGACGCCACCGCAGGTCCTGCCGACCGGTGAGTTGCCGGGCGCGGTTGGGTTCACTCTCACCCTCTGCGGGGCACATACGTCCGGCCATTCACGGCAAGAATCACCTTGCGTTCGGTCCGGCTGCACTGCGGAGGGAAGCTGCTCTGAGCCCCGACGAGAGCGATCGCGAAGTCGAGCGCCTGCGCGGCGAGGTCAGCGAGCTGAAGGCTCAGCTCGCTGCAGTGCATGCCGAGGTCGATGCTCAGGCGACGGCAGCGCGTGAAGCTCGGGCGCAGCAGATCCCCGGCGCGACGCGGGCCCGGCGCCGCATCGGCTGGCGCGGGCCTGTGGCTAGCTTGCTGATCGTTGTCGGCTGCTTGCTCGCCTCGCTGTCCGTGCTGGCGGTATGGACGGCGACCCAGATCTCCAATACCGACAGCTACGTGGCGAATGTCTCGCCGCTGATCACCGATCCCGCGGTGCGGAACGCTCTGACCGACAAGGCCTCCAAGGCGATCACCGAACAGATCGACGTGCAGAGCCTGACGAAGCAAGCTGCCGCGCAACTGGACAACAGGGGCCTGACCAGGCTCGGCTCGCTGCTGTCGAGCGCCTCTGGTCCGATCGCCAGCGGCGTCAACAGCTTCATCCACTCCAGCGTCGCCAAGATCGTCGCGAGCCCTCAGGTCCAGAAGCTGTGGGTCCAGGGCAACCGGATCGTGCACGAGCAGCTCGTGCTCGCCCTGGAGGGCAAGAAGAGCGCCATCACCGTGTCCAACGGGCAGGTGGTAGTTGGCCTTGGCCCGATCACCGACCAGGTCAAGCACAACCTCGCCGCCCGCGGTCTGACGATCGTGAACAAGCTCCCGCCGATCAACCCAACTTTCGCGCTCTTCTCGGCCAAATACCTAGTCACGGCCCAGTCGCTGTACCGGCTGCTGAACGCGCTGCGGTGGGTCCTGCCGATCCTCGCCTTCATCTGCCTGGCGGCGGGCGTCTACATCGCCCGGCGCCACCGGCGCGCGCTGGTCGGCGCGGGACTCGGACTGGCCGCTTCTATGGTCGTGCTCGGCGCCCTGCTCGCCATCGGCAGGACCGTTTACCTGAACAGCCTCCCGGCTAGCAGCTCCGCCGACGCTGCCGCGGCGGCCTTCGACATCCTCGTCCGTTTCATCGAGCAGGGACTGCGGGTCCTGTTCGTTGTCGGCCTCGTGGTCGCCCTAACCGGCTTCTTCACCGGGCCGTCAGTCACCGCCGTCCGCACCAGGAACGCGTTCAAGTCCGGATTCGCAGCAATTCGCCGCACCGGGGAACGGGCCGGCCTCACCACCGGCCGAGTCGGAAGTTGGGTCTACCGCTACCGCACCGCCCTCCGCATCACGGCCGTCGCAGTCGCCGCGCTGGTCGTCGTTTTCTGGAGCGCACTCACTGCCCTGACTGTCCTGGTCGTGGTGCTCGTCCTGCTGGCGATCCTCGGCCTGATCGAGCTGGTCAGCAGGCCGCAAGCCCGGCCTAATCCTGCCGGCACCGTGCATCGCGGTCCGCCGGCCTAAGGCGATAACCGACCAGATGGTAGGACACGGCTCGGGACCAACACGAGACGGTGGACGGTGAGACGGTCTACCGGCTGGTCGGAAATGCCGGTGCCCAGGCAGGGCGCCAATGACACGCTGGCGCCGCCGCGCTGGGCAGCTGCCGTCGGCAGCCCCGCGCGCATGGCGTCAC
>DASXIA010000217.1:0-11188 GCA_036488155.1 Streptosporangiaceae bacterium | reverse complement strand
CGGCTCGGTGCGCATCGACGTCGCGCGGATCCATGCCACCGGGCGCGCCGACGCCTCAGCCGCGGTTTGGTCGCCGATCACCATCGCGCAGGCGCCGTCCGATGACGGGCAGGTCTCGTCGTACCGCACCGGGTCCCATAGCATCGGCGAGGCCTGCACCGACTCCAGCGTTATGTCTGGCTGACGCAGATGCGCGTACGGATTCCGCGCCCCGTTCCGCCGATCCTTGACTGCCACGAGCGCTCCGACGTGAGTCGGCGCCCCGCTGCGCCGGATGTAGGACCGGACGTGCGGCGCGAAGTAACCGCCGGCCCCGGCCAGCAGCGGCATCGAGAACGGCGGCATGATCGACAAGGCCCACATGGCGTTCGACTCCGACTGCTTCTCGAACGCGACCGCGAGCACCCGCCGGTGCAGGCCCGCCTGCACCAGGCTCGCTGCAACCACGCCGGTAGCGCCGCCGACGGACCCGGCCGTGTGCACCCTCAGGAGCGGCTTGCCGGTCGCGCCAAGCGCGTCGGCCAGGTACAGCTCGGGCATCATCACGCCCTCGAACAAGTCCGGCGCTTTCCCGACGACGACAGCGTCGATGTCGGCAAGCTCCAGCCCGGCATCTGCAAGCGCGCGGTCGACCGCCTCCCGGCACAAGCCGGCGATGGACACATCCGGGCGTTTGCTGCGATGGCGGGTCTGGCCCGTGCCAAGCACGGCCGCTCGCTGGCTGGCTGAATCGGGGTGTCCCGAGCTGCGGCTCACCGGGCCTCCATTACGCACACGAGGTTCTGCTGCAGGGCCGGGCCGCTGGTCGCGTGACCAAGCACGCGACCGGCCGCGCCAGAGATGATCTGCCGGGCCGCGTGCCCGATACGGGCCAGGCCGGCCGCGAACATCGGGTTCCCGGCGAGCGCGCCGCCGGACGGGCTGACCCGCACTTCGTCCGCCAGCCCCAGCGCACCCCGCAAGATCAGCTCCTGATGCGTGAACGGGGCGTGCAACTCGGCAACGTCAATGGCACCCGGCCCGGCTGCAGCGAAGGCCGAAGCCGCCGACGCCGACCTGGTCAGGTCGCGTGCGCCGAGCTGGCCGGAGTCGATCCGGTGCTCGAAGCCGCTGATCCACGCGGGCCGCGCGCACAGCTCGCGGGCGCGGTCCGCGGCCGCGATGATCACCACGGCCGCGCCGTCAGTCACCGGCGCGCAATCGTGCGCGCGCAGCGGGTCGGCCAGGAACGGCCCGGCGAGCAGCTCGTCGGCAGTCACCTGGCCGGCCAGCTGGGCTCTGGAGTTCGACATGGCCGCGGCCCGGCTGCGGACGGCGACCTCGGCCATCCCGCGTTCCGTCCACAGGCCTTGGTCCAGGCCCAGCCGGGCCTGCAGTGCGGCGAGGGCGACCGAGTCCGGCCACAGCGGCGCCATGACGTACGGATCGAGCTGAAGTGCAAGAACGCGGCGCAGATCTCCGGCCGACGACTTGCCGAAGCCGTAGGCCAGCGCAATGTCCGCCTCGCCGGTCAGCACCTTGACCCAGGCCTCGTACAGCGCGAAGGCTCCGTCCATCTCCACGTGTGACTCCATCACCGGCGGGAACGCCCCGATAGCGTCGACAGCGGAAACAAACGAAAATGCCCGGCCGGCCAGGTAGTCAGACGAGCCCGAGCACCAGAAGCCGATGTCAGACTTGGTCAGCCCGGTCTGCTCGAAGACCTCGCGGAAGATCGGGACCAGCATCTCGACGCCGTTCGTCGTGCCATCGGTGCTCCGCACGTTGGGCGCTTCGGCGAAGCCGATCACTGCAGCGTCGCGCACGTCGGCTGCTCCCTTCACAGGTGACGGGCGTAGGAGTCATAAGGCGCGTCGGGCTCCCCGGTCGGCTCGAAATGACTGATGTTCTCGCTGGTAGTCCCCCACTCCCCGGGCGGCTTCCAGACAGCACGGACGCGCATGCCCATCCGCACCTCGGCCGGCTCGCAGCCGAGAACGAGGTGCTGGAACGCGATGTCGGCGCCATCCAGCAGCACCGACGCGGCGACGTACGGCGAGGGCACCCGCTGGCCCTGGAACGGCACGTTCACGACGCAGAACGTGGTCACGATGCCGGTATCAGGCAGCTCCACGTCGGTGGTCGTAGGCACTCCGTCGACCGGGCAAGCCCCGCGCGGCGGGATGTAAACCTTGCCGCATGCCGGGCAGCGCTGCCCGATGAGCTTGCCCTCCCGCAGCGCGCGCAGATAGCGGCTCTCCTCCGCCGAGGCGGAGTGCTGGTAGTGCAGCCGGACTGGGGTCGTCATCATTGTGACCGCATCGTTCTCCGCACCGGGAACGGCAGCGTCCTGGCCACCGGCCGCCCGCCCGCTCGCCCCAGTGGCCGACTCAGCTCCGGCAGGCTCGAAGCATTCGATGTCGGTGATGTGCCCGGCAGGGTTGGCTGCCCAGCGCGGCTGGACTCGCATGCCAGTGCTCATCTGGCTTGCCGAGCCAGCGTCCACCGCGTGCAGCATGGCGGTATCGGCGCCGTCCAGCCTGATCAGTGCCCACGCGAACGGGCGGCCCAGCGGCTGTCCCTCGCGCGGCTCGGGCTGCCACGACCAGGTCAGCACCGTCCCGGCCGGACCGACCGGCACGAGGTCAGCCGGCGGCGAGAAGGTCACTGGGTCATACTCGGCCGGCGGCGCGTATACGCGCCCGTCAGCGCTGCGCGAGCCGAGGATCGTGCGCTGCGCCAGCCCGGTCATGAACTGGCTGAGCACCGGGCCGAGCGACCGGGTGTAGTCGAAGCTGATCTCCAGGGGCGCGCTCAGCGGCGCGGCAGGCTGCGCGGTCACGGATCAGAGTGAAACACGTTCTAGGCGCTGGCGCCAAGTGGGAGGCTGGAAGGTCAGCGGCCCTGAAAGTCGGGTTTGCGTTTCTCGGCAAATGCTCTCGGCCCCTCCTTGGCGTCCTGGCTGCCGAATACCGCCATACCGATCTTGGTCTCCAGCGCGAATGCGTCGTTCTCGGCCATGCCTTCGGTGTCCCTGATGGCGGCGAGGATCGCCTGGACGGCGACCGGGCCGTTGGCGGCGATCAGGTCCGCGATCTCCAGCGCCTTCGACAGCGCCTGGCCGTCGTCGACGACGTAACCGATGAGACCGATCCGCAACGCTTCGCCGGCAGTGATGTGCCGGCCCGTCAGCAACAAATCGGCCGCCGCGGTGTACGGGATCTGCCGGACCAGCCGGACTGCGGAACCGCCGAGCGGGAACAGTCCCCAGCGCGCTTCAGAGACTCCGAACCTGGCGCTGCGGCCGGCCACCCGGATGTCGGTTGCCTGCAAGATCTCCGTACCGCCCGCGATCGCCGGGCCCTCCACCGCCGCGATCAGCGGCTTGCTGAGCCGCCGGCCCTTGAGCAGCGGCTCGATGACCGACGGGTCGAAGGCCCCGGTCCTGAAGGAGTCACCAGGGTGCGCGGCTGTCATGGCCTTGAGGTCCGCGCCCGCGCAGAACGCCCCGCCTGCCCCGGTCAGGACGCAGGCCCGGATTTGCGGGTCGGTGTCGACCCGGTCCCAGGCCTGTTTCATGATCGCCATCATCGGGCGGCTCAGGGCGTTGCGGGCGTGCGGGCGGTTCATGGTCACGATCAGCACGTGGCCGCGGAGTTCGACCAGCGCGTGCGGTTCCTCGCTGGCGCCCGGCAGATCGGCCTGACGCTTTCGCGCAGGCGGATCTGCGGGGGTCGACGTCATCGCGCAAGTCTCCGTTCCGCCGTAGCGGACAATTTCGTGACAGGTTGGTTGCCCCGAACGATAACACGTTCTAGTTTCTTCACATGGCGCTGAACATCGCTGACCTCTTCGAGCATGCTGCCGACGCGGTACCGGGGCGCCTGGCCATCGCGTGCGGCGATGCTGAGATCAGCTACCGCGAGCTTGAGGCCCGCAGTAACCAGCTTGCCCATTACCTGGCCAGCAACGGCGCCGGCAAGGACGATCATGTCGGCGTCTACGGGCGCAACTCGATCGAGCTCATCGAGACCATCCTGGCGTGCTACAAGCTGCGCGCGATTCCCGTCAACATCAACTACCGCTATGTCGAGGCTGAGCTTCGCTACCTGTTCGCCGAGGCGGAGCTCGTCGGCCTGGTGTACGACCGGCAGTTCAGTGACAAGGTGGCCGCGCTGCTACCCGATAATCCTGGCATCAAAGCCGTGCTGGCGATCGAGGATGGCAGCGGCGTCACGCTGCCCTCGGGCGCGGTGGATTTCGCGGGCGCGCTCGCCGGTATGTCTGCTGACCGCGACTTCCCCGAACGCAGCGCTGACGACATCTACATGCTCTACACCGGCGGCACGACCGGGTACCCGAAAGGCGTGCTCTGGCGCCACGAGGACGTCTGGCGCACGCTCGGTGGCGGCATCGACTTCACCACCGGCGAGTACTTGCCGGACGAGTGGGAGCAGATCCGCCGGGGCACCGCCGGGCCGGCTGGCATGGTCAGGCTGACGACGGCGCCGCTCATTCACGGCAGCGCGCAGTGGGGCACGTTGCCGGGGCTGTTCGGCGGGGACACGGTGGTGTTCGTGCCGCAGTTCGATCCGCACGCGGTCTGGCGGGCCGTCCAGCGGCACCGGGTCAACGTGCTCATGATCACCGGTGATGCGATGGCCAGGCCGCTGATCGAGGCGTACCAGCAGGAGGAGTACGACGTCTCCTCGGTGCTCGCGATCTCCAGCAACGCCGCGCTGTTCTCACCGAGCGTGAAGGACCAGTACCTGACGTTGCTGCCCAACGTCGTGATTACGGACGCCATCGGCGCCTCCGAGACAGGCTTCACCGGGCTCGGATACGTATCGGCTGGCAACAAGAAGCCCGAAGGCCCGACTGTCACAGCCGGACCGTCGACGATCGTGATCGACGAGCACAACCAGCCGGTCGGCCCGGGCGGGATCGGCAGGATCGCCCGCGGCGGTCACATCCCGCTCGGCTATTACAAGGACCCGGCCAAGACCGCGGCGTTGTTCGCCGAGGTCGACGGCGTCCGGTACGCAGTCCCTGGCGACTACGCAAGGGTCGAAGAGGATGGCTCGATCACGCTGCTCGGCCGGGGCAATACCTGCGTCAACACTGGCGGCGAGAAGGTCTACCCGGAGGAGGTCGAGGGCGCGCTGAAGTCGTTTGGCGGTGTCTTCGACGCCCTGGTGATCGGCGTACCGGACGAGCTCCTGGGCCAGCGGGTGGCTGCCGTGGTGCAGCCGCGGGCCGGCCACGACATCGACCTGGCAGAGCTCGAGGCACACCTGCGGAGGCAGGTCGCAGGCTACAAGGTGCCCAGGTCGGTGTGGCTGGTGGAGCAGATCAGCAGGACGCCCGCAGGCAAGGCCGACTATCGCTGGGCCCGTCGTCATGCCGAGGAGCAACTGGCCGCCAGGCAGGGCGCCGAGGCTGGCCGGCCTGGCATCCAGCCGGCCTGAGGAGCCGCGGGATGCGCACTGCGCTGTGTGACCAGCTCGGTATCGAGCACCCGATCGTCGGGTTCACTCCGTCCGAGCACGTGGCTGCGGCGATCAGCCGGGCCGGCGGGCTGGGCGTGCTGGGATGTGTCCGGTTCAATGACGCGGGCGACCTGGACAAGGTCCTGGACTGGATGGACGCCAGCACCGGCGGGCACCCGTATGGCATCGACGTCGTCATGCCGGCCAAGATCCCGGCCGAGGGCGCCGCGATCGACCTGAACCAGCTGATCCCCGCCGGGCACCGCGCGTTTGTCGATCAGACCCTGATCAGGCTCGGCGTGCCGCCGCTGCCCGACGACGCTGAGGCCAGCGACGGCGTGCTCGGCTGGCTGCACTCGGTGGCCCGAGCGCAGGTAGAGGTAGCGCTGGCGCACCCGGCGCGGCTGATCGCGAATGCGCTCGGACCGCCGCCGCCTGACATCATCGCCAGCGCGCACGACCGGGGCATGCTGGTCGCCGCCCTCGCCGGGAAGGCCGCTCACGCGCGCTCGCATGTTGCGGCGGGCGTCGACATCGTGGTGGCGCAAGGCTACGAGGCTGGCGGCCATACCGGTGAGATCGCCAGCATGGTGCTGGTGCCCGAAGTCGTCGACGCCGTCGGCCCGGACGTCCCGGTGCTGGCGGCAGGCGGAATCGGCAGCGGCCGGCAGATCGCCGCCGCGCTGGCTCTCGGCGCGGCCGGCGTGTGGATGGGTTCGGCCTGGCTGATCACGACCGAGTACGCCGACCTGTCGCCGCTGCCCGGCCTGCGCGAGGCGCTCATCGCCGCCACTTCGTCCGACACGGTCCGGTCCAGGATCTACAGCGGCAAGCCGGCCAGGTTGCTGAAGAACAGCTGGACCGACGCGTGGCTCCAGCCCGGGGCGCCCGAGCCACTGCCGATGCCGCTGCAGAACCTGCTGGTCGCGGGGGCTCATCAGCGGCTGATGCGATCCGGCAACCCTGACGTCATCCCGATGCCAGTCGGCCAGATCGTCGGGCGGATGAACGATGTCAGGCCGGTAGCGGATGTCATCGCCGCACTCGTTACCGAGCTGGACGAGGCTGTCGCCAGGCTGGACACGTTCCGCTGAGCCGCCCGCGACCCGACGCTCGGCCGGGGGACGTGCGTGCCGCGTTCCCGCCCTGACGCGCGTTGGACGGGCGTTGGATTAGTCGGCGGCCTGGGGCCGGTCCTTCCTCGGCAGCTTGCTGACCACCGCCTCGTATGAGGCGTCGATAGCCTCGGTCAGGTCGTCCGCCGGGATAGACCCGCTGATGCTCAGCGTGTTCCAGCCGGACCTGCCGATGTAGCGCATCACCGAGACGTCGGCCGGGTAACGGGCTATCCACTCGTCAGCTGCCTCGCGCGTCGGGCCGCACTTGAGCCCGATGCCGGTGGCGTCGCCGGAGCCGAGGAAAGCGAAGATCTTCCCGCCGACCTTCGCCACCACGTCGCCATCCCATGGCTCGTCTTGCCAGGCGCCTGGCTTTGCCAGGCAGTAGGCGAGAACCTCTTCCCAGGTCATGCCCGAGTCCTCCAGTCACCCCCGGTGATCCGTGCGCAGGAGTTAGACGCCTGACTTTAGTTCGTGGTTGCTGCACCGGATGCCGGTGGCAAGCGAGGGTGCTGGACCGACCGCGCCCGGGGTCGGCCGACTCACGGTAATTTCGGGGTGCAGCGGGTGGGTACGGACTGGCCCCGATTATCTGCGCAACTCCCGGGAGCGAGATGAACCTCGCCTTCAGCTTTACTGCAGCCGCGTTAGCAGCGGCATGCGGATGGCCGGCCGCGAGTCTTGCCGCCACGTTCGCAGCGGCGTCTGGCTCGCCGGCGGCACCGGACCCGGCCAGCGGTCCGGAGCGGGCAGCCGGGACGAGGCCGGCTCGGGCCCGCACAGCGGTCCTCACCGCGCTGATCACGGCAGCGCTCGTCTTGCTGGCGACGCTGCGGCTGCACCAGGAACTGTTGGCTAGCGCGTGCGGCTGGCTCGTGGTCTGCGGCCTGCCGCTCTCAATCGTCGACATCCGGGTGCGGCGGCTGCCTGATGCGCTGACGGCCGCCTGCGCTGCCGGGATCTCGGTGTTCCTCGTTGCCGCGGCGGCCGTCGACGGCCAATGGCACGAGCTCACCAGAGCCGGCGCCGGCGCCGCGGCAACCTGCCTGTTCTTCGCTCTGCTCGCGCTCGCACGGCCGGGAACGGCAGGCTTAGGTGACGCCAAGCTCGGGCTGAGCACTGGCGCTCTGGCCGCATGGTTCGGATGGGGAGCCTTGCTGACTTCCATGTTCACGGCGTTCGCGCTGGCGGCGTGCTATGGCTTGGGCCTGCTGATCGCTGGCCGGGCGTCAGCACGCGGCAGCAGCGTGCCGTTCGGGCCGTTCCTGGTCGCCGGGTGCCTTGGGGTGGTGCTACTGGCCGGCGGGTAGCGGCGCTGGCCCCAGTTGATTGCACGCATCCGCGGCGCCGGACGGTGCCGCGCTACGTGGCGTCGGCCAGCCCGGCTGAGTGCAGCGTGCGGCAGGACTGGCAGCCGTTCGTCTGGTAGACGATCACGTTGCCGACCCGATGCCCGTCCAGGCCCATCCGGTGGAAGATGCCGGCCCACGTCGGCTCATGGCGGACGTCGAGCAGGATCGCCCCGACATGGTCGGTCCTGACGAACTGCTCGAACTTTGCGACGCTGGACGGCGTGGCACTGGAGAGGTCCTGCACCTGGTCTGGCAGGTCGGACTTCCGGGTTATGCCCTCGTTGATGTACCCGCCTGCGATCCGCATGTAAAAGTCCGTCTGGGCCTGCCAGAGCATGCCGGCGTTGCCGACGTCGGATACCACAGCCACGATCTCGCCAGGCCTCAGCTGGCGATGGTAGTCACCCGCGCTGATGAACGCGGGCACGCTGGAGCGATGCGCGACGTAGAGAGACGGCGTGTCAAGAACGATGAACACGATCACGAGCGCGGCCAGTGACCAGCGGGCCCACGGGATCCGCCTCGCCGGAGCGGCCAGGTAGAGCGCAGTGGCCACCGCCAGCACTAGGTAGGCGAAGAGCATCAGGCGGGACGGGTAGGCGTTGCGCAGGATCGGCAGCCGCCATAGTGCGGCCCACGGCAGCCTCGCGACGCGTCTGCCCTCCCAATAGAGCACCGGGCCGAGGGCGGCCAGCACAATGAAAGCGAGCATGCAGGTCAGGTACCTGACCGTCGTGCTGGACCAGCTGGTGACGGCGAGCAGCACCATAAGCACTAATAGCGGAACGCCCACGTAGCCGGCTTCGGACGATTGGGCCGGGCCGTGTGCCGCAAGGGCTAGCCAGGCGATACCGAAGGTGCGCTGCGGACGCGGGATGACGAGGCTGGCCAGGTCCAGCTCGGTGAACGCGATCAGTTTTGGCAGCTTGACGGTGAGCGCGTACGCGACGTACGGCGCGGCCAGCACGACGGCGATCAGGTAAGCCAGTCCGAGGAACTTGACGAGCTTTACGACCTCCGCCCGGCCGTCTCGTCCGGCGAGAGCGAACCCGACCAGCAGCGAGACGGCCAGGATGGCCGTCAGGTCGGCGAAGATCTCCATCATCAGGTAGAACTGCAGCGCCATCGTAACGGCGGCCAGGATCACGAACGTGCGCGTGCGGATAGCCCCGTCGCGCCAGACAACGATGAGATAGCCAAGGATGGGCAGCAGCAGGCTGTAGCTGAGATTGAGCTGGGCGGCGGCGGCGTGGTTCACCTCGTAGGCAGAGAACCCGAAGACAGCGCCGCCGGCCAGCCCGGGCCAGAACTTGCCGGTCAGCCGTCGGCACAACACGAACGCCGCCCACGCCGACACCGGCAGCGCAATCGCGGTCAGCAGGTTCAGAGCGACCACCGGCCCGGCAACGAGAGTCAGCGGGCTGGCAAGCAATGCCACCGGCGGCGCCGTGGTCACCCAGGCCAGCGAAGACCCGGCCGGCGCGGCGATCTGATGAGTGTAGAAGGGATTCAGCCCGTGCCCGATCACATACGGCCACCAGCGCAACACCCACACGTTCAAGTTCGGGTCCATGCTCTGCTCGTCGAGCCGCGCCCAGCTCAACTGCTCAATCAGTACGCGCGCCGAGGTCGTGAGCCAGACCAGCAGGTACACAGCGAGCGCCGCAGCGCCCTGCAGCGCGGGAGACCTGAGCAGGTCACCAGACGCGGCCGGCGAGGCCGCCGACCGCACCCAGGGCTCGGCCAGCCGCGCGCCAGCCTTTCCCGATCCCCCGTCCTCGAGCAGCACCATCAACTGCACCCCCGCTTCACACGCTCCAACCAGATCGGTCTTCGTTCCGCACGGTGGACACGGCTGCTGGAATGCAGGAGTGAGCGCGACGGCAGCCGCCACCGTCAGGGTTTCGCTGACACGCAGCTGCAAGCGCAATAGGAAGTGCTGGCGCTAGATCAACTAATCTGCGCCGATACGTCAGAAGTGTATCCGCCCGCACAGACTGACAGCGCTACAAGCCAAGCCAACTGCGACACCCGCCGGACTGCGCCCCGCAACCGCGAGACTCGCGGCGGCTTGGGTACGGGCTACGTCGCTGCTGGCGCTTGCTTGCCCAGTTGCGCCCAGTCGACAGCATGACAGGACTGGCAGCCGTTCGTCTGGTACACGATCACGTTGCCGATCCGATGGCCCTTGAGACCGACCCGCCAGAAGATGCCGACCCACTTGGGCTCATGGTAGGCGTCGAGCAAGATCGCCCCGATGTGGCCAGTCCTGACGAACTGCTCGAACTTGGCGACCCCGGACGGCGTGGCGTTGGAGAGGTCCTGCACTGACCGCGGCAGGTCTGTCCGATGGGCGAGCCCCGCGTTGACGTACCCGCCTGCGATCCGCATGTAGAAATCAGTCCGGGCCTGCCAGAGCATGCCGGCGTTGCCGACTCCGGACACCACCACCACGATCTCGCCAGGCGACAACTGGCGACGGTAGGCACCCGAGGCGATGAACGTGGGCACGGTCGTGTGCGGGTTGATCTTGACGGGCAGAGTATCCAGGCCAATGAATGCAACCGCGAGGACAGCCAGCGACCAGCGGGCCCAAACCCATGGCGCTCGTCTGGCCGGTCCGGCCAGGTACAGCGCGATGGCCACCGCCAGCACAAGATAGGCAAACAGCATGAGGCGGAGCGGGTATGCGTTGCGCGCTAGCGGAAGGCCGAAGAGCCTGGCCCAGGGCACCGTCCACGTCCGGCGGCCCTCCAGATACACCACCGGGCCGATCGAGGCCACCAGAATGATAGCGAGCATGCAGGTCAGGAACCTGACCATCGTGCTGGACCACCTGGCGACGGCGAGCAGCACCGCGAGCAGTAGCAGCGGAACGCCCACGTAGCACGCGTTGGATACTTGAGCCGGCCCGGCCGCTGCGTGCGCTAGCCAGGCGATGCCATGGGCACGCTGCGGGCGCGGGATGATGAGGCTGGCCAGGTCCATGCCAGTCACCGGTTGTGGCCTCGGCGCCTTGACGGTGAGCGCGTAAGCCACGAATGGCAGGGCCGCTGCGGTGGCGATCACGTAGGCCAGTCCGAGGAACTTCCCGAGTCTTACGACGGCCGGCCGGCCGTCTCGTCCGGCGACGGCGAAGCCGACGAGCAGTGCGACGGCCAGGATGGCCGTCAGGTCGGCGAAGATCTCCATCATCAGGTAGAACTGCAGCGCCATCGTAACGGCGGCCAGGATCACGAACGTGCGCGTG
>DASXIA010000087.1:0-2047 GCA_036488155.1 Streptosporangiaceae bacterium | reverse complement strand
AGACACGAAGCAGATTCCACGGCTATCACAGAGCGTGACCGATTCACCGGTGCACGTACCGCCGCGGCTGCCCCGAACGCCGAATACGAAGCTGCGCGGTCGCGGCTTCCGGGGTGTCTGTCACTCGCGCGGATGCGCCGGTTCGGCGCTGTCCAGCTCGGGGTGCGGGTGCGCAGCGGTCCGGCGCCCCGCCGGTTCGGCGTCACGGCAACCCGAAGATGGGCGGGATGATTCTTGGTGCCTATTCAGGGGCCATAACGAGGTCCAGCGCTGCCGTAGCGTTTCGCGCCGGCCCACGGCACAGTAGGGATATGTCCGTGACTGGTTCTGGCCTCCCCGTCGCACTGGCCCGTTATGCCCGACGGTTCCACCAGGCGGCTGGCGCCGGGCATCATGTGGCGTCCCCGCTAGGCGCCTGGCTGCTGCTGGCGCTGGCCGGGCCAGCATGCGCCGGTGATGATGTGCGGCAGTTGGAGGAGATCCTGGGGGCTGATGCGGGCGCGGCGGCCCGGTTCGCTGCCGAGCTGCTGGCGTCCCCGCACCCACTGGTTCACGCAGCCGCGGCGGTGTGGAGCGGGAACGGATCCGCTGACGCCCGGATCGCTTCCTGGCGGGATGGGCTGCCGTCCCAGGTCGTGACCGGCCCGATTCCCGACCAGGCAGAACTGGACACTTGGGCCAGGCACCATACCCTGGGCCTGATCGACCGGTTCCCGATCAAGAATGACGGGACGTTGATCTGGCTGCTGGCCAGTGCGCTGGCGACCCGGGTGTCCTGGGAGCGGCCATTCGACCTGGCGCCCGCCTCAGCGCTCGGCTCCTCCAGCCCGTGGGCAGCTACCCTGACCACGGTGCTGCGCACACCTCACGAGCCGGCAAACGTGCCGCTTCCCGGGCACCAGCAGTTCATCGCCGCCACCGATGCGGCCGGTGAGGTGGCGGTGCACGCCGCGCGAGCCAGGGGCGGGCTGCTGGTGGTGTCGGTCGCTGGCGCTGCCGAGGTCCCGGCGGCCGATGTCATGTCTGCCGCCTATCACGTCGGGACGGCGCTCGCCGCGGGCCGCCCGGTGACCCGCCGGTCATTGTTCGATCTGCCGCTCGGCGAGGCCCCGGCGTGGACAATCACGGAGGAACGCGCCGAGATCACCGCGCCGGGCGGGAGGGAGGAGCAGTGCACCGCGGTGCTGCCTGCATGGTCGGCTTGCAGTACCCACGAGCTCACCGACCCGCAGCTGGGGTTCGCTACGGTGCGGCACGCGCTGGACCCGGTTGACCCGTGGGAAGCCAGGCAGGCAGCGATGGCCCGGTACACCCGGGTCGGTTTCGAAGCCGGCGCGGTCACCGCCCTCGCTATCGCGCTGAGTGCGGTTGTCGGGAGGCCGGGAGTACGGCGCATCGCGGAATTGCGGTTCGGTCATCCGTTCGCGGTGGTCGCGGTGGGCGCCGCTGACCCTCAAACAAGCCGCCGTCCGGTGCCGCGCAGCCCATGGGACGACCTAGTGGTGTTCTCAGCGTGGGTCGCCGAACCCGGGGAGGCCGCCGCCGAGCCCGGCAATGTCACCTGACCCGCCACAGCGCCTGCCGATGCATTGACTAGTGCCGTCGAGCATCGGGGCACCAAGAACCGCCGGTTCTGCGCGGCATCTAACCCCCTGCAAAGGGGTTAGCACACAAATCCAGATCGGCGGGACTGTGCGCTGATTAAGATCGCCAAGGACTGGCAGCGCAACCCCAGGCAGCTGCGCCGCCTCGGGTTCTACGACTGACTCGCTAGCCGCTGGCCTGGGGGTCCAAGCGCAGAGTGCGGGTCAGGGCAGCCTCACTTCACGTCGGAAACGGGGATCTCGTAGAACCGGTAACCGGGGCGGGTGAGCCGGTGGCCCAGCGCCTCGTTGACCGCGATCATGTGCTCGTTGGCGACTCCGTTGCCAGTTCTGATCCGCTCCAGGCGCGGCTCGGTTTCCGCGAGCCACTGCATCATCGCGGCTTTGACCAGCAGGCCGAGCCGATGCCCGCGGTGCGGCCTGGTCACCGCTGTGAGATTCTG
>DASXIA010000070.1:0-8054 GCA_036488155.1 Streptosporangiaceae bacterium | reverse complement strand
ACCTGGTGGCAGAACGGTCCGGAAATCCAGACTGGTGAGTTGCGCACCGAGGACATCCGCACCGAGGTGTTTTTCCTGCCGGCTGCCGCGCACACCGAGAAATCCGGCAGCTTCACCAACACGCAGCGGCTCCTGCAGTGGCACCACCAGGCAGTCGAGCCAGCCGGCGATGCTCGCAGCGACCTGCAGTTCACCTACGAACTCGGCCGCAGGATCCGGGCGAAGCTGGCCGGGTCAGACAGCCAGACGGACCGTCCGGTTCTCGATCTGACCTGGGACTATCCAACCGTAGGAGAGCGGTCGGAACCGGACGCCGACGCCGTGCTTGCCGAGATCAACGGCCGCGGACCGGACGGCCAGCCGCTCTCCTCTTTCACCGAGCTCGCCGCCGACGGGTCTACCGCCTGCGGCTGCTGGATCTACTGCGGCGTCCGGGCAGACGGCGTTAACAAGTCCGCGAGGCGGACGCCCTGGCCGCAGCAAACCTGGGTAGCACCAGAGTGGGGCTGGGCCTGGCCCGCGAACCGCCGGGTGCTCTACAACCGCGCGTCCGCCGATCCGGACGGCAAGCCGTGGAGCGAGCGCAAGGCGCTGGTGTGGTGGGACGCGGAGCTGGGCAAGTGGACCGGGCCGGACGTGCCAGACTTCGTGGCCGACCGGCCGCCGTCCTACCAGCCGCCCGATGGAGCAACCGGCGTGGCGGCGATCTCCGGGAGCGACCCATTCATCATGCAGGCCGACGGCAAGGCATGGCTGTTCGCCCCGGCCGGGCTGGTCGACGGTCCGCTGCCGACGCATTACGAGCCGCAGGAATCGCCATTCCGCAATCTCTTGTACGGCCAGCAGCACAACCCGGTCCGGCAGCTTATCCGGCACCCGGAGGACCGGTTCCAGCCAAGCGGTAACCAGCCAGGATCCGATGTGTTCCCGTATGTAACCACTACGTGCCGGCTCACCGAGCATCACACCGCTGGCGGCATGTCCCGCTTCCTGCCCTACTTGTCCGAACTTCAGCCCGCCATGTTTTGTGAGGTCTCGCCGGCCCTCGCCGCCGAGCGTGGCCTCGAGCATCTGGGCTGGGCGACGATCATCACGGCGCGATCAGCGATCGAGGCCCAAGTGCTGGTCACTGACCGCATCAAGCCCCTGCAAGTGCTGGGCCGCACGCTGCACCAGGTGGGACTGCCATGGCACTGGGGCCCGAACGGCTACACGACCGGAGATGCCGCCAACGAGCTGTGTCACCTGGCGCTCGATCCGAACGTGCACATCCAGGAGGACAAAGCAATGGCCTGCGACGTACGGCCCGGCCGGCGGCCGCGCGGGCCTGCGCTTCGCGACCTCGTCCGCGCCTACCAACTGCGAGCCGGCATCACTGACACGACCGGAACGGAGATGTGAGATGACTCCCGGCCTGGACCCGGCCGCGCTGGCGGGGTACTCCGATCACCCGCCAAGGATGGGATTCTTCACCGACACCTCAGTGTGCATCGGCTGCAAGGCCTGCGAGGTTGCGTGCAAGGAGTGGAACGCCGTGCCGGAGGACGGCCTGGTGCTGACCGGCATGTCGTACGACAACACCGCAGACCTGAGCGCGTCAACCTGGCGGCACGTCGCATTCATCGAGCAGTCTGCTCCTGACGGCGACGGCCTGAGCTGGCTGATGGCCAGCAACGTATGCAAGCACTGCACCGAGGCAGCGTGCCTGGACGTCTGCCCGACCGGCGCGCTGATGCGTACCGAGTTCGGCACCGTGGTAGTGCAGGACGACATCTGCAACGGCTGCGGCTACTGCGTATCCGCTTGCCCGTTCGGGGTGATCGGCAGGAGCGAGACCGACGGCGGCGCGCACAAATGCACCCTGTGCTATGACCGGCTGGGTGAGGGTCTCATGCCGGCTTGCGCGAAGGCGTGCCCGACGGAGTCCATTCAGTTCGGGCCGCTGGACGAACTCCGCGAGCGGGCGCAGCAGCGGGTCGCCGACCTGCACGCGGTCGGCCAATCGCGTGCCCAGCTGTACGGCGCTGACCCAGCCGACGGCATTGGCGGTGCTGGCGCCATGTTCCTCCTGCTCGACGAACCGGAGGTCTATGGTCTGCCACCAGACCCGGTAGTAACTACTCGCGACTTGCCCCGGATGTGGCGGCTCGCGGCCGCTGCTGCCGGCAGCCTCGTCGCCGCTGCCGTCGTAGCGTGCGCGGCGGGCCGGCAGTGACCGGGGATCCCGGCCGTGGCGGTCCTGGCGCCCAGAGTCGCCGGGGAAGGCACGGCGGTGAGAAGCAGCTCGTGCCGGAGGCCGACTTCCGCTCGTACTACGGCCGTCCGGTCGTCAAGGAGACCGTATGGGGTCCGGACATCCCGACCTACCTGTTTCTCGGCGGGCTCGCTGGCGCTTCGTCCACTCTCGCTGCTGGAGCCCACCTCACAGGTCGGCCGGAGCTTGCGCGCGCGCTGAAATGCGGGGCCGCCGGCGCGATCAGCCTGTCGATGGTGGCACTGGTTCACGACCTCGGGCGGCGGACCAGGTTCGTCAACATGCTGCGGGTACTCAAGGTGACATCGCCGATGAGTATCGGCACCTGGATACTGTCCGGCTACACGCCGCTCGCGCTCGCCGCTGCCGCCTTCGCTGTCACCCGCAAGCTGCCGCGAGCGGGACTGGCCGCGACCATCACAGCAGGATTGTTCGGCCCCGCGGTGGCGTCCTATACCGCGGTACTGCTTGGCGACACCGCAGCCCCGGCCTGGCACGAGGCCCATCGCGAGCTTCCGTTTTTGTTCGCCGGATCGGCCGCGACCGCCGCCGGGGGGCTCGGAATGCTGGCCGTCAGGCCGGGGCAAGCCGGCCAGGCCATCAGGTTCGCGGTGCTCGGCGCGGCAGGCGAGATCGCCGCCAAGAGCCTGTTGCTCCAGCGCCTGGGTGCTGCGGCAGAGCCATATCAGACCGGCCGGGCCGGCCAGCTCATGGACATCTCCGAAGTTCTGACATCGACCGGGCTCGCAATCGCCGTGCTCGCCGGCCGAAGCAGAGTGGGCGCGCCACTGGCCGGCCTGACGCTGATGGCGGCCTCAGCACTGACGCGCTTCGGCGTCTTTGAGGCAGGGCGGGCATCCGCGCGTGACCCTAAGTACACCGTCGTCCCGCAACGGGACCGGCTCCGGGACGTCAGGCCGGAATCGTGACGACACGCCGTTTCTGTGTGCCTGTCCTAACGACGGAAGCGCCGCTCGGCATAGCGCTGACTGCCGCACTTCGGGCAGATCCCCAGGCGCTTGCGCGCGTCCAAATTCCCGTCGGCCTCTGCATCACGGCGGTGTACCTCGGCCAGCTGACGTTCCAAGGTTAATCCCAACGTCCGGGGGTCATGGACAGCGACGACCGGCGTGGCAGCATAACCACGACGTTTTATGCCCGAATACCGGTCATGCGCGTAGGCGGCTTGGAACGCCCAGGTCTCCCCGCATTCCTGGCACATCCGTTCCACTCGTGCGGACCGCAACCATCGCATATGTCGGAGCGTAAATCGACCTGTTAACCCGGTCAAACGGGCTGGGACCTCAGGCCGGAATCGTGATGACCGCGTCCTGATCGTTTCGCATGGTGGCAGTTTCGTCGTCGAACCAGATTCCGCCCTCAGCGAGGTACCGGAACCGCAGCGTGCTACCCGCCGGGATGTTCACCACGGCGCTCCGGACGCCATTACTCCGCTTCCGCAACGGGTGAGCGTAGGGGTCCCAGCCGTTGAAATCACCAACCACGGAGACAGCTCCTGCGGGCTCGGTCGCTGGCAGCACAAACGTGACGCGCACTGAACCACTGCTCGTGGGCTTGGCTACCTTGATCAAGTTCCCGCTCCCCTCCTCAAGACGGTCCGGCGGGCCGACAACACCCGGTCGCACCCGCATCAGGATGGAGCAGAGCTGTGTAGCAGGCGTGTCCGGCGTGCAACACCTGGGTAAACGAGCCCGAAGGTCTCGACGATTGGCGACGCGGGCGATGTCGCGGCGGTTTGCTCGCTGAGTACCCGGCCGACTTGCTTGCTCGTGAGCCGGCGCCATCGTATTCCGGCAAAGTCCAGGTGAGTACGGCTCTTGCGAATATCGAACGCATGTTCGATACTGGCGGGATGGCTGTGTTCCCTGACTGGTGGTCCTATCCGAAACACTGCCACCACGGCCACGAATGGGGACCTGGGCTAGTCGCGGTCGGCTGGCAGCCATGTGACTGTCCAGAGGCCAAGGCCGACAACCTCGGGCACCTCTACGTCCGCTGCCGTGCAGACGGCTGCCCGGCGATCTGGTACCGGCCACGGCATCAGCCCGCCCCGGCACCCGCAAGCCAGGGCGACCATCTCGCTTAGTTACCAGCGCGGACCTATTCTGCACGTATGCACGCGGTAAGCGCGGTACAGGCCTCCTACTCCGTGGGCTGGTTCACCCTGTCGCTGATCAACGCCGGGCTTGCTCAGGGCAAGGGGCGAAGCGGCCTAGCCTGGTGGCTCATCTCGCTGCTCATCGGCCCGCTCGCCACCCTTCTGATCGTGATCCTGCCGGGCCTGTCGGTGCGCCGGTAATCAGCTGACCGCGCGCCCGCTACTCGAAGCGCGCGCTGGCCGGGGTGGTCTAGACGGTGCGTGGTGACCGCTGGGTGACAGGCGTGTCGGACATGAGTAATACCGCGTTCGGATCGTTCCTGATGAGGTGTCAGGACACCGGGCTGATGCCTGCCGCGGTTAGCAGGTAGGCGCCGTCGCCGCGGGCAGGGTCGCTGATCAGTCCGGCGATTTCCGTGCCGACCTGATCGGGGGTGAGTGCGGGCCCGCGGCTGGCCAGGAAAGTCGCGGCATCTACGCCTTCTCGTGCCGCGTACGCAGCGACCCCGGTCTGGCCCAGCCGGGTTTCCGGCGTCAGGGCGGGTAGCACCGAGATGAACCTGATGCCAAGTCCTTCCCGCCGGGATTCCTCGGCGGCGTATCCGGTGAGGAACCGGATGGCGGCCTTGGCGCCGGCATAGCCGCCGGATATCGGCGAGCCGCGCAATGCCGCTCCGCTGGAGATCGCGATGACCGTGCTGCCCGGTTCCAGCGGGCGCAGCAGTGCCTCGCGGGTCCAGTGGAACGCGTGCTGCACGTCCACGTCCCAGTTGCGGCTGAAGGTCTGCCAGGTGTGGTGGTGAAGCGGCCGTGGCAGCGGGGACGCTCCGGCGTTCAGCACCAGCGTGCGGGGCTGGTACGCGTCCATCAACTGGCCGACTACGACGGGGTCCGCCGCGTCGGCGGCGACCGCGGTGAAGGCGGTGCCGAGCTGTTCGTGAACCTCATCCAGCGCATCGGCGTCGCGGGCGATGCCGACTACGTGCGCGCCGGCCTCTGCGAGGGCGGCGGCGATGCCGCGGCCGAAGCCACGGCTAGCGCCGGTCACGATCGCCGTCGTCCCTGATGGGTGCTGAAGTGTCATGGTGGCTCCTTGCGGTGGGGGACGGTTCACCGGTATAGATCCGGGCGGGGAGCGGAAATCGATGCGTGTCCCCCGGTGACTTCCGGCCGTGCCGCGGATCAATCCAGGGAGGCATGCGGAACCACGGGCATGTCCAGCCAGGCAAGGAGACATCTCGATGTCGGACGTGGCGGACTTCGCGCAGCTCACCGATCCGTTCCGGGCTGAGTTGCTGGCCTACTGCTACCGGATGCTCGGCTCGGTCCACGACGCCGAGGACCAGGTGCAGGAGACGCTGATCCGCGCCTGGCGGTCCTACGGTCATTTCGAGGAACGCGCATCACTGCGCACCTGGCTGTACAAGATCGCCACCAACGCGTGCCTGCGAGCACTGGAGAACCGAGGCCGGCGGCCGCTGCCGTCCGGCCTCGGCGCCCCCGGCGCCAACCCGGAGGAACCGCTGACCGCCGGACACGAGATCCCATGGCTGGAGCCGATCCCCGACGCCCTGGTGCGGGCCGACCCCGCCGACCCCGCATCGGTCGTGGCCTCCGGGGCGAGCCTGCGGCTGGCCCTGATCGCCGCGTTGCAGTACCTGCCCGCCAGGCAGCGCGCAGTGCTGATCTTGCGGGATGTCCTGCAGTGGCGCGCGTCGGAGGTCGCAGACCTGCTCGGCACCACGGCGACCGCGGTAAACGGACTGCTGCTGCGCGCCCGCGCCCGGATCGAGCAGGCAGGACCAGCACAAGACGAGATCCGCGAACCCGAGGAAGCGGCCCAGCGCGTGCTGCTCGACCGGTACGCGGCCGCCTTCGAGAACGCCGACGCGTCCGCTCTGTCCAGGCTGCTGCAGGAAGACGCTGTCTTCGAGATGCCCCCGATGCTCACCTGGTTCGCGGGACGCGACCAGGTCGGGCGGTTCCTGGGCGCCCGGATTCTCAGCCAACCCGGCGTCTTCAAGGCGGTCCCTATCGCCGCCAACAGCCAGCCCGGCTTCGCGTTCTACCTGCTCGGCAGCGACGGCCAGCAGCACGCCCACGCGGTGCACTTGCTCACCGTCGGCGGCGCGGGCATCGCGCACATCGTCTCGTTCAACCAGCCCGACCTGTTCCCGGTCTTCGGCCTGCCGCAGCTCGTGCCCGCCGCGACCGGTACGGCCGGGCCACGCCGGTGAACGGCCAGACAATGCTGCTCGACCAGGCGGTCAGCTACGCCGCCCGGTCGGTGCTCGATGTCACGCCAGCGCTCCTGCCACGTCCGACACCATGCAAGGGCTGGAACCTTGAGATGCTGCTCAGGCACGCCAGTGACTCGCTGGCCGCACTGCACGAAGGAACCGTCACCGGGCATGTCAGCCTGATCCCCGCGGCACCCGACCACGGCCTGGCAGCCAGCCCCGCCAGGATCATCTGGGAGCAGGCACACCGGCTCCTCGCCGCACGCGCCGCCACCGACCGGTGCCAGGTACTTGACATCGGCGACCTCCCACTCCCCGCCATCGCCATCGAGTGCGCCGGAGCCATCGAGATCGCCGTGCACGGATGGGACATCTCCCAAGCCTGCGGCCAGGGCAGGCCGATCCCGGACGCGCTGGCGAGCAACCTGCTGACGATCGCCCCGCTACTCATCCCCGAATCCGGCCGGCACCCCCTGTTCAGCCCGCCGGTCACCGCTACGGCGCAAGCCAGCCCTGGGAACCGGCTCCTCGCCTTCCTCGGCCGCAAACCCCCGGCTCCACCACATCCGGCGGCCTTGACGTGTGGCGGTTGAGAGTGCAGGGTCTTGGCCGTCGGGGCTGATCGCAGTTGTTGTGCCAACTGTGGGTTATTTAGTCCCGCGCCGACCGCGTCAGGCTAGAGCATTAGCTCGCCGACTATTTCGACGCCCATTACCTCTCCGGTGGGAGTGAAGCCCAGGCGCTGGTAGAAGCCCTCTGGGCCGTCATCACCTTGCAGCCACAGGACAGTGATGCGTTTGAGGCCGCGCCGTCGCGCCTCCGCGGCGATCGCCTCGACCGCAAACCTGCCGTAGCCCTGGCCCTGCTCATCGGCCGCGATGTTCAGACGCCAGATACCTGCCCGGAACGCGTCGATCTCGCTCTCGGGGTCGAAGTTGCCCATCACAAATCCCACGACGCGATCGTCGTCCAGGATTAACCGTGGCCACGCGGTGCCGAAGTGCACGTACGCCTCGGCGATGGACTCGACAACCGGTGCAACGAATTTCTGCTGCTCAGGCTTAACCTCAATACCGCACGCGGAGCGAACATTGTCCGGAGTCAGCTCAACCAGGCGTAGCGGCATGACGGCACGCTACCAAGGCGCAGGCGCAACTTGCGTCCCGTCTGGGGTTGTAGCGTGTAGCCCGTTGTAGCCGGAGTGCGCCGGTAGTCAGGCGGCCGTCGGTGGTGCGTGGCTGTGAAGGGTTTTGGTGCCGTCGGGGCTGATGGCGGTGGTGGTGCCGTCGGGATGCAGGGTGAACTGCCAGCCCCACCTGTGGATCGCCACAAGATGGTGGAAACGGCACAAAAGCGCGAGGTTGGTCAGGGCGTGCCGGCCGCCGTCTTTGCGGGGCAGGATGTGGTGCACTTCGCAGCCGGCCGCGGGCAGGTCACACCC
>DASXIA010000061.1:0-20715 GCA_036488155.1 Streptosporangiaceae bacterium | reverse complement strand
GGGGCAGAATGACTGGCATGACCGACGTGCCTGCCAGTCAATCCGGCCTCCGCGAGCGGAAGAAAGCCAGGACGCGTGCCGCCATCAGGCAGCATGCGCTCCGGCTCTTCCGGGAGCAGGGTTACGCCGCGACCACCATCGAGCAGATCGCCGATGCGGCGGAAGTCTCGCCCGCCACGTTCTTCCGCTACTTCCCCACCAAAGAGGACGTCGTACTGCAGGACGACCTTGACATCATCACCGCCGAGGCGCTCGATGCCCAGCCCCCCGAACTTAGCCCGATCGCCGCGTTCCGTGCCGCGTCCGCGGCGACGCTGGCGTCGCTGAGTCCGGAGGACCTCCGCCGGTTCAGGGACACCGCGGAGCTGACCGCGACGGTTCCCGAGGTGCGGGCGCGCGCAATCGACGAGTTCGTCCGCACCATCAACCAGATAGCGGACGCCATCGCCAGGCGGACTGGCCGGGAACCTGGCGACTTCGAAGTGCGCAACATGGCTGGCGCGATCATCGGGGTCATCATGTCTGTCACCACCACCTACGGCGGGAGCACCTGGACGCCGGAAGCGATGACGGACGTAGCCGGCTTGTTCGCGCGCATTGACATGGCGCTTGCGCATCTAGAGCAGGGCCTGCCTCTTTAAGATGCGGCACAACACAGCGTGCCCCGCCCCTCGGGGGAAGGGGCAGGGCACGCTGCGCTCGGTTATCCACTAGGTGGAATCCGGCTGGCCAGGCGGCAAGGTACGGCTGACCAGCCGGAGGTCAAATGGGTAACTGCCTCGATCGGTCGACAACCTCGGGGAACCATCCCGGCGGGTATCACGAAGCGTTACGAGGATCTGACGCAACGCTACCTACGTCGGTTCCATTATGAGACGCAGATCACAAACGTGGCGGCGACCAGGCCCATGACCAGGAGGTCAAGCGCCAGGCAGGCACCCGAGCCGCAGGGAATGTTGCGCGTTCAATTACTGTTCTCGCAGCAGGCCAGCGCAGACCAGGCGCGGGCTGGCCGGGCCTAGTCAACAGCGCCAAGGAGGTAGTCATGCCAGCGGTGACAGTCGAAGACATCCTTGTGCTGCCGCGCGTCAGCGAGCCGGATCCGGCAACGGCGGAGGACCGGCCAGTCCTGTCGGTCACGACAGCGCCGTCGGCATTTGAGGGCGAGGGCTTCCCGGTCCGCCGCGCGTTCGCCGGCGTCGAGCTGGGCGCTCTGGACCCCTTTATTCACATGGACCAGATGGGCGAGGTCGACTACGCGCCGGGCGAGCCGAAGGGCACCGCCTGGCATCCGCACCGCGGCTTCGAGACCGTGACGTACATAATCGACGGGACCTTCCGCCACCAGGACTCCAACGGCGGCGGCGGCCTGATCACCAATGGCGATACCCAGTGGATGACGGCCGGCGGCGGCATCCTGCACATCGAGGAGCCTCCCGAAGCCCTGGTAATGAGCGGTGGCCTGTTTCACGGCTTCCAGCTCTGGGTGAACCTGCCGTCCCGGCTCAAGATGGCACCGCCGCGCTACCAAGACATCCGGGCCGGGCAGGTCGCGCTGCTCAGTTCCGCTGACGGGGGCGCGCTGGTTCGCGTGATCGCCGGAGAGGTCGACGGGCACGCTGGCCCCGGCGTTACGCACACCCCGATTACGCTGCTGCACGTCACAGTCGAGCCCGGAGCGGAGTTCCGCCTGCCCTGGCGCCGCGACTTCAACGCGCTTGGCTACGTACTGGCTGGCTCGGGGACCGTCGGGGCCACCCGGCGCCCGGTCAAGACCGGTCAGCTGGCCGTCTTCGGCCCGGGTGACGTGCTGACGCTCGGCGCGCAGCGAACCATGGACGGCCCGAGCGACAAGCTGGATGTGCTGGTACTCGGCGGCCAGCCGATCCGCGAGCCAGTCGCGGCCTACGGCCCGTTCGTCATGAACACCAGGGCGGAACTGGTCCAGGCGTTCGAGGACTACCAGGCGGGCCGGCTTGGCTCAATCCCGGCAGTGCGCGCGCCGCTGCCGGATGAGCCGCACCCCGGCCACGACGTCCTGTAACGACCGACCAGGCGTCTGGGCTGGTGAGCAAGGCCCCGTAAGCTGACGGAACCGCGCTGCGTCATCCTGCCGGTGGCGCAGCGCGGCTCAGCGTCTCCGTACTGGTCCGCCGCACCAGTGCGGCGAGCCGTAACGGCGGATCACGCCCCAGCCCGGCGAACCTCGAAAGTGAAACAGCCGAACTCGAGAGCCCGGCCGTGCACAAGCGCAACTGCCGGATCAGCGAACATCTCCGCCAGCGCCGACTCGACCGCCACCGGGCTGCCGTCCGGGGCGGGATCGACCAGCCGCCCGCCCAGGATGGAACCGTTCTCGCCATAGGCCCGGAGCACCCGAGCGCTCGTCGCGAACGACGCCGGATAGCCGGTCCCGGCCGGTCCATCGCATTCGGCCGCGTGAATGAAGACCGGCCCGACCTCGTCGTAGGGACCAGGCTCCGCGCCAGTCTCGCGCGCCCACCTGCGCAGCGGCGCATACGACACCAGCGCCACTTGCTCACCGGGGCGGATCCGGCGCAGGCAACAGCGCAGCGGCGCGCCGCCCTCGGTATCGGTCAGCAGGACGGGGACATTGCCGGCATCGTCGGAGTTGCGCAAGCCGGCGAGCACCTCGGGTGCGATCGCGCGCACTTCGAAGCCAGTGCCTAGCGGAGTCAGCGTTGTCATAACCCCAGGATCAAGGCCGGGAACGGGCATTGCTGGCGAGATCACGACGGCAAGTTCGCGGCGCGGGCGGGCTCGGCTGCCAGCCGGCGCAACGCGCTGCGGACGATTTCCGGATCGTAGGTGCTCCAGTACGGAGGCAACGACGCACGCAGGAAGCTTCCGTAACGTGCGGTCGCCAGCCGCGGGTCCAGGATCGCGATCACACCCCGATCATCGACCGTCCGCAGCAGCCGCCCAGTGCCCTGCGCCAGCAGCAGCGCGGCCTGCGATGCCGCCACGGCCATAAAGCCGTTGCCGCCGCGCGCAGCAACCGCCCGCTGCCGCGCCGAAGCCAACGGGTCATCCGGCCGCGGGAACGGGATCCGGTCGATCACCACGAGCTGAAGCGACCGTCCCGGCACATCGACACCCTGCCAGAGGGACAGCGTGCCGAACAGGCAACTCGCCTCGTCCTCGGCGAACTTGGTGACCAGCAGCCCTGTCGAGTCCTCGCCCTGGCACAGCAGCGGCACGCCGATCTCGCCGCGCAGTGCATCAGCAGCCTGCCGGGCCGCCCGCATCGAGGAGAACAGCCCGAGAGTGCGTCCGCCGGACGCCTCGATCAGTTCGCGCAACTCGGTCAGGTACGCGTCCGGCAGGCCGTCGCGGCCAGGCGGCGGCAGATGCCGCGCGACGTACAAGATTGCGCTGCGCCGGTGATCGAACGGCGACCCGACATCCAGGCCGGTCCAGTCGAGCCCGCTACCCGGGTCGCCGGAGTGGCAGTCGTCCGCACTGCTCCCCGGCAACTCTTCGGGTTGGACGGCGGCCTGAGCAACCCGGTCGGACGCGCCTAGCTGCGGCAGGCCCCACTGCCGCGCCAGCGGCTCGAACGACCCCCCGAGCGTGAGAGTCGCTGACGTCAGGATCACGGTGTCAGGCTTGAACAGCCGCTCCGCGAGCAGTCCGCCGACTTGCAGCGGCGCGACCCGCAGCGTGTCCGGCCGGGCGGACTCCTCACTAACCGCCCGGTCCAGCCATACGACCTCAAGCCGAGCCGAGATCTCCGCTGCGTAAGCGCCGACGATCCGGCTCGCGTTCTCAGTCACCTCGTCCACTGCCACGGTGGCGACTCGCATGGCCGCGAGCCGGTCGGCGTCGTCGTCGCCACCGGATTGACGGCGCAGGTCGGCTGCGCAAGCCGCGGCTGCGTCGCGCACTACGGCGAGCGCTTCCTCAAGCTGCTCGGCCAGCACGTCAAGACGCCCGGACTGGGTATCCGCCAGCGCGAGCGCGAGACCTTCGGCTGCGGCGCGCAGCCGGCCGGAAAGCTCCTCCCCCGCGAGCCTGCTGCAGCGGCGGGCCGCGGCGTCAACGGCTGCGGCCGACAACTCGCCGGAGGCGACGCTGGTGACCCGGTCAACCAGGTCATGCGCCTCGTCGATAATGACGACGTCGTGCTCGGGCAGCACGATATTGTTCTCGATCGCGTCGATAGCGAGCAGCGCATGGTTGGTGACTACGATGTCCGCTTCGCCAGCGGATTCACGAGCCAGCTCAGCGAAGCACTGGCTCCCGAACGGGCATTTCGCGGCGCCGATGCACTCCCTCGCGTTGACCGACACCTGCCGCCACGCACGGTCATCGACACCGGGAACGAGCTCATCCCTGTCTCCGCTGTCCGTCGTATCAGCCCACTCGTGCAGCCGGGTAACCTGCCGCCCGACCGCTGACACTGACCGTGAGTCGAACAGCGAGTCGGCCGGATCCTCAGGCGCGCTGCCGTGCACCTTGTTCAGGCACAGGTAGTTCCGCCTGCCCTTGAGAATCGCGAACATCGGCGCACGGCCAAGCAAGTCCGCAAGTGAGGCCGACAGCCGTGGCAGGTCGCGCTCGATGAGCTGGCGCTGCAGCGCGATCGTGGCTGTCGAGATCACGACGGGCTTGCCGGATTCGCCCAGCGCGTGCCGCACCGCGGGGACCAGATAGGCCAGTGACTTGCCCGTTCCCGTCCCCGCTTGCACGGCCAGATGCTGCCGGGAGCCCATCGCCTGCTGGACCGCCTCGGCCATCGCGACCTGTCCCGGCCGCTGAGCGCCGCCGATCCCGGACACCGCCGCCGCCAGCAGGGTGTCGATCTCAGGCAACTCGGTGGGCACTGCGGTCATCTTGGCACGCTACCGCCAATGACCTCAGCTCGTGATGTCAGCCGAGGTCAGCTTCGCCCAGGCGATCGCACCGAAGATCACGGCGTACACCGCGTACGACACCAGCCCGTGCTCCACGCCGGACCAGTCAACCGGCGACCGGAAGAGCCCGTCCCAGCTCAGCCAGTAGTGCGTCGGGAGGTAGGAGCGAATCGCCGACAGCTCCGGAAGCTGGTCGCAGATCTCACTGGCGACAGTGAGCACCAGGACCCCGGCGATCGCGCCGACCGCGTGCTGGGTCAGCGTGGATGCGGCCAGCCCGATCGCGCCGAGCGACGCCATTGCGGCGGCGGCGAACAGGGCGACCGCGAGCACCCGCAGCACGCCTGCACCGAACGAGACGGTCGTGCCGGACAGCAACGTGACCGAGCCGACGTGAAACAGGATGAGGCCCATGATCAGCGAGAGGACCGCGACAAGCAGGCAGGCCGCAAGGCAGAACACGACGATCGCGGCGTACTTGACGGCCAGCAGCCTGGTCCGGCCCGCTGGCACGGTCATCAGGCCACGCAGCGTGCCGTGTCCGGCCTCCCCCGCGATCGCGTCGCCAGAAACCACGCCGACGCTCAGCGGCAGGAGCAGTACGGTGAGCGTCAGGAAGAGCACGACCAGCGCCAGGAACACTCCGTTACCGGCTAGCTGATTCAGGAACGGCGGGCCGCCAGGACCACCAGCCGAACCAAGGTTCAGCCGGAGGACAATTCCCATGAGCACCGGCACGATCGCGAGCACGCCGAGCAGGGCCAGGTTGCGCGGACGGCCGAACACCAGCCGCAGCTCGGAGTGAAAGAACCGCAACCAGGCGGGAACGGGGCTAGCTCGGCCTGGCAGCCGTTCGTCGGGCCAGCGCAGCCGGGGCCGGACAGCGGCTGGCGGACGAGCGGTTGCCGGGTCTGCGACCTGCGGCAGCCAGCTCCCGTCGTCAGTCGACACAGCTTCAGTCGACACGTCGTCAGTCGACATCGAATCCCTCGCCGGTCAGCTCGACGAACTCGTCCTCCAGGCTCCGCCTGGGCGTCTCCAGCCCGGCCACCGGGACGCCCGCAAGCACCAGCCGCTCGCAGATCACCTCGGGCAGCATCGCGCCGAGCTCCGCGGTCACTTCCTGGCCGGCCTGGCGGACGCCGGCCAGGCCCAGCTCGCTGAGCACGGTAACCGCCAGTTCCGGCTTCGGCGTCCGGACCAGCAAGCCGGCCTGACCGCGCAGCTGCGCTAGCGGTCCCTGGTAGACGAGACGGCCCGCTCGCATCACACCCACGTGCGTACAGACCTGCTCGACTTCAGCGAGCAAGTGCGAAGACACGAAGACGGTCGTCCCGTCGGTCGCGATCTCCCGGATCAGCGCCCTCACTTCCCGGGTGCCTTGCGGGTCGAGGCCATTCGTCGGCTCGTCCAGGATTACCAGCTGCCTCGGCCGCAGCAGGCTGGTCGCGATGCCAAGCCGCTGCTTCATGCCGAGCGAGTAGGCCTTGTACCGCTTGTCCGCTGCAGCGAGCAGACCGACCCGGTCCAGTGCCGCGTCGATCCGGGCCGGCGCGGTCGCTCGGTCGGCGGTGCTGTCGGCCGCGTCGAGGCGGGCCAGGTTCGCCCGGCCGGACAGGTGCGGGTAGAACGCCGGGCCTTCCACCAGTGAGCCCACCAACGGCAGCGCGGCGGCCTGGCGGTCTGGCATCGCCAAGCCGAGCATGGCGTGGCTGCCGGCCGTCGGCTGGATGAGGCCAAGGAGCATGCGGATCGTCGTGGTCTTGCCGGAGCCATTCGGCCCGAGGAAACCGTAGACGGAGCCGCTCGGCACCGCCAGGTCGATCCGGTCGACGGCCAGCTGCCCGTTACGGAAGCGCTTCGTCAGCGCGTCGCTCGTCAGCGCGAAGCCAGCGCCGACGCCCGTGTTGGCAAGCCCCGTGTTGGCAGGCACTGCATTAGCAAGCACTGCTCACCCGGCGTCGGCAGCGACATCCGCGTACAGCACGGACGGGGTGACGGCGCCAGCGAGGATCTGTCCCTTGCTGGTGACCAGGACGCTCAGCAGCGTGGTCTTCAGTAGGCGCCCGCTGCCACAGCTGCCGTGCACCGGGACCGTCGCCTTCAGCAGCGCCTGCAGCACGGCCAGGTCCGGCCCGACCGGCGGGCTGACCGCGAGTGTCGAGCTGTAGGCCGTTACCGAGCTCGGTGACGTCGACGAGCCGTAAGTCGCAGTGGTGCGCGGCAGACCGCCGTGGAGCGCTTGCTTGACGGCCGCGGCAACCTCAGGACTCGGCGGCGTAGCGAGCACCGACAGCCAGCCGGTGCCGATGACATGCGGTGTACCCGCGTTCGGGCCAGCCGTCAGCGGCGGGTAGCCGGACCACCAGCCAGATGGAGAACCGCTGGTCCACATCGGCCCGACGTTGGTGAAGCCGCCGCCGTTGTTCGTGTTCCCGCTCATCTTGACGACTATGTGCTGGTCAAAGGCCTTGATCGCGGCAGCCCGCTGCGCCTTGGTCATGCTGGCCGGCAGGCTCTTGGCGAACTGCTCCTCGAGCTGCTTGCGCGCTGCCGGGGCCAGCATCGGCGGGCGGCTCAGCCGCGCCGGGAGCAGCTTAACGGCTACCGGCTTGCCGACCTGGTGACCGATCGCGGTGCCGCCGATGATGGCGCGGCCGAGCGGGAGGCCAGACAGGCCGGCCGGACCCAGGACGGACTTGAGATTGCCGGGCACCGGCACGTTCTTCACGGTCGCACCAGGAGGCGGCGTAAAGCTGAAGTTGGACGGCGCCGGCGTGCCGAACGACAGCGCAGTGAAGCCGATGCTGTAGGCGACAGCCGAGGAGCCGCGCGGGTACACCTCGACTCGCAGCGGGATGTGGCGGCTGGCGTCGATCGCGATCAGTACGCTGCCGACGAGCGACTTGCTGCTCCGTGGCACCAGCGACAACTGGTAAGCAGCCCGCCCCGCCACGTACACGTTGCGCTGGACGCTGACTACAGTCGACGGCCCGACCGCCTTCAGCACTTGCTTCGCGGCGGACTGCGGCATCTCCGGAACGGACTTGGTTCCAGCACTCGAGCCGGCCTGCGAACTGCGCGCCGGGAGCTCGTACTTGGTGGCAGTCTGCCTCTTGCTGTCCCACACCCAGAGTGTGCGGCCGTCCAGTCGCAGGTCAGTCTCGCCTGCCGGGACCTGCTCGGCAACCCTGATGTGCTGCGGGTCGCGGTACCAGATGCTGGTCGTTCCCGGGCTGGTGCTCAGGCTCGGCCCTCCGGATTGCTGGCCGACAGCAGGCAGCTCCGGCAGTCCCAGGTTGGCGGTCTGCTGAACGGTCGCGGTCAGCGGCCCCAGTGGCTTGGCCGTTCCCTGCGCTACCTCGCTCAGCAGCTGCGCCGGCGTCCGGGGTGGCAGCGAAGGCACCGAGTCAGCGCTGGCCACCGCTGCGGCCGCGATGATGATGCCGGTAACAGCGACAGCACCGGCCGGCACCGCCCAGCGTGCCCTGATGTCAATTCTGGCCATTTCCCACCCGCCGTTAAACACCCCGATATACCTGCCCGGCATCTACGCCCCGGTAGAAGCCACAATAGCCGCCCGGCCGCCGGACCGCGTCAGCCCCAGGTCTGACCTGGATGCCGGCCACGGGATGAGGTCACTGTGCGCTCACAATCACTGTGCGGCAAAGATCACTGAGCCGTGGCTACGCTGCCGCCGGTGAGCGGGTCGCCGACGTGCTCGTGTATCTCTGCCAGGTTGTCGTGGGCCGGGTACTTCTCCGCAGCCGGGCCGTCAGCGAACGCAGTCAGTACGTTCGCGGTTACCCGCCGGGTGAACCGGCCGCACTCTGGCGTCAGTCCCCAGTTGTACGTCGGCGGCCCGAACGACTCGACCCAGCGCATCGTGCCGCAGTTGAATACCCCAGCGCCGCTGGAGTGCGTGTAATAAGCCGAGTCGGCGTAACTGTTCACGCCCTGGCAAACCAGCGGAGAATGAGCGAGGACCTGCATCGGCCGCTCGACGGGGTAGCCAGGCGTGACACGGTCGTACTCGATGCCGACCAGGACTTTGAAGCTGCTGCCCTTGCGCACGCCAGTGCCCTTGAACATCCAGGCGTTCGGCGTGTGCACGACGTAGTCGGCAATGGCCGGATAGCCCTCGTACAGGGTGCCGATCAGCGAGGACTCCGGGTCCGGGTGCGGTGGCTCGCGCCAGTCGCTGGTGACCATGTCGTCGTGCTTACCGTACATCGGGTCCAGCTGGTAGCTGGTCTTGTAGCACACGATCAGCCGGTTGTCGCCGACGGCAGTCCGCTCCAGCCTGGTCCGGCGAAACATCGCGTTCGCGCCGAGGAAGGCGATGTTCATGCCCTTGTCCCTGGCGGCCGTCACGATCGCTCGTTCCGGCGGCGACCAGTACTCGTCATGACCAGGCGACACCAGCGCCGCGGCGCCATCCAGCGAGCGCGGATTGCTGGCGATGTCCATGCTGGTCAGGTAGGCCAGCGGCAAGCCGAGCCGCTCGGCTAGGTTGATCAGCTTGCGCTCGTAGACCAGGAACAGGTACGCGCCGTCGGTGTCAATCGGCCGGTCCAGGCTGACGGCATAGGACCGGTTGTCGTAGCTGCCGCCGGGGCCCTTGTAAAGGTCGTGCTCGCCCCACGTGTTGTAGGCGTGCCACGTCGGGACAGCGTTCTTCATGACGACCTTGCCCGCCGTGCTGGCCGATCTGACGGTCACCGGGACGTAACGCTGGAAGCCGTGATCACCGTCCAGCCGGAGCAGGTAGGAACCCTCTGGCCAGTCGTCTGTCGGCACGGTCAGCGAGACGCCCCACTGGGTATGCACCGTCCGGGTCGACTCGTCGAGCCTGGCGGGCGCCTGCCGGTGTCCGCGGATCCACCCGGTCTGCCAGACCAGCCGCGCCAGGTCGTGGTTGTACCAGCCCATCCGGAACGCCTTCACCTTGAACTCGCGCGCCGTCGTGGACACGTACAGGTCGATTCGGTCGCCCGGCCGGACGCTGGCTTGCCCGGTGTAGCCGCCGATCGCGTGCAGCGGGCCTTGATTCTTGATCCGCCAGTTCCGTTCGCCGGGCAGCGAGTTCTCGTACTTGATCGTCCAGCGCACGGCGGACTTCGGGTTACCGCCCGCGCCCGCGGCTTTGGCAGCGCCGGCCGGAGCCGGGCTCGCCGATTCGCCGATCTTGACCGCCGCGACGACGGCGGCCGGAATGGCGGCAGCAGCCGCGGCCCGGCCGAGGAAGGCCCTTCTGGTCCAACTCATGTGACTAAGCATGACCCCCGGTGACCGACGGCTACATCAATGAACCGTAATTTTACGGTAGTCCGCGACGAGTTGTGCCGTTCAGAGCGCCGGTCGATGGCACTGAGCGACTCGCTGGTTACCAACCATGCCAGGGCAACAACGCAGTGATGGCGACTGCCGCAAACAATAGGGTCAGGTACACGATCGACAGGTGGAACAGGCGCATCGGGGCCGACCCGCCAGCTGTTTCGATTCTTCTCCGAAGCCGGTGGGCCTCGGCGAGGAACCAACCGCCCAGGATGACCGCGCAGCAGCCGTAGACCCAGCCGGCGTAAGGCGTCAGCAGCAGCGTCGCCGCGACCATGACATAGGAATACGCCAGGATCTTCTTAGCTACCGCGGCCGGAGTGGCGACCACCGGGAGCATGGGGACCTTCGCCGCCGCGTAGTCGTCGCGGAATTTGATCGCCAGTGCCCAGAAGTGCGGCGGCGTCCAGAAGAAGATCACCGCGAACAACACGCCTGCCGCCCAGCTCACCCGCCCGGTCACCGCGGCCCAGCCGACAAGTACCGGGAAACAGCCAGCTGCGCCGCCGATCACGATGTTGGATGCGGTGCGCCGCTTCAGCGCGATCGTGTAGACGAAGACGTAGAACAAGATCGCAGCGTCGGCAAGTGCCGCGGCCAGCCAGTTCGCCGCGAGGCCGAGAAGCAATGTGGCTGCGGCGCCGAGCAGGATCCCGGACGCCAGCGCTTCGCCCGGCTTCACCGCTGCGCCGCTGGCCGTGCCGGTTGCCGCATGTCCGCCAGCACCGTGTCCGCCAGCACCGTGGCCAGCGCGCCCGGCTACCAGCGGCCGCCCCGACGTACGTTTCATGACCGCGTCAATGTCGCGGTCGATATAGCAGTTCAGTGTGTTCGCGCTGGCGGCCGCGAGCGCGCCGCCAAGCAGTGTCACCAGGATGAGCCAGGCCGAGGGCAGACCGCGCCGCGCGAGCAGCATGGTCGGCAGCGTGGTGACGAGCAGCAATTCGATGATGCGTGGCTTGGTGAGCAGGAACAGGCTGCGAGCGATGAGCCGGACGGACCGCCGGCTGTCGGGCAACAGGCTCTCGCCGGGCTCCGCCAGCCCGGGCTCGATCGCGCTGGTTGCCTGTGTCACTGTGCCGTGCCTCCGCTATGTGCCGGGCCGCGCCGAGGGCTACCGCAGCGCCGGGTGCCGTACTGCCTACGCGGCGCGACCAGCCCGCGGGCAAGCCGGAGTTGTCGTGCTCCGGCGTCAGCAGACACGTTACCCAGGTCAGCCGACTGCGCAGGCAGCGGGCCATTGCCAGCTCGCTACGAGGTGGCGGCCGTTACCTTGCGCAGTCACGATGACACTCTCAGTACTCGTCTGGCACCCCGGGAAACCGCAATGGCGGTGATACGACTTAGGCATGATGTCAGGTGCCGTTAACGCCGGGGCGTGGCGACAGGCTGCCATCCTTGCGGGCAGTGCGGTCGCTGGGCTGGCCATCGTGCAGGCCGGGCCAGGGCTCACCGGCCTGCGACCAGTCCGGATGCTCGCCTTCAAGCAGCTGGCCGGCCAGGGCGATCCCGGTCATGTTGCCCTCACCTTCGACGACGGCCCCGATCCCGGCTCCACTTCGTTGTTCACCAGGGTGCTGGCGGAACGGCAGGTTCACGCCACCTTCTTCATGCTCGGCAGCATGGTCGCCAAGGCACCCGGCCTGGCCGCGGAGATCGCCGCATCCGGCCACGAAGTGGGCGTGCATGGCTGGGATCACCGGTACCTCCCCGCCCGCACTCCGGGAGCGACGAGGTCAGACCTGACCAGGGCCACTGAGTTGATAGCGAGCGTCACCGGCACCCGGCCACGACTATTCAGGCCGCCATACGGAGTGCTGAGCGGACCGGCGCTACACACCGCCCGTGCTCTTGGGCTTACCCCGGTGCTGTGGGGAGCATGGGGCAGGGAATGGACGGCAGGAGCTACATCGGCCTCAGTGCTGCGAACGCTGATTGCCGACCTCGAGGGCGGCGCGACCGTGCTGCTGCACGACTGCGGGCCGCGCGGTGCATGGCAAGCCGCCCTCGGCGCGCTCCCGCTCCTACTCGACGAGTGCGAGCGGCGCGGGCTGGCAGTGGGGCCGGTCGGCAAGCATGGATGGCATTAGCGCTGTGCTGCAAACAACATTGCTGCAGGTAACGCTGCGGCCGTCAGCACAGATTTAGCCCGGCTAGCCCCGCTCGTTCTTGCCCGGCCTTACCACCGACCCGACCACGCCCGTCAGGCCATAGGCGACTGCGCCGTGCCACAGCGCGGTGAAGGCGCTGCCGAAAATGCCGCTGCCGTGCAGCATGGTCAGCACGAATATCACGATCGCGGCGGCTGCACCGGGCATGACGGCGAATCGCCACGGCCTGCTGCGGGCCCAGCGCAGCGCGCGGCTGTGCCTGCTGCGGACCAGGGCTCCGGCCCCGGCCACCGCAAAGAACGCGACTACGCCCTCAGATAGCGGGCTGAACAGTTCCGGATGGAGGAAGACGAGGTGGGCGAGCATGTCAGCGCCAGCGACAGCCACGCCGGCGGCGCCGGCTAGCTTCCATGGCGCCTCTGACAGTGCTGCGCCGGAAACCGCGATCTCCTCGCGGCGGTTCAGGTCGGCTTGATAGGTGCTCGGCGGTGCGGACATGGTGTCAACTCCTGCATGCGGCTATGCCTGATGGCCTCAAGATATATCTCCAGGAGCGCGATGACAAGATATATCGCCTTCCAGCGGGCCGTTGCCGCGCCGGCCAGCTATCGCGGAGCGGCGGTCGCCCCAGGAGATTACTCTGCCAACTCGCCGCCAGGTCCGGAATTTTGCCCGCGCTGGAGCCGCTTACTGACTACTACTAGCTCCTGGTTAAGGCACGCCCAGCGCATCTCTAGCGCACGCCACGATAGGTGATCCTCAGTGCTCGTTCAGCTAACGTCCAGGTCGGTGGTGCTTACTAATGGCACAGATTCGAGTAACTGCGTCCGCTGAAGGATGTCGGCCCGGTCTGCCGCACATAGGCTGGCATAGCACCGGGCAGAGGGTGATGGAGATGGACGAGCAGAGCAGCGACAAGCAGCAGCCAGGCATCTGGGAATCCTGGACGGCCGCCTCGGCGAATCCGTCCAGCGAGCCAACCGTAGGGGAGGCTTCGCAGGCCAGGTATTCCGGGCAGCCAGCGGAGTCCGGACCTGCAGGCGACCCCGGACAGGCCAGTCAGTTGAGCATGCCGGATGCCACCGGCCAGCTGCCCGCCTTCACCCAGCCCATCGGCTACCCGCAGGCTGGTTACCCGGCATCCGGTTACGGCCAGCCCGGTTACGGCCAGCCCGGTTACGCGCAGGCCGGCTACCCCCAGCAGGGGCAGCCCGGGCACACGGCCCCGGGCCAGCCGGGATACGCCGGCCCAGGATACGCCGGCTATGGCTATCCGGGCGGTGGCGGGTTCGGCCAGCCACCAGGCGGCTACGGAGTACCCGGCGGCTACGGCCAGCCGCCCCGCCCGCCGCGGCGCCGTGCGCTGACTGCGGCGATTACCTACCTTGCGGTGGCAGCCATCGCGGCGACCGCAGGGGGCCTGGTCGTCGCGTTTGCCGACGGCAGTCAGCCGACGGCGTCCAGCTCGGGTAACAGCGGCTCGGGCAACCTCGGCCTGCCGAACGGCGGCTTCTTTCCGGGCGGCGGAAGCGCCAATAACGGCAACAGCGGTAACTCCGGGTCCGTCTCACAAGGCACCATTCAGAGGCTCGGCAACGCTGTGTCGCCCGGCCTGGTAGTCATCACGAGCAACCTCAAGTACGACGGCTCCGGTGCCGCCGCCGCCGCGACAGGCATGATCATCAGCCATGACGGCCTGGTGTTGACCAATAATCACGTCATCAACGGAACGACCGGCCTCACGGCTACGGTCGTGAACACCGGCCACCAGTACACGGCCACCTGGCTTGGCTATGACAAGGGCTCTGACGTCGCCGTCATCAAGCTGGAGGGAGCGTCCGGCCTGCCTACCGTTCCCATCGGTGACTCGTCGACGGTCAAGGTCGGCGACGATGTCGTCGGCATGGGCAACGCGAACGGCACCGGCAAGATCAGCTACGTCGGCGGCTCCATCACCAACCTGAATCAGACCATCACTGCAAGCGACGACGGCAGCGGCCAGGCGCCCGAAAAGCTCACCGGCATGCTGCAGACCAACGCGCAGATCATTCCCGGCGATTCCGGCGGGCCGCTGGTCAGCACTGCCGGCAAGGTCATCGGCATGGACACCGCTGCGAGTACCAACAGCACGGCGAACTCCGGCCAGAATGTCGGCTTTGCTATCCCGATCAACCGGGCCATGACGCTGGCCCGGCAGATCATCGCCGGGCAGTCAAGCTCAGGCGTGCGGATCGGCAGTTCCGGCTTCATCGGCGTGCTCGTCCCGAGTGGCCCGAATGGCGCGCAGAGCACGAAGACGAACCCTGGCGAACAACTGCGGCAAGAGGAAGCGTCCCGGCCATTCGGGCAGAACAACCCGGCCCCGAGCGGCTGCGTGCAAAACAATGCGAATGTCGGCGTGCCGACACGGATTGCGCCTGTCAGATCCGGCACGCTGGTGCTCGGCTCGCTGTGTCAGACGTCCGCGGCCAATGCCGGCATCGGCGCCGGCGACGTTATCACCAGGGTGAACAACCGGCCGGTTTCGTCGCCTTCGTCGCTGATGAACATCCTGCAGGGCATTCGCGGTGGTGCGTCGGTCAAAGTGACCTGGGTTACCCCCGATGACCGGTCCCTGACTCGCACGCTCACACTGAGCGTGGCCCCGCCCCAATAAGGCCAGCACAGTAAGCGCTACGCCGGGCTGAGCCAGGCGAGCATCTGCGACTCGCAGCGCTGGATCTCGGCTTCCGCAACGTGCTCGTCCTGGGTATGTGCAAGTTGCGGATCGCCGGGGCCGAAGTTGACCGCTGGAATGCCGAGCGCGTCGAATCTGGCGACGTCGGTCCAGCCCAGCTTGGCTCGCGGCGCGCCGCCCATCGCGGCCACGAACGAGGCGGCGGCGGGCTCGCGCAGGCCTGGCCGCGCTCCCCCGGCGACATCAGTGATTCTGACCTCCCAGCCGTCGAACACGTCGCGTACGTGCTGCTCTGCTTGTTTCGCGGACCGGTCAGGCGCGAACCTGAAGTTGACGCTGACGACGCAGTTGTCCGGAATGACGTTTCCGGCAACCCCGCCACGGATGCCGACCGCGTTCAGGCCCTCGTGATAGCTGAGCCCGTCTACGACAGGCTGCTGCGGAGCATAACCGCGCAGTACATCCAGGATCCCGCCGGCCGAATGGATCGCGTTACTGCCGAGCCAGGATCGCGCGCTGTGCGCGCGCTCGCCGCGCGCGACGACGTCGGCTCGCAGGGTGCCCTGGCAACCGCCCTCGACCACAGCACCCGTCGGTTCCAGCAGGACCGCGAAGTCGCCCGCGAGCAGGTCCGGCCGCGACCGGCTGAGCCGCAGCAGCCCGTTGCGCTCGGCCTCGACTTCCTCACAGTCGTAGAACACGTAGGTCACGTCGCGCGCCGCCGTGGTCAGTTGAGCCGCCAGCCGCAGCTGCACCGCAACCCCGGACTTCATGTCGCAGCTGCCGCATCCGTAGAGCAACCCGCCCGCCAGGCGGGACGGAAGGTTCGAATGCACCGGAACTGTATCGATATGACCCGCCAGCACTACCCGCTCAGCCCGGCCGAGGTCCGTCCGTGCCACGACCGCATTGCCGTCTCGGTGCAGCGTTAGGTGCGGGAGTTCCGCCAGGGCGCTGGCGATCGCGTCAGCCAGCGGCCGCTCGTTGCCGCTGACCGACTCGATGTCGACAATCTGCGCGGTCAGCTCGGCTGCGGACCGAGAAAGATCAAGTTTCCCAGTGGAAGGTTGCACAGCGTCAGTTTTCACGGTGTCATTCTTCACGCCTCCGCCGAGTTCCGCGCAGCACTGGGTAGGGCGCGTGCGGCGCTGGTCAGGGCGCGGACGATAACGGCGACCGCGGGCCTTCGCACCGAGGAAGCCCTGGCCGCTGCGTACAGATCCCGTGCCGGGCTCGTACCGGGCAATTCCCTGACAGCTACCCGGGCGTCGCCGCCGGCCAGCGTCAGCCTCGGCAGGATCGCGATCCCGATGCCGCGCGCTACCAGGCTCAGGATCGTGGCGAGGCCCTCGAACTCCGACGGCGCTTCGGCCACCCCGCCTGCCGTGGCGAGCACCTGGTCAACCGCACGACGGGATGCCTCGCCTGCCGGAGGGGCCAGCCACGGCTCGTCGCGCAGTTTGTGCAGCGACACCGGAACGCGCGGGTCGCTGGCCCAGTGGCCGCGCGGCACCACAAGTACGAGCGGATCGGTCACCAGCGGGTAGAAGCGGAGGGCCGCCTGGCCCGCCGCTAGCCTGCCGTTCCAGTCGTCGACGATCGCTACGTCGACCTGGCCCGCCTTGACCAGCCGGAGTACCTCGCCGCCAGCGGTCTGCCGCAGCAGCAGGCTGAGGCCAGGATGTGCGCGCACCGTCCTGGTCAGCGCGGGCGCAAAGGCTACTGCCGCGGTCGGAAATGCGGAGATTGCCACCCGGCCAGCTGGATCGGGGGCAGCGAGGTCGGCCTCGGCGGCCTCGACCAGTGCCAGGATCTCCGCTGCTCGCGCGGCGAGCCGCTGGCCTGCCTCGGTCAGCTCCGCCGTACGGGCGGTCCGGTCCAGCAACGCCGCACCGGTCTCCCGCTCGAGGGCGGCCAGCTGCTGCGATACAGCGGACGGCGTATAGCCGAGCGCGCTGGCCGCGGCGGCAATCGTGCCCCGTTCAGCGAACTCAAGCAGCAGCCGGAGCCGGTGCACCTCGAGCATGTCAACAGCATAAGCCTGGCTTATTCTCTGCGTCAGACATGGCCTGTTGTGCTGATGCTTTGCCATCGGATGGGCAGGTCAGCGCACTTGCGAAGGTAGCCTCATCCGCTGAGAAGTCACCCCCCCAGAACTTCTCCTGCCCCCGCAGCAAGGAGCTATTGCCATGCCATGGGCTGGCCAAGCCACCCTGACCGAACCCATCCCGACCTGGACTCCCCGCCCCCCGGAGACCGGCAGCCCCGGCCGGTTGTTTGTTGCCGAAACACTGCAAACGTGCCGCGACAAAGTCCCGGTTTCGGCGACGCTCGCGGCGAACGAGGTACTTGACCGCCGCCGCCAGCGCGGCGAGCCTGTCCTGCCGCTGGCTTTCGGCGAGTCCGGACTGCCGGTGCATCCCCGGCTGACCGAAGAACTCGCCGCCGCGGCTGGCCGCGGCGCCTATGGCCCGGTTGCCGGGACCGAGCGGCTGCGCGCCGCCGCAGCCGGCTACTGGTCCCGCCGCAGTCTGCCGACCAGCCCCGACGCAAACGTGGCAGGCCCTGGAAGCAAGGCACTGTTGTTCGCGACGATCCTCGCGCTGCGCACCGGCGTCGCGGTACCGCGGCCCAGCTGGGTCAGCTACGCGGCCCAGGCCACGCTCTGCGGCGTCACGCCACACTTCGTCAGCACTGTCGCCGGCGAGGGCGGGGTCTGCGATCCGGACGCGCTCGAGGCCGAGGTCCGGAGCCGCCGGCACACTGACCGGCCGATCGGCGCCGTACTCGTCACGCTGCCGGACAACCCGACGGGCCAGCTCGCCAGCCCGGACGCCATCCGCGCACTCTGCGTCGTGGCCGAGCGGAACGGCCTGCTCATCATCAGCGACGAGATCTACCGCGATCTGGTGCATGACCCGGACCTGCCGTTCCTCAGCCCGGCGGAGGTCGCACCGGAGCGGACGGTGGTGACCACCTCGCTGAGCAAGAGTTTCTCGGCAGGCGGCTGGCGGATCGGCGTTGCACGCATGCCAGACGGGGCGTGCGGCGCGGCGCTGCGCGGCCGCCTGCTCGGCATCGCCAGTGAGATCTGGTCCGCCGCCCCGGGGCCGATGCAGGAAGTGGCGGCGGTGGCCCTCGAGGAGCCGGCTGACCTGGCTGAGCACGTCGGCCGGTGCCGCATGCTGCACGCGGCCGTGTGCCAGGAGGCTGCCAGGCGCTGCGTAGCGGCCGGACTCGACGTCGCGACCCCGCAGGCCGCGTTCTACCTGTACCCGGACTTCGCGCCGTGGCGGGACCAGCTGCGGACCAGGTTCGGCGTCGAAACTGGCGCGGACCTGGCAGATCTGCTGCTGGACTCCTACGGGGCCGGCGCGCTGCCGGGCAGCGCGTTCGGCGAGAGCGCGTCCTGCCTGCGGCTGCGGCTGGCCACCGGACAGTTGTACGGCGACACTGACGCCGAGCGCGAGCAAGCGCTGGCGGCAGCCGACCCAGTGCGGCTGCCCTGGATCAGCGCCGCCCTGACGAGGTTCAGTGACATCCTGACCGACCTCGGCGGCCTGAGCGACCTCGCCGCCTGATCGGGAGCACGCAAACAGAACATTCACACGCAGCGGGGCCGCCACCAGGCGGCCCCGCTGTTTTTGCCGCATTGTGTGTTGCCGCACGGTGCTAGCTGACACATACGGTTTGCAGCTCCGACGCCTACGGTTTGCAGTCCCTACGCATACGGTCCGCAACCGTACGGACACAGCGAGCAGCCAGCAGGTTTCGAAGTTCCCTCACCTCTGCATGGATTCCGTTAGGAACCGCACCCGGTCTGCATGGGTGGTGTTTGGAGCGGCTATCTGCCCTCCTCAGGACGGTTCACTGGCTCGGAACGTGCGAAGCCTAGGAGGGCTCCATGTGGGACCTGTTCTATATCGGCCTGACCATCGTCGTCTTCGGCATGCTCTGGCTCATCTTGAGGGGTGTTGAGAGATTTGAGCGCTGAGAACTGGATCGGCCTGATCGGCGGCTTTTTGCTGACTGTGTACCTATTCGTGGCACTCGTGCTCCCTGAGAGGTTCTGATGAGTAGCGCTGCTGCGGGCTGGCTCCAGGCCGGCCTGCTCATCGCCGCCCTTGCCGCGTGCTACGTGCCGCTCGGCAACTACATGGCGCATATCTTCACCACCGACAAGGACTGGAAGGTAGAACGCTTCGTCTACCGGCTGATCGGCATCGATTCGAAGGCCGACCAGAAGTGGAGCGTCTACGTCCGCAGCATCCTGGCCTTCTCCGCGGTCAGCGTGATCTTCCTGTACGGGTTCCAGCGCCTTCAGCACTACCTGCCCTACAGCGAGCACATGGCGGCTGTGCCGACGGACACGGCCTGGAACACGGCAGCGTCGTTCGTCACCAACACCAACTGGCAGAACTACGCCGGCGAGTCGACGATGGGCTACCTGACCCAGATGACCGGCCTTACCGTGCAGCAGTTCATGTCCGCGGCTGTCGGCCTGGTGGTCGCGATCGCGATGATCCGTGGTTTCACACGCTCACGGACCGACAAGCTCGGCAACTTCTGGGTCGACGTGACGCGCGCAAGTTTCAGGCTGCTGATCCCGCTGGCATTTGTCGGCGCGCTAGTCCTGATCGCCACCGGCGCCATCCAGAACTTCCACCCGTACGAGACGTACACCACGTTGTCCGGCGCCCACCAGACCATCCCCGGCGGCCCGGTCGGCTCCATGGAGAGCATCAAGGACCTCGGCAACAACGGCGGTGGCTACTTCAACACCAATGCCGCGCATCCGTTCGAGAACCCGAACCCGTTCAGCAACTGGTTCATCATCTTCCTCCTGCTGCTGATCCCGTTCGCCACGCCCCGCGCCTTCGGCAAGATGGTGAAGGACAACAAGCAGGGCTACGCGCTGGTCGCGGTCATGGCCATCATCTGGCTGGTCGCAGTCGCCGGCATCAGCTTCTTCGAGGCGCACTACGGCCTCGGCGGTGCCACCGCCGCGAAGCTCGCGCACGGTGCCACCGAAGGCGTGGAAACGAGGTTCGGCACTTCCGGCTGCTCGATATTCGCCGCATCGACCACAGTCACATCCACCGGCTCGGTGAACTGCTTCCATGATTCGCTGACACCGTTTGGCGGCGGCATCGCGCTGTTCGACATCGCGCTCGGCGAGATCGCACCCGGCGGCATCGGGGCCGGTATGTACGGCATCCTGATCCTGGCCATCGTGACGGTCTTCGTGGCCGGACTGATGGTCGGACGTACGCCGGAGTACATCGGCAAGAAGATCCGGCCGGTGGAGATGAAGTACGCAGCGCTGTACTTCCTGACCCTGCCGGTGGTCATCCTGACCGCGGCGGGCCTATCTATCGGCACGCATATCGGGCAGTCGGCGATCTTCAACCCGGGCCCGCATGGGCTGACCGAGGTCGTCTACGCGTTCGCCTCGGAAGCCAATAACAACGGCTCGGCGTTCGCGGGCCTGGGCACCGCGGCCACCTGGTACCAGGTAGTCGGCGGCATCGTCATGCTGCTAGGCCGGTTCGCACCGGAGATCTTCGCGCTTGGCCTGGCCGGCTCGCTGGCCCGGCAGCAGCCGGTGCCGGCCAGCGCCGGGACGCTGGATACCCGGACACCACTGTTCGTCGGGCTGGTGGTCGGCGTGATCCTGATCCTGGTCGGGCTGACCTACTTCCCCGCTCTCGCA
>DASXIA010000058.1:0-4737 GCA_036488155.1 Streptosporangiaceae bacterium | reverse complement strand
ACCGCTGATCTGTGCAGAAGCGGGGTATCCGGCGCCCGAACACCCGGCTAGCCGCGCGCCGGGCGATCGCGACACGGTCTTGACCTTACGTCCTGTCCGGGGACTAGTTACGACATCGCGCAGTTCACCCCCGCTGGAATGGGTGCGTGACTGTAGCCGGGCACGTCCGCCATTGCGAGTTAAGGGGCTGCCACGGCAGATGATCCCCTGGCGTGGCAGGAATGGCCGAGCCAGCCGGGGGAAAAACCGCAGTCATGGTCGTGCCAGTTCCGGACATCATCTCCGCGATGCAGGAGGCGGCACCCGCGGGCCGGCCGGACCTCGCCGACGCCGCGGTGGCAGAGCTGCAGGCCCTGACGCAGGTGCTGATGACCGCGCGGGACGACGCAATCGAGGAACTGGCCCGCTTCCATGAGATCCGCGAGCGTCGCATCGAGCTGCCGGAAGAAGCGCTCGCGGACTGGCTGCGCGACCGGACCGTCCTGGTCACCGGAGGGACCGGTTGCATCGGCTCGACGCTGATGGCACGGATCGCCCGGCTGGGTCCGCGATGGCTGGTCTCCGTCAGCCGGGGCCGGACGGCGGGCTGGCCCCGGCACCCTGCGGCTGAGTACCAGCACGCCGATGTCACCAGCCGGGCCAGCCTGGAAGAGGTCTTCGCGGCAGTACGGCCCGATGTCGTCTTCCACCTGGCGGCGCAGCGAGATCCCGGCCTCGCCGAGCAGGCGTCGCACCTCACGGTCAGCACCAATGTCCTCGGCACCCGCAATGTCGTGCAGGCGTGCGAGCGGTATGGCGTCGCCGAGCTCAGTTGTGCCAGCTCCGGCAAGGCATTGCGGCCGTACTCGCGCGAGGTGTACACGGCCGCGAAGCGAGCAGGCGAGTGGATCCTGGCCGAAGCTGCCACCCGCACGCAAGTCCGGATCACCGCAAGCCGGTTCACGCACGTAGTGGATAACTCGATCGTGTACGACAGGCTGCTGGCCTGGGCCAGGTCGGGTGTCGTCAGGCTGCACGACTGGCAGGCCCAGTTTTATGCTCAGTCGGCGGCGGAGTCGGCGGAGCTGCTGCTGGCTGCGGGCCTCCGCGCGCAGCCAGGGGCCCTTCGCGTGTACGCCATCAGGGATCTGGGCTGGCCGGTGAGCCTGCTCGACCTGGCTGTCGGCACGCTGCTGCAGGTCGGCTCCGATAGCCCGATCTACTTCAGCGGTCACGATCCCGGCTACGAGCGGATGCCATTTCCTGGCCTCTACGACCCGGAGAATGCCGGCGATTTCAGCCCGCTACTGAATGCCTTCGAGGCGGCCGCCGCGGAGCACGATGCCCAGCTCGGAGTCGATGCCTGCCCGGTCCGGTTCGATCACAGCCGGGCGCCGGCCGGCCTGCTGGCCACCGTCGAGCGGACGTGCGCAGCTACCAACGGCAGCCAGGCGGTGCGTGCCGCGCTCGACAGCCTCTCCTGGCACCTGCTGGACGCCGCTCTTGCGGCACTGCCACGGCCGGTGCTGGCCCGGGTCGCGTTGCTGACCGCGGCGCATGAGGATCAGCTGAGCTTCGATCACGCCAGGATGCTCGGCATGATCCGGCAGCACGCGGGGGAGGACGGGGCCTTCTCTGGTTCGCCGCGGCTGGCCAGCTGACGCCGCGCCGGGACAGACCCAGCGGCGGGATATGTCAGGCTTGGGTCATGGCCCGCGCTCAGCTCGACAAGAAGCCCGCTGATGTCTCAGCGATGTTTGACAAGGTCGCCGATCGCTACGACCTGCTGAACGATGCTTTGTCGCTGGGCATGGACCGCGTCTGGCGCAGGGTCGTCGCGCGGGCCGTCGGAGCCGGCCCGGGCCAGCTCGTGCTCGACGTGGCAGCGGGCACTGGCACCTCGTCGCGTGCGTTCACTGCTGCTGGCGCTCGCTGCGTGGCCTGTGACTTTTCTCTCGGGATGCTTTCTGTCGGCGCGCGCAAGCCGTCCACCGGGCTGCGGTTCGTCGCGGGTGACGCGCTGGCGCTGCCCTTTGCGGACGGGGCATTCGATGTTGTCACGATCTCCTTCGGCCTGCGGAACGTGGCCGACACCGGCCAGGCGCTTGCTGAGTTCCTGCGGGTCACCAGGCCCGGAGGCCGGCTGGTCATCTGCGAATTCAGCCACCTGCCGGTGCGCCGGCTCAACACGCTGTACGAGCGGTACCTGGCAACGGCACTTCCTGCCGTCGCCAGGCGCTTGTCGGGCAACGCGGAGGCCTATGACTACCTGGCCGAGTCGATCAAGGCCTGGCCGCCGCAGCACGCCCTGGCAGGCAAGATCGCCGGGGCCGGCTGGTCCGCAGTGGGCTGGCGGAATCTCTCGCTCGGAGTCGTCGCCCTGCACGAGGCGAGGCGGCCGGGTTAGCTCGTGCCAGAGCATCGCTGAAGGCCCGCCGTCCGATGTGCTCAAGGGTGGCCGCGCAGGGTAAGGATAGGAGCTACCGGCGGGAACGCGCGGTCCTTCGCCACAGTCATCGGCCGCTCGCGGAAGCGAGGCGCACTGGCTGCGGGCGTGGGTGCGGGGCGGTCGGACGCCGGGTATCCAGCCAGGACTAGACTGCGAGGCGGAAGCCCTTGTGAAGAGGTTCACAAGACAGATCAGGACGGGTCCGTGACCGAGCAAGTACCCCCCGCCGACCCGCCAGACTTGGCCCCTCAGCATGAGCTGGTCAGCGCGAAGCCCGGTAGCACGCCTGCGACCAGCACCGGCCGGGTCCGGGTGGCGGCTGCCAGCACTGGCGGCATCAGCCCAGCTGATGCCAGCGCAGGTGGTGCCAGCACAGCACCTGCCACTACCGCCGACGTCATTGTCGTCGGGGCCGGCCCGGCCGGCTCAGCCGTGTCCTATTACCTCGCGACGGCCGGCCTTGATGTGCTGATGCTGGAGAAGACGAGCTTCCCGCGGGAGAAGGTCTGCGGCGACGGCCTCACCCCTCGCGCGGTCAAGGCATTGACCGCGATGGGCGTGCCGATTGCGGAGAGTGACGGCTGGCTGCGGAACAAGGGCTTGCGGATTATCGGCGGCGGCGGCCGAATCGAGCTCGACTGGCCAGAGCTGTCTAGTTATCCCGGTTACGGCCTGGTCCGCACCAGGACAGACTTCGACCAGATCCTTGCCCGCCATGCGGAGAAGGCCGGAGCGCGGCTGATCGAGGGCGCCAATGTCACGAGCCCGTTGCTTGACGACCGGACTGGCCGGATCACCGGAGTGACCACGAAGGACGGCCGCCAGTACCGCGGCCGGCTTGTCGTAGCGGCCGACGGGAACTCCTCGAGGCTCTCGGTGGCCATGGGCCTGCACAAGCGGGATGACCGCCCGCTCGGCGTGGCAGTGCGGACGTACTACACCTCGCCGCGGCACAACGACGACTATCTCGAGGCCTGGCTGGATCTCTGGGACGGAAACAGCCTGCTGCCTGGTTACGGCTGGATCTTCGGCATGGGAGACGGCACCTCCAATGTCGGCCTCGGGTTGCTGAACACCTCAACCGGCTTCGGTGAGATCGACTACCGGGATCTGCTGCGTAAATGGCTGGCCGGGATGCCCGCCGAGTGGGGCTTCACCGAGGAGAACCGGACTCAGCCGGTGCGCGGTGCCGCGCTGCCGATGGGCTTCAACCGGACGCCGCACTACACCAGGGGCCTGCTGCTGGCCGGCGATTCCGGCGGGATGGTGAACCCGTTCAATGGCGAAGGCATTGCCTACGCGCTCGAGGCGGGCGAGATCGCGGCCCGGGTGATCACGCAGGCTCTGGCCAGGCCGACCGCGGCGGGCGGCGAACGGGTGCTGCAGACCTACCCGCGCCAGCTCAAGGACGCCTACGGCGGCTATTACACGCTAGGCCGGATCTTCGTCGACCTGATCGGCAAGCCGTCGATCATGCAGTTCTGTACGAGGCACGGAGTGAAGCGGCCGGCAGTGATGCGCTTCACTATGAAACTGCTTGGCAACCTCACCGAGACCCGCGGTGGCGATGCCGTGGACCGGCTACTGAACGCAGTGTCTAAGATGACGCCCGCGGCTTAACCGGCGATACCGACTAACCGAGCAATGCCCGCTGACACAGTGCAATCGAGATGAAGGGGGTGACAGGGCAATGAGCCTGTACGTGCCGATCCTGGCGCTGGCCATACTCGCCGGGGTGTTCGCCGTCTTCTCGCTGGTCGCGGGCTCTATGGCCGGCCCGAAGCGGTGGAACAGGGCGAAGCTGGAGGCCTACGAGTGCGGCATCGAGCCGACCAGGCAATCGGCTGGCATTAGATTCCCCGTCAAGTACTACCTGACGGCGATGCTGTTCATAGTCTTCGACATCGAGATCATCTTCCTGTACCCGTGGGCTGTCTATTTCGACAAGCTCGGGGTGTTTGGCCTGGTGGAGATGGTCACGTTCATAGCCACGGTGCTTGTCGTCTACGTCTACGTATGGCGTCGCGGCGGGCTGGAGTGGGATTAGCAATGGGAATTGAGGAAAAGCTGCCGTCGGGCATCCTGCTGACGACGGTCGAGAAGGTGGCCGGCTACGCCCGGAAGAGCTCGGTCTGGCCTGCGACATTCGGTCTAGCCTGCTGCGCCATCGAGCTGATGGCGACCGGCGGGCCGCGGCACGACCTGGCCAGGTTCGGCATGGAGCGGGCGTCCAACACCCCGCGCCAGGCGGACCTGATGATCGTGGCCGGCCGGGTCAGCCAGAAGATGGCACCGGTGCTCCGGCAGAT
>DASXIA010000527.1:0-2334 GCA_036488155.1 Streptosporangiaceae bacterium | reverse complement strand
CCGCCTGCTGCTGAACGCGCTGCGCTCGTCCACAGCAGTCCGGACAAGTTTTATCGTCAGCACGATCTTTGCCTTCGTGGTCGCGCTGGGCGGCTTCTATGTCCTGGCGCTATTCCGCGGCCTGAGCGCGTCGGTGGATCTGACGACGGTCATCTTCACCGTCTTCGCAGTTGGCTGGCTGCTCCTGCCGGTCATGGCCTTCGGCCTCGATGGCACTCTTGATCCGGCCACGCTGGCGCTCTATCCGCTGCGGACCCGGACACTCGCCGTCGGGCTGCTAGGCGCGTCGGCGACCGGCGCCTGGCCGGCGGCGAACCTGATCGGCCTGCTCGGGGTGACCGTCGGGCTGGCCCGCGGCGCGCTGGGCATGCTCGTCGCGGTGGTCGCGGTGGTGCTGCAGGTGCTGTTCTGCATCACGCTGGCCCGGTGGGTGACCACCAGCATGGCCAGGATGCTGCGCTCACGACGAGGCAAGGACCTCGCCGCGTTGCTAGTCATCCCGATCTTCGCCGTGTATGAGTTCGCCACTCAGGTAATACCCAGGGTGGCGGCCCAGGGCGGGATCACCGCAGCGAGGTTCCACGGCGTCGACTCATGGCTGGGCTGGCTCCCGCCGGGCCTGGCCGCGCACGCGATCCAGGACGCTTCGACCGGGCGGGCCGGCACCGCCGTCGCGCGCCTGGCGCTGCTCGCCGCCGTCATCGTGGCACTGGGCTGGCTCTGGATACGCTCGCTGAACCGGGCACTGGTCACCGCCGACACCTCCACCCAGTCCTCGCAGGTCCGGGCTGCAGCGCTGCCGCTAGCCCGGTACGGCCTGGGTGGCGCCGTCGCGGCGCGCTTCTGGCTCTACCAGCGCCGCGAGCCGACATCGCTCGTCTACTGGGCCCTAACCGCGGTCATCATGGTTGCCGTATCCATCAGCTCCATCGTCGGCCACCCGGTGCATCCCGAGGTTGTTATCGCCAGCGCCGTCTTCGGCGCGGCCTTCGTCGGGTTCTTCCACGCCAACTCGGTCGGCTTGACCGGCCCGCCGTTCGTCATCGAGGCGCTCGCGCTGACCAGCCGCCGCTCATGGCAGGCCTACTTTGCCGGCCAGAACATCGCGCTCGCGGTGATCGCGGCACCACTGCTCACCGCGATCTGCTTCGGCCTCGCGGCCGCCGTCAGGCATCCGATGGAGGGAGTGACGGCCACCGCCGTAGCCCTGGCGGGTCTCGGCGCGGCCCTTGGCCTGAGCAACATCTTCACCGTCACGCTTCCCTACCCGGTGACCAAGCGAGCCGGCAGCCCTATGCCCCAGGCCGCCCAGGGATACACGTCCTCCGCGGGCGGCAGCGTCCTCGGCAGCCTGCTCGGCGCCGCGGTGCTGGTCACGCCGGTCATCGTTGCTGGCGTGCTGACCAGCGGGGACCAGCCGGCGGTCCGGATACCGGTGCTGCTGGTCTGCTCCGCCGCCTACGGCGTCCTGCTGGCCTGGGCGGGGGTCCAGCTCGCGGCTCGCGAGGCAGCGGAGAAGCTGCCCGAACTCTGCCAGGTTGCCGTCCGCAGCACGTTCTAGCTGGAACAGATACGGCTTGACCCTCACGCAGCGTGAGGCTGCACAGTTGTACCCGTGGACGACGACCAGCCAGACCAGCCCGCACCGGCGGAGTACACCGTCGGCACGGTGGCCCGGCTGTCGCGCGTCTCGGTACGGACTCTGCACCATTACGACGAGATCGGCCTGCTCACGCCGAGCGGGCGCAGTCCAGCCGGTTACCGGCTGTACTCGCCGGACGACCTGCGGCGGCTACAGCAGATCCTGCTTTACCGCGAGCTGGACTTCGGGCTCGACGAGATCGCGGCGATGCTCTCCGACCCGGATGCCGGGACCGACGGGCACCTGCGCCGTCAGCACCAGCTGCTGCGGGCGCGCCGGGACCGGGCAGCCAGGCTGCTGGCCGCCATCGAACGAGAAATGGAAGCGAGAAAGATGGGCATCTCACTGACCCCTGAGGAGCAGCTCGAGATCTTCGGGACCGACAAGCTAGAGGAGCACGCCGCCGAGGCTGCGCAGCGCTGGGGCGATACCGATGCGTGGCAGGAGTCCCGGCGCCGGACGGCCGCCTACACCAAGCAGGACTGGATTACGATCAAGGCTGAGGCTGACGCGAACATCGCCGGATTTGCCGACGCCATCCGCGCGGGCGCCCCGGCCAGCGGGACGGTCGCGATGGACCTCGCCGAAGAGCACCGGCAGCATCTCCGCCGCTGGTTCTACGACTGCGGCTACGACATGCACCGCGGGCTGGCCGAGCTTTACATTTCGGACCCGCGTTACATGGCCAGCTA
>DASXIA010000498.1:0-3230 GCA_036488155.1 Streptosporangiaceae bacterium | reverse complement strand
GGGATATCGAGCACAGACCAGGCTGAGTGCACCAGGCCCATCGCCAGCATGATGACCATGAACGCGCACGCGTAGAGGCCGCCCCGGATCAGTGCCCAGCCGACCTCGCCGAGCGCCACGTCGCCGGGGCCCATGGGCGTTGCCAGCGCCGCGTCGTACAGCTTGGCGTACTTGAGCCGGAAGAAGATGTTGAAGGTCGAGTCGAAGATCGCCCCGTTCATAGCGGACGTCGCGAGCAGCGCGGGCGCCACGAAGCTGGTGAATCCCACAGAGTGCCCGGCGAACGTGACCTTACCGACCAGCTCGCCGATACCGACGCCGATCGATAGCAGGTAGAACAGCGGCTCGAAAAACCCAGACGCCAGAATCAGCCAGGTGTGCCGGTAGACCCGGGCGTGCCGCTCGATCAGGTGAGCGCTGCCGCGCCCGCCAATACCGGCGCGCCGGGCCAGCAATAGTGGAACGGGGAGAATGCGGAGCGGCAGTTGCCGCAGTGTCTGCCCCGACAGGGACTGCTCAGACATGCAGCCTCCGCCGGTAAGCACGCTCCCCCGCAATCAGACCAAGGCCCGCAATCGCTGTCAGATAGGCGATGTGACCAAGCGAACCGACCAGGTCCGCCGTTCCGAGGCTTAGCGCGCGGCAGAGCGCAACACCGTGCCAGAGCGGCGTCGCGTACGCGAGCGGCCGGATCCAGCCCGGCAGCTGAGTCACCGGAAAGAAAGTGCCGGAGAACAGGAATAGCGGGATCATGCCGAACCTGAAGATGACCGCGAAGGCCTGGTCATTCTTCTTCTGACTGACAGCGAATGCGTCCAACGGCGTGGCGAACGCGAGCCCGGTCAGCACCGCCACCGGAACGGCAGCCACCACCCAGGCCGACCTGACCGCGCCGAACAGCGACATGATCGCCAGGAAGACCACCATGTTCATGACCAGACGCATCGTGGTGAACAGCAAATGGCCGCGGAAGATGTCGCCGGGCTTGAGCGGCGTCGCGGCCGCGGCCTGATAGGTCTGCTGCCATTTCACCGCGGAGAACACTGGGTACAGGGACTCTCCCATCGCCGTCTGCATCGCGGTCGCCGCCATCAGCCCGGGCGCGAGGAAGTCAAGGTAACTCACTCCGCCAAGTCCGGCAGTGCCGTGATGATTTACCAGCGTGCCGAGACCCAGGCCCATGGCCCCCAGGTAGAGCACGGGCATCAGGACGCTGGAGTAGATCGTCCCCCGCCAAGTGCGCCGGTAGTTCACCAGCCAGGACTGGAACGCCCGGACCGCCATCTGCCGTGGCCCGGCTACCCGGGTGCCCCGACGCGACGGACGGACTCGCAGGGCCGGGACAGTCATCCGTCCTCCAGCCGCCTGCCGGTCAGCCGCAGGAACACGTCTTCCAGCGTGCTGCGGCGCACTAGCGAGGTGAGCGGCTCGAGCCCGAGACCACGGACCGAGGCCATCGCCGCGTCTCCGTCGGCCACGTACAGCAGGACGCGGTCGGCGAGCACCTCGGTGCGCTCGGCCGGCACGGCCGCCAGCTTGTCGACCGCCTGGTCGTGCTCGAACGTGCTGAACCTCAGCTCCAGCACCTCCCGGCTGGAGTAGGTCTCGATCAGCTCTCGTGGCGAGCCCTCTGCGGCGATCTTGCCGCCGTCCATCACCACCAGCCGGTCGCAGAGCTGCTCGGCTTCGTCCATGTAGTGAGTGGTCAGGATCAGCGTCACGCCCTGTTGCTTCAGCCGGAACAGGCGGTCCCAGACCACGTGCCTGGCCTGCGGGTCAAGGCCGGTAGTCGGCTCGTCCAGGATCAGGATCTCCGGCTCATTGATCAGCGACCTGGCAATCGTCAGCCGGCGCTTCATCCCGCCCGACAGCGGTTCGACAGGATCATCTGCTCGCTCTGAGAGCTGAACAAAATCCAGCAGCCGGCTGGTGCGCTCGGCGATAACGGCCCGCGCCAGGCCGAAGTAGCGGCCATAGACCAGCAGGTTCTCCCGCACGGTCAGCTCGACGTCCAGGGTGTCTTCCTGCGGTACCACTCCCAGCCTGGCCCGGATGGCCGAGCCATCGATCACCGGGTCGAGGCCGAGTATGGTCAGCTCGCCTCCGCTGGGCGGCGACACGCATCCGATCATTCGCATCGTCGAGGACTTACCGGCGCCGTTAGGGCCGAGGAACCCGAAAGCCTCACCGCGCCGGAGCTCGAAATCTATCCCGTCAACTGCGGTGAACTGACCGAACCGCTTCGTCAGGCCCCGGGCACGGATGAGGACGTCGGGATCTGGCACGTGCGTGACCCTACCCAACGGGTCCGACAGTTCGGAAACGATTTACCCGGCTGTCAGGGTATTTTGGCAGTCCAGGCGGGCACCCCATAAGTGACGGGCGGCACGCGGTAGTCTCACATCGTCACGCACGAAACACGAAACGCGGACAGGTCAGGAGGCAGGTTCCCAGAGGTGAGCACCATCAGCGGGCTCTACGAGCGGTTCCGCCACCTGATCCACGAGGGCGCGAAGTTCCTCGTAGTCGGCCTCATCGGCACGATCGTGACCTTTGGCGTTGCTAACGCCCTCACTGGCATCGGCAAGTATAAGGCCATTACGATCGCCACGATCCTGGCCACGGTCGTCACCTACCTCGGCAACGGCCGGTGGGCCTTCCGGAACCGCCAGGGGCAGGGCGCCACCCGGGACTCGATCGTGTTTTTCGTGCTGAACGGGATAGGCCTGCTCATCTACTGGGGCTGCATCGGGCTGACCGACCTGGCCGGCCTTGGAGCCAACAAGCTGTGGTACAACGCCGCCCTAGTCGTCGGCACCGGCCTCGGCACCCTGTTCCGGTTCTGGTCCTACCGCAAGTGGGTCTGGGTAGCGGTGGACACCCCCGTCCTGACAGCAGGTGAGTCGGCCGAAGACCGTGCGCAGGACCTAGCCGCGATGGTCGGGGCCGCGCCGATCACTCACCACGGCTCCGGGGCGAACGGCGAGAGGGTCCCGAGCCGTCCGCGCGCGCCCGGAGTGCGCACGCCCGGAGCGCACCGGCGGTCCTGACCCCGCCGGACAGCAGGCACTTCGCGGCCGCCTAACCGGCGCAGGCGCCCGCGTTCGCCAGCAGCGTCCCGAGCGGAATCCGCAGGTAGGCGTTAGCCTGCGACCGCGTGATCGCTCCGATGGCCACCAGCCTGCCCAGTACATGATGCTCGCGGACGAGTCCGGCGGCTGGGTGATCGA
>DASXIA010000431.1:0-9935 GCA_036488155.1 Streptosporangiaceae bacterium | reverse complement strand
TCATGCCATCGAGCGCCAGCCGCTGGCTTATAGCGCCAGCGTCTGGCGCATGTTCCTGCAGACTTTCAAGTGGAACAGCGGCCCGTATACCAATGGTCAGCAAACGTGGATGTTCCCGGCGCGCCAGCCTGAGACTGTGGCTCAGCTTGCACGATCCAATGGTGCAGGTACTACTGACCAGTCGTTCTATCAGTACAACGGCGGTCGTAATCCCGACACGGAGTTCCGGCAGCCATGGGCAGGGATGCTCCGGGTCTACCAGGACGTCGCGGTAGTAGTGCCGCCAGCACTCGCTGGGATCCTGATCATCGGCCTCATCGGCATATGCCTGGCGTTCCGCCGTCGCGGAGGTCCCGCGTTCCTGCCGTGGATCACGGGAGTCCTGATGCTTGTCTTCCCGGCCGCAGTGTCCAGCTATGAGGCACGATATGTCGTACCTACGGTGCCATTCTTCTGCGTGGCTGCAGCACTCGCTATCAGGGAGATCGGTAACAGGAACCAGCGCCATGACCACGTGTCCCGATGAGCCAGGCATTCGAGCCTGGTCAGCCCAGGCATTCGAGCCTGGTCAGCAGAGCACCGAAGTGGGCGTGAGAATAAAGGACATGCAGATCGGGATCGCGGCGCGGGTTTCCGGACCGGAGGACGCGGATTTCGTGCGAGAGGCTGAGCGGCTTGGAGCCACCTCGGTCTGGGTCGCCGAGGCTTGGGGCCAAGACGCGCTGACGCCGCTCGCCTTCCTCGCGGGGCAGACCGAGCGCATCGCCCTCGGATCGGCGATCGCCCAGCTTGGGGCCCGTACCCCGGCAATGCTGGCGATGTCGGCCATGTCGTTGCAACTACTGTCGGGCGGCCGGTTCCGGCTTGGCATCGGCACCAGCGGACCTCAGGTGATGGAAGGCTGGCACGGGGTCAGCTTCGACGGGCCGATTGCTGTGACCCGCGACACAATCGAGATTGTCAGGGCCATAGCCGCTGGCGAGCGGCTCAGCTACCAGGGCCGGGCCTATCAGTTGCCACTGCCCGGCGGCCGGGGCCGCGCCATCCGCTCCATGCTGCCGCCGGCTCAGGTGCCCATCTACGTCGCCTCGCTCGGCCCGCGCAACCTTGAGCTGACCGGCGAACTCGCCGACGGCTGGATCGGCAACGCCTTCATGCCCGAGCACGCCGGGATATTCCTGGACCGGCTGCGGGCGGGCGCGGCCCGAGCGGGCCGGTCACTAGCCGATCTTGACCTGGTCATACCGGTCGCGGTGGAAATCACCGATGACGTCGACGCCGCGGCCAGGCGACACGCGCGGGGCTACGCGTTCACCATCGGCGCAATGGGTTCGCGGGACGAGAATTTTTACAATGCGGCGTTCACCCGGCAGGGGTTCGGCGACGACGTCGCAGCCGTTCAGGAGCTGTGGCTAGCTGGCCGCCGGGAGGAGGCAGCCGACAGGGTGCCACTGGAGTTCGGCACCTGCACCAACCTGATCGGCACGCCAGCGATGATCAGCGAGCGGCTGCGCTTGTATCGCGACGTCGGCGTCACCACGCTGCAGGCGAAACTGAGCGGTGACCCCACTACTCAGCTGGACACGCTCGCCCAGCTAGTTGAGCTAGCCGCCTGACGCCGACCCGCTTCCGCTCGCGATATTCGGCAGCTCACGGCGAAACCTGCAAACGCTCAATTGTAGTGGCCAGACCAAGCGTGTGCGACCTGCGCTCTGTACTAGAATCGCGTTTTAGCAGCAGGCGTTAGGGTCGCGTGAAGCGAGTGCCTGACTGGCTGGGGAGACTGCAAACAGAAATCACGCAAAGATGCACGCCGTCACCGCGTCTGAAGCCGGCCTCGGCGCGTGAAGGAGGCCGGGAGACTGTGACCAAGCAGGTCCAGCAGCTCGATCGTGTCATCATCAGGTTCGCCGGAGACTCCGGCGACGGCATGCAGCTAGCCGGGGACAGGTTCACCCAGGAAACCGCAACCTTCGGTAACGACTTGTCCACGCTGCCGAACTTCCCCGCCGAGATCCGGGCTCCGGCCGGCACGCTGCCCGGCGTGTCGAGCTTCCAGCTCCACTTCGCTGACCACGACATCCTGACCCCCGGCGACGCGCCGGACGTGCTGGTCGCGATGAATCCGGCCGCTCTCAAGGCGAACCTGAATGACCTCCCGCGCGGCGCCGACATCATCGCCAACACCGATGAGTTCACCAAGCGCAACCTGGCGAAGGTTGGCTACGACGCCAACCCGCTCGAGGACGGTTCGCTCGATGCCTACCAGGTGCACGCCATTCCGCTGACCTCGGTGACCGTGAAGGCACTCGAGGAGTTCGACATCACCCGCAAGGACGCCGAGCGGGCGAAGAACATGTTCGCTCTGGGCCTACTGTCTTGGCTCTACAACCGGCCAGTTGACGGCACCCTGCGGTTCCTGAAGGCGCGGTTCTCGTCCCGGCCGGAGATCCTGGCGGCGAACCAGGCCGCCTTCCAGGCGGGCTGGAACTACGGCGAGACCACTGAGGCGTTCTCGGTTCAGTACGAGGTCAAGCCCGCCCCGCTCCATCCCGGCAAGTACCGGAACATCACCGGCAACGCTGCACTGGCCTACGGGCTGGTGGCGGCATCACGCCGGTCTGGCCTGCCGCTCTTCCTGGGCTCCTACCCGATCACCCCGGCTTCGGACATCCTGCACGAGCTGTCTAAGCTCAAGCGATTCGGCGTTCGCACCATGCAGGCCGAGGACGAGATCGGCGGAGTCGGCGCGGCCCTTGGCGCATCCTTCGGTGGCGGCCTCGGCGTGACCACCACCTCGGGCCCCGGTATGTGCCTGAAGGCGGAGACGATCGGGCTAGCCGCCTCAGTTGAGCTGCCGCTGATCATCTGCGACATCCAGCGGGCCGGGCCGTCGACCGGCATGCCGACCAAGACCGAGCAGGCTGACCTGCTGATGGCCCTCTACGGCCGGAACGGCGAGTCGCCGGTCGCCGTGGTCGCCCCAGCCACTCCGGCCGACTGCTTCGACACCGCGCTCGAGGCGGTCCGGATCGCGGTGAAGTACCGCACCCCGGTGATCATCTTGTCCGACGGCTACCTGGCCAACGGATCAGAGCCCTGGCGTATCCCGGCCGTAGACGGCCTGCCGAAGCTTCGGGACGAGTTCAAATTCGCAAGCGGGAACGTCGCTGTTGACGGAGCTGCCGGCCCGCCGTTCCTGCCTTTCCAGCGCGACCAGAAGACGCTGGCCCGGCCATGGGCAGTGCCCGGCACGCCGGGGCTCGAACACCGGATCGGCGGGATCGAGAAGGCCGACATCACTGGCACGATCTCATATGACCCGGATAACCACGACAAGATGGTGCGGCTCCGGCAGGCCAAGATCGACGGCATAGCAGCCGACATCGCGCCGGTCGTAGTCGACGATCCGGACGGCAACGCCAAGGTGCTCGTACTCGGCTGGGGCTCAACGTACGGCTCGATCGGCGCGGCAGTGCGCCGCGTGCGGCTGGCGGGCGGCTCGGTTGCCCAGGCCCACCTGCGGCACCTGTCTCCCTTCCCGGCTAACCTCGCCGAGGTGCTGCGATCCTACGAGAAGGTGCTGGTACCCGAGATCAACCTGGGCCAGCTCGCGCTGCTGCTGCGCGGCCGGTACCTGACCGACGTGGTGTCCTATAACCGGGTCCGCGGCCTGCCGTTCCGTGCGGCCGAGCTGGCCGACGTCATCCAGGATGTGATCAGTAATGTCTGACGGTTCAGCAAACGGCGGGGCAGTTAACCGTTCTGCTGCCGAGTTCCCCGAGCCGGCGCACCGGTTCGCCTCACTGACGCTAGTGCCCAAGGCTGACGAGAAGCTGGCGACCAAGGACTTTAAGTCTGACCAGGAAGTCCGCTGGTGCCCTGGCTGCGGCGACTACGCGATCCTGGCCGCGTTCCAGGCTTTCCTGCCCGAGCTAGAGATCCCGCGAGAGAACCTCGTGATCGTCTCCGGCATCGGCTGCTCGTCACGGCTGCCGTACTACGTCAACAGCTACGGCATGCACTCGATCCATGGGCGTGCCCCGGCCATCGCTTCCGGGCTGGCATCGTCGCGGCCCGACTTGTCGGTCTGGGTGATTACCGGAGACGGTGACGCGCTGTCGATCGGCGGCAACCACCTTATTCACGCGCTTCGCAGGAACGTGAATATCAAGATCCTGCTGTTCAACAACCGGATCTACGGCCTGACCAAGGGCCAGTACTCGCCTACGTCTGAGCAGGGCAAAGTCACCAAGTCGACGCCGTTCGGCTCGCTCGACACGCCGTTCAACCCGGTGTCTCTCGCGATCGGCGCCGAGGCGGGCTTCGTCGCCAGGACCATTGACTCCGACCGTAAGCACCTGACCAGCGTGCTGCGCGCGGCTGCGGACCACAAGGGCACCGCCTTCGTCGAGATCTACCAGAACTGCCCGATTTATAACGACGACGCGTTCGCTCCGGTGACCGAGCCAGGTCAGCGGGATCAGCGACTTATCCGGCTGGAGGACGGTGAGTCCATCCGGTTCGGCGCCGACCGTAGCCAGGGCCTGCGGTTCGGCCGCTACGGCAGGCTGGAGGCGATCCCGGTGGCCGACGCCGACCCGGACTCGTTGCTGGTGCACAACGCCGGGGAGCCCGACCCGTCGTACGCGTTCGCGCTGTCCAGGCTGGACAGCTCCGATTTCGCGCACACGCCGATTGGCGTGTTCCGCAAAGTCGAGCGGCCAAGCTATGACGAGCTGATGTCGGCTCAGATCGACGATGCCCGGCAGCGGCAAGGCGATGGCGATCTCGCCGAGTTGCTGGCGGGCGCCGACACCTGGCAGGTCGGCTAGCCGTGCCCGGCTCCGCGGGCCGGGCTTCGCCGGAGCCCGGTTCGAGCGGCAGGGACAGCAGCGTCCGTGCGCGCGCCGAATCAGCGGTGCGGTCGGGGTCGGCCGCGCCGCAGAACTCTTCGGGCGCGCCGAGCCGAGCGGCCGCTGCTAGCCGGTCCGCCGCCGGCCCTGGTAAGGCCAGGACCTCCGTACGGGTGGACCGCTCCGGGCCGGTGACGACGATCATCTTGGATCGTCCCGAAGTCCGTAACGCGGTCGACGGGCCGACCGCCGCTGCGCTGGCCGAGGCTTTCGCCGATTTCGATGCGGACGCCGACGCTGCCGCCGCCGTGCTTTACGGCGCAGGTGGCACGTTCTGCTCCGGCGCCGACCTGAAGGCCTTCGGGACCCCGCGAGGCAACCGGACCGAGCCCGACGGTCCCGCTCCGATGGGGCCCTCGCGGATGCGCCTGTCTAAACCGGTCATCGCGGCTGTCGCCGGTCACGCAGTAGCCGGCGGATTCGAGCTAGCGTTGTGGTGCGACTTGCGCGTGGCCGAGGAGGACGCGGTCTTCGGCGTGTTCTGCCGGCGATGGGGAGTGCCGCTGATCGACGGCGGAACCGTCAGACTGCCGCAGGTCGTCGGCCTAGGCCGCGCACTCGACCTGATCCTTACCGGACGGGCGGTGCCGGCCGCCGAGGCCCATCAGATGGGACTGGTCTCCAGGATCGTTAGGCATGGCGAGGCTCGCGAGGAGGCGGAGCGCCTCGCGCTGCAGATCGCCGCGTTCCCGCAAGCGTGCATGCGCAGCGACCGGGCCTCGGCAATCGAGTCGATGTCGCTTGGTTCCGGCGACGCCATGGCGAACGAGTTCTCCCGTGGCATGGCGACACTGGCTGATCCTGGAATCGTCGAGGGAGTCTCGCGCTTCCGCGGCGGCGCCGGTCGCCACGGAGCCCAGCCCTGATCCCTGTTGCTCGGGGTCTCGGCACATTAGCTATCCCACACAGCTACCCTACGTGGTATTTGGCCCACCAAGCTACCCTGTGTGGTATAGTCTTTATATGGGTGGGACCTATCATGTCGTTATGGGGGACCGCGGGCGGCTCGTTATCCCAGCTGATCTGAGGGAACGAACGGGGCTCGCGGAAGGCACCGCACTCATATTGCTCGAGACGCCCGGCGGGCTCGTGCTCCTGACGCGTCCGCAGCTGCAGGAACTCGTCCGTGCGGACCTCGCCGGACTCGACCTAGTAGACGAGCTTCTCGCCGAGCGCCATGCCGCGGCTGCCGCCGAAGACGCTGCGTGAACGTCTTCGACGCCTCTGCTCTGCTCAGCTTCTTGCAAGGCGAGCAAGGCGCTGCCGAAGTGGAAGGCGAGCTGAAGGATGGCGGCGCCTGCGGCGCTGCCAACTGGTCAGAGATCGCACAGAAAATCCGGGGGCACGGCCGGAACTGGGATCTCGCCAGGGCGCTGCTTGCCAGCTACGGCGTGCAGGTGATGCCCGTAACGGCCGAGGACGCCGAGTGGGCCGCCCGCAGATGGGTAGCAGGTGATGGCCTGTCCCTCGCCGACAGACTGTGCATGGCCCTCGGTGACCGGCTAGACGCCGTCATCTGGACAGCGGACCGGGCCTGGGGAACGAGCGACCGGATACGGCAGATCCGCTGAGACTCGAACCGCTCACCCAGGACTGTCAGACTGGCGCAGTGGACCCCAGCGAACTCGAGCGCGCCTACCGCGGTGAGGCGACGCGGATCCGGGCACTCCTGGCACGCCGGCTGGGTGATGTCGGGCTGGCTGAGGAGCTGGTGCAGGACGCGTTTGTGGAAGCGCTCGAACACTGGCAGGCCGGTGGCATGCCGGCTAACCCTGGCGGCTGGCTTACCACCACGGCGTGGCGGAAGGCGCTCGACCGGCAGCGTCGGGCGAAGGCGGGCCGGGAGAAGCTCACACTGCTCGCTGTGACTCAGGACCGGTCTGGCCTGGCTGCCGCGCACGTCGCCGACCCGCAGGCCGAGGCCGACGACCTGCTCAGCCTGGTTTTCGCCTGCTGCCATCCTGCGCTGCCACCCGATTCCCAAGTCGCACTGACCCTCCGATCCGTGTGCGGCCTGACGACAGGGGAGATTGCGGCGGCGTTCCTGGTGTCGGAACAGACGATGGGACAACGGCTGTCGCGGGCGCGACGGACGTTGCGGGATGAAGGCGTTGCCATCCGCGTCCCGGATCCAGATCAGCTAGGCGAGCGGCTGGCAGCCGTGCTGGCGGTCGTCTACCTGGTCTTCAACGAGGGCTACCTGGCTTCGGCTGGCCGTACCCCGGCTCGGCGGGACCTGGCCGCGCAAGCGGCATCGCTGGCACGGCTGCTGCACCGGCTGATGCCACGAGAACCCGAAGTACAGGGCCTGCTCGCGTTGCTGTTGCTGCACGAGTCGCGAGCGGCCGCGCGGTTCGACGGCTGGGGGCGGCTGATCCGGCTGGCCGATCAGGATCGCGCCCGATGGGACCACGAGCTGGCCGCCGAGGCGACCGGCATGCTCGACCGGGCCCTGGCGCTGCGGCAGCCCGGGCCGTACCAGGTCCAGGCGGCGATTGCGGCGCTGCATGCCGCGGCCGCGGACTACCAGCAAACCGACTGGCAGCAGATCCGGCTGCTGTACGACAGGCTGCTGGTCATGACGCCGTCTCCAGTCGTTCAGCTCAACCGCGCGGTCGCGACCAGGTTCGCTTGCGGCCCGGAGGCTGCTCTCGCGGAGGTCGAGCCGCTCGCTGCGCAGCTCGATGACTACCGGCTGTTCCACGCGGTCCGTGCGGAGCTGCTGACCGCGGTGGGCCGGACCGCAGATGCGCGTGCGGCCAACGAGCGAGCGCTCGCGCTGGCCGCGAACCCGGCCGAGCGCGAGCTCATCGCCCGTCGCCTGGAAAGCTGATCGTCAGAACACGACCACCGGCCGCAGCTCCATCGTGACCAGGCCGCGGTCAACGCCCGGCCAGCCCTTCGCGACCTCTACTGCCTCGTCGATGGTTTCGGTCTCCAGCACCGAGTAGCCGCCGAGCACCTCCTTGGACTCCATGAACGGGCCGTCGGTGATAGCGCTGACCCTGATGGTCTTCGCGGTCTCTGGCCCCTGCAACTGGGCGCCGCCATCGGCGAGCACGCCGGCGGTTGCGTTCTTCTCGTACCAGGCCATGATCTCCGAGCTCCAGGCCCCGTACTCCTCGGCAGTCAGCTTGCCTGCGGCCTCGGTGTTCAGGATGAGCATCACGTACTTCATCTCTCGCATACCTCCCGGTAAGTGCGCAAGCCGCCGCTGCGGCGGCCTCTCAGTTATGCCACGAACGAGTCCGCGCGGATTTCGACATTGGCCTGCAGAGTTTTCCGCAGGCAGCTATTCAACCGGGGAGCCGTCTCGGGCGTCTATGCAGTATCGAGAACGGGGGCTGCCATGCGGCAGATTCGGGGTACAGCTGCGCTCGTACGCAGAGGCGCAAGCACGTCGGTCGTGATCGTGATTCTGGCCAGTGCCGGCGTCCTCGGCATGACACCGGCACTCGCTACGCCCGGCCGCAGTACTGCGGTGTCAGCGGCGAGCCAGATTTGCACGTCTGCTAAGCGGCCGGGACTCGCTGACCGGATCTCGCGCGGCATCGAGGCCGCGCTGGCCGGCCGGACGCACTCGGTCGTCGGCTTGAAGGTGTCCGACTCCGCGGCGGGCCTCACCTGCTTGCTGAACGAGAACAGGCACTTCTACGCCGCTAGCGTGATCAAGGTGACCATCCTCAGTGCACTGCTGTTCAAGGAGCACGGCCCTAGCCACCTGACAAAGCACCAGCGTGCTCTCGCCTACCTGATGATCACTCAGTCCAGTAATGCCGCCGCCACCGATCTGTGGCAGGACGTCGGAATGAGCAACATGCAGCGGTTCCTCAGCAAGGCGGGCATGCTGCACACCGTGCTTAACGCGGCCTGGGGTCTCACCGAGATCACGGCCAAGGACGAGCTGACGCTGCTGCAATTGCTGACCTCGCCAGGCAAAGTGCTCGGCAAGTACTCGCGAGCGTATGTGCTGCGGCTGATGGCCCAGGTCATTCCCGCTGAGCGCTGGGGCGTTCCGGCCGGGGCGCCACCGGACGTGACCGTGCATGTCAAGAACGGCTGGCTCCCCTACCCCGGGAAAGATGACTGGAACATCAACAGCATCGGGGCGTTTACCGGCAAACACATCGGCTATCAGATCGTGATCCTGACCGCGCCTGCAGCCGGCGGCCAGACCGAGACTTACGGCATCCAGACCGTGCAGGCCGTCGCAGAGGTGATCAACCGCAAGATAGCCGGCCGCAGCGGTGCCCAGGCTGCGCCCGCGACTCTGCCTGGGCCGGCGGCGCTGGCGGCACCGGGCGGCTGACCGAACTGGCGCGGCTCCATGATCGATGTGACGTTAGCCGGGGCTGCAGCCTCCCTGGATCAACATTGATCACGGAGCCATCCATCTATAATGCGGCGTGCCACACGCAGCTGACGACCTCGCACCGTTCCCTGACTGGCGGTTCGCGCCGAACATCGGCGGGCACCCGGCCAGTTATCAACTAGAGAACGAGGCGCTCGACCGTGCCGGGCACGTCCTGACCGCGATGCGGACGATCGCGCCGTGGGCCGGCCGCACCATCGTCGACCTAGGTTGCGGCACCGGATACTGGCTGCAGCGCTATGCGGAGCAGGCGGCGCGGGTAATCGGGATCGAGCCCGACCCGGGGTTGCGCGCTGCGGCCGCCCGGGCAGCCGCGGATCTTGCCAACATCGAGGTACTGGCCGGGTCGGCCGAGCATATCCCGCTGCCCGATGCGAGCGTGGACGTGGTGCACGCGCGGTTCGCCTATTTCTTTCCGCCAGGCACGGATGCGGGGCTGGCAGAAGTGCTGCGGGTGCTGCGTCCCTGCGGGCACCTGGTAGCAGTCGACAATGACTACCGCTGGGGCGAGTTCGCGCTGCTGCTGGCCGCGGCGGCGGTCCGGCCCCCGCGGCAGACCGCCGCCGCCGTCGACGCCTGGTGGCGGGACCGGGGAGCAGCCAGGCACGAAGTCCGGTCAGAGCTGCGTTTTGCCAGCCACGCAGACC
>DASXIA010000407.1:0-4416 GCA_036488155.1 Streptosporangiaceae bacterium | reverse complement strand
CGCGAGCAAGTCCCCGGCATGGACCGCACTGACTCCGCGCTCGCGGAACATGGTCGGGAACCAGGACAGCGTGGCGTAGTAGGAGAGGCTCTGCAGCCCCATGAACAAGGTAACTTGCCAGGCCAGCGCAGAGCGGCCCATAGCCAGCGCTCCGGCCGGCCGGGTCGAGGCGGCCCTGCCCTCCCCCGGCAGCACTCCCGCCGCCGGCACGGTTTGAGCTGCAGTGGCGCCGTCCGGCACCGTCCGGTACTTCAGTTGCGGCAGCCAAAGCGCGGCTGCCAGTACCGCCGGCGCGGCCCACAGGCCGAGCGCGATGCGGACGGACGCGCTGCCTGACGTCGTCCCGCCGCCGACCGCGTTGAACACCGGCACCGCCAGCGCGGACGCGACAATCGCCCCGGCCGAGAGCATCAGCAAGTAGAGCCCGATGATCAGCCCGGCACGCTCCGGCATCCTTCGCTTGACCAGGCTGGGCAGCAAGACGTTCAGCAGCGCGATAGCAGCACCAGCGATCACGGTGCCGGGGAACAGCAGTATGCGCGGGCTGACGCCGCGCACCACCAGGCCCGCCGCGAGCAGGGCGAGCGCGACGCCGAGCACCCGCTCCTCGCCAAAACGGCGGCTCAGCGGAGCGCCGGCGCCAGAAAACACGCCGAAACACAGCACCGGGATAGCGGCGAGTAGGGACAGGGTCCCGGCGGAGAGGTGCAGCGCGGATTCCAGCTCCGGAAAGACAGGCGGCAGGCTGGTGATCGCCGCCCGCATGTTGATTCCCAGCACGATCACGCCGGCGATGAACAGCACGGCCCCTGGCCCTGACCGCAGCAGCCGTGCTGAGATCAGCCCGTGCGGCAGCAGCCTGACCGGCCGCGGCCCGGCTGCCGCCGATTCCCTGCTCTTCACGCGCCCTCCGTTCCCGGTTAAGGTTCGCATATCCGGCGCATGTCACTGTCAGCGCGGCCTGATAGCAAGGAACACATGACACGCGCCGAAATGCCGCCAGGTCCGCTTCGGGCCGAGGCCGAGCAGTGCCTGCAGGCTCTGGCCGGCCCGGATGCCCGCCTGCGGGAAGATCAGTGGACAGCGATCCGGGCGCTGGTCGAGGATCACGTCCGGGCGCTGGTCGTGCAGCGCACCGGGTGGGGCAAGTCGGCCGTCTATTTCACCGCTACCGCGTTGCTGCGAGCCCGCGGCGCCGGGCCGTCAGTGATCATCTCGCCGCTGCTGGCACTGATGCGTAACCAGATCGAGGCCGCGCGCCGCGCGGGCATCCAGGCGCGTACGGTGAACTCCGGAAATGTTGACGAGTGGGACGCCATCTACGCGGAGGTGGCGGCAGGCCAGGTGGACGTGCTGCTGGTCAGCCCGGAGCGGCTCAACAATCCCGGTTTCCGGGATCAAGTGCTGCCCAAGCTCACCGCATCGGCCGGCCTGCTTGTGGTGGATGAGGCACACTGCATCTCCGACTGGGGTCACGACTTCAGACCCGACTACCGGCGGCTGCGCACGCTGCTGACTGAGCTGCCGCCAGGCGTGCCGGTGCTGGCAACGACGGCTACCGCCAACGCGCGGGTCAGCCGCGACGTCGCCGAGCAGCTCGCGGCCGGCGCCGACGGCGAGACCCTCGTGCTGCGCGGTCCGCTGGACCGGGACAGCCTGCACCTGGCAGTCGTCACGCTGTCAGCCGCCCAGCAGCGACTTGGCTGGCTGGCGTCCTACCTCGAGCAGCTCCCCGGCTCCGGGATCATCTACACGCTCACTGTCGCCGCCGCCCAGGAGACTGCGGCCTTCCTGCGCGAGCACGGACACAATGTGCTGCCCTACACCGGCAAGGACGACCCAGCGGACCGGCTGGCAGCCGAGGACGCATTGCTGGCGAACCAGATCAAGGCGCTAGTCGCGACGAGCGCGCTGGGAATGGGCTTCGACAAGCCAGACCTCGGCTTCGTCGTCCACCTTGGCGCGCCGCCATCGCCGATCGCCTACTACCAGCAGATCGGCCGGGCAGGCCGGGGCGTGGACCGGGCCGAGGTGATCCTCTTGCCCGGCCGCGAGGACGCCGACATCTGGGCCTATTTCGGCTCGCTGGCTTTCCCGCCGGAGGCGGTCGTGCGCAGCACTCTGGCGGCGCTGGCGGATGCGGGCCGGCCGCTGTCTACGGCTGCGCTGGAAACCCGGGTAGACCTTTCCCGTGGGCGGCTCGAGATGATGCTCAAGGTCCTGGACGTCGATGGCGCGGTCCGCAGGGTGTCCGGCGGCTGGATCGCGACCGGCCAGGACTGGGCCTACGACGCCGAACGCTACGCCAGGGTCGCGGCCGAGCGCGGCCGCGAGCAGCAGGCCATGCTCGGGTATCTGGCCACGACCGGATGCCGGATGAACTTCTTGCGGCGCGAGCTCGACGATCCGGCCGAAGTGCCGTGCGGCCGGTGCGACAGCTGCACCGGGCGGCCGTGGCCGGACGTGGTGCCTGACGCAACGGCAACGGCGGCGCGGGACCGGCTGCTCCGGCCGGGCACCGAACTCGAGGCGCGCAAGATGTGGCCGACGGGCATGCGTGAGCTCGGCGTCGACGTATCAGGCAAGATCAGCCCGGACCTCGCCGCTCAGTCCGGCCGGGCGCTGGGCAGGCTGACCGATCTGGGGTGGGGTCCTCGGCTGCGTTCCCTGCTCGGCACCGAAGCCCCTGATGCCGACGTTGCAGATGATGTCATCGCGGCGGTCGTGAAGGTGCTCGCGGCCTGGTCCTGGGACCAGCGGCCCGCCTGCGTGGTCAGCGTCCCGTCCCGCAGCCGGCCGATGCTCATCAGCAGCCTGGCCAGCCGCATCGCGGAGGTCGGCCAGCTGCCCTATCTGGGGCCGCTCGCCTACGCGGCCTCCGGCCCGGCTGCGCCGCCCGCCAGCGGCCGCCAGCACAACAGCGCCCAGCGGCTGCGCGCCCTGTGGCACGCCTTCGAGGTACCCGAGGCGGTCCGGGGCGAGGTCACCAGGCGGGCCGGCCCGGTGCTGCTGGTGGACGACCTCGTCGACACCGGCTGGACCATGACCGTCGCCGCCCTGGCCATGCGAGAGGCGGGGGCCGTCGCCGTGCTGCCGTTCGCGCTGGCGTCAGCGGCGGGCTAAGCGACTGAGATTCAGCGCTGGTCCGAGGGTCCGGAGTGGAACCGCAAGCTGGCGGTTGCCGAGGCCTTCTTCGATGGTCACGAACGTGGCGGCGTCGAAGACGGCCGAGAAGTAATGTCCGCTCATCCCGTGCGCGCAGACGCCCGGCTCGACACGGCCGCCGTCATTGAAGACGCGTCAGCGGGATCGCGACCGCCGAGGCCACCGCCGCGACCGATACTGCCGTGCTGATCCCGGCGCGCCAGTGCCGCCGCCGTCTGATCCGCCGGACTCGCCCGGCCAGGTCTTCAGCAGCGAAGCGCGACTGGGCTGCTAGCGCCGCCGTCCGCGCCAGGCGTGAGCGCAGTTCCGGCTCGTCGATCGACATCGCCTTGCCCCTTCCCCGCTATCCGCTTTCCGCGCTCGACAGCTGCACGGCCATGCGGGACATCGCCTCGTTGAGATACCGCTTGACGGTTCCCTGGCCCACGCCGAGCGCAGCCGCGACCCTGACGACCGGAAGGTCCTCGTAGTAGTGCAGCACTACGCAAGCGCGCTGCCGGGGCGAGAGGCTCCGCAACGCGGTCAGGATGGCGTCGCGGTCGGACACCTGATCGGCCGGATCCGCCACCAGGCTGGCCGGTCGGAGCAGCGGTGCAACCCGGCCCCAGCGGGAGTGCCTGCGGGCGCCATCGATAACCAGGTTCACCGTGATGACCCGCACGTACGCCTCGGCCGCGCCGGCCCGCGGGACTCGCAGCGGCCGGGCGAACGCCCGGACTAGCGCCTCCTGAACCAAGTCGTCGGCTTCGGCCTCGTCCCCGCACAACAGGAACGCATGGCGCTTAAGCGCGGCGCCGCTGCCGGCAACCAGGCCGGCCAGCGTCTGCTCCCAGCCGTCCACGGCACCGCCCGCCACCCAGTGACCTGAACCCTCGTCTTATACAACGAACACCTCGCCCGCTAGGTTGGGGGCGAACTCCGGGGCGATCTTGTTATGTCAGCGGCGGAGTCGCGTCAAACGACCGCCGAAAGGCCTAGGTGGGTTAGCAAGGGATAATGACAGCTCGGTTACGGGCTGCCTCAGCGAGCCGGTTCAGGTCCCCTGGGTCGCTGGTGAGGATCCTGTCACCCGGTCCGGCCAGCAGCGCCACCGTGGCATCGATCGGGTCGGTGGTGCCGGCGTCGGCTAGCAGTTCGCCCGCCGCCCGGCCGTCGCCTGGGCTCACTGGCCGGACATCGACGGCCTGCAGCAGCCGGGCCAGACTCACTTGACGGCCCCGGCGGTCGCGCCACACCTGGGCAACAGCCATC
>DASXIA010000406.1:0-4385 GCA_036488155.1 Streptosporangiaceae bacterium | reverse complement strand
GCGCTGGTCCTGCTGGTGTTCGTCCTCGTGCTCATCTTGCTCGGCCGAGCGGTCGCCGCCATCGCGCGGCGCAACTCCGAGTGATGGGTCGTGGGCACCCCGCACGTCGGCTGGACGATGGCTGCTGACGATGACGAGAGCCCTTCGCATGCGCTCCCGCCCGCAGACAGTCCGGACCTTTCCGGCCGGGTTAACTCGTCATACCGGGAACGAGGCCTGCGCCGCTCGCGCGAGCCTGCCAGTCCGGTGCCTCCCGGGCCGGCGGTGAGCGTGCTGGCCGACCGGCTAGCCGCTGCGCTGGTGCATCACGAACCAGGCTGGCGGCTGCCGCGGCATTCAGCGCTAGCCCGGCGCTACAACGTGAGCGTGGCCGAGATTGACGCTGCAGTCGAGGAACTGGTCAGCAGGCACCTGGTGCGTCGACTGGCCGATGGCCAGCTCTACCGGGCCAGCCCGGCTGAGTATGTGATCGGCCTCGAAGGCGTGCCGGGCCTGGCGTCCTACGTGGATGCCATGGGCGGTGAGTTCTCGTGCCGCAGCCGGCAAGTGACGTGGCGGCTGCCTCCGGAGGACATCGTCTGGGCATTGCGGCTCGAGCCGGACCAGCAGGTATGTGTGGTCAGGTACCTGTGGACCGCTGGCGGCGAGCCGGCCGCCTTGTGCACCTCCTACATTCCCGGTGAGATCGCGAGCCGCCCTGTTGCCGGCGCGCCTGCCGGACTGCCGGCGGTACTGAACTTGCTGCAGCTGACTGGCGTTACCGATGAACCAGGCATCGGCGCCGGCGATCCGGAGGTGACGCCTATCGCTGGTTCACCAACGGCGCTGCACATCGAACTGCAGGCACCGCCGCCGTCGGTGGCCCGCAGCCTCCGGCTCACGGCCGGCCAGCCGGCCATCATGGTTACGGTCCGGTTCGACGAGCTGGACACTGGCCGGCCGGTGGCGCTGACGATCGCGGTGCTGCGCCCGGACATGTTCCGGGTGGTAGTGCAGACGCCGCGGCCGCCGCTGCCGGACGAAACTAGCGGCAATTTGTCAGCTTCCTGGGCGCACGCAGCGGAGGACTGGGAACCTTGATCCGCTATGCGCATAACGACGGCCGGTGTAGCGGAGCGCAGGCCCTATCGCTCCCGTCTCGATCACTCGCCCGGCAGCTTCCGCCGCGGTGAGTTAGCCGCCGGGCTGGCGGCGGTTGCCGTCGTGGCTCAGCTTGCGCTGGCGCCAGTCACGCTGTTAGTAGCGGGCGTGCTCGTGCTGGCTGGCCGCATTGCACGCTGGCGGGTGACCTGGTTACTGCTGCCAGCGCTCGGCGGCGCCTGCTGGCTGGCCGTCGCTGGCGTTCCGGCGGCGGCGCACGCCCTGACCGCCGGCGCCGGCCGGCTCATCGCGGCCGAGCTTGCTATCGCGGCACACCCGGTGCGGCTGCTGCACCCGGCCGCTGCGTTCGCAAGATCAGGCCGGTGGTTGCAGCAACAACTGCCGTTGCTCGTACTGGCAGGTACGGCCGAGGCCGCCATTGTTCTGTCGACAGGCACTGAGGGGTGGCCAGATCGCTTCCGGAGGCAGCGTTCCGGCTGGCAGGCTCTGGCGGGCGCCGAGACTCGTGCGGGCCGGCGGCCTGGCCTCGTTGCGATCCTCCGGCGCCGCAGCGCGAGGGCGGCACTCGCCGCCGGTTACACCGTCACAGCGAGCGGCTGCGCGATCGGCCTGGACTACCAGTCCGGCCGGCTCGCTGCTATCAGCTGGGCTCAGGCAGAGCGCGGAGTGCTCCTGACTGGCGGTGACCAGGCCGAGCTAGACCAGATTGGCCTCGCCATGGCGTGCGCAGCGGTGCGGCGTCGTAAGACCGTGCTGGTGCTCGAGGCGTCTGGCGCCGTGGCGACAGGCGAGCACGTTTCATGTGGCCGGGCCGCTCCGCTAGACCGGCGCGGCGGCGTTTGCGCGCAGGTGGCCCAGCTGGCCGAGCGCATCGGCGTACCGGTGACTTGGATCGGCTCGGTTGCGGATCGTGCGCCCGAGCCTGGAGCTGCAGCCGCGCCCGGAGCCGGGACCAGCGGAACCGTTTCGCGGGGCGGCGCATTCGGCCGTGCGATCCGGAGGCGCAGCGTCGTTCTGGTGCCCGCGCACCATGCTGAGGCGACACAGCAGACCGTGGGCGACCTGGCCGGCACGCTGACAAGCTTGCGCGAACTCGGCCTGCGGGGTGATTGCCTCGCCTGGGTTAGTGGCTGCCAGGCGGCCGACGTCAGCTGGCTGTCCGACTTGCTGAGACTCGGGCACGCTACTGGCACTGCAGTGGTGCTGAGCGCGACCAGCCCCGAGCTCGCGGCCGATCTGGCTGCTGAAGCAAGGCTTGTGGTGGCGAGCGGGCCGATAGCTGGCGATCTGGCCCGGCGCCTGGCGGATCTGGCCGTCAGCAACCGCCCTTCAGCGCCCGAATCAGCGGCGGGATCGGTCACCGCCAAGCTCGCATTGACGGAGATTTTACAAAGACAACATCGGGACTCGGCCACCCTGATTGATGGCAGCAGGACTTCGGCGCCGGTCCGCTTCCGCATTGTGCCGGTTGAGGCAACGGAGGTCCGGTGACCACGTGGCTGCACCAGGCTGCTGACGACGGAGCGCGATACCCGCAGGCCGCCAGGGCACGCGGCCGCATCCGTCCGGACGTTGTCTACCTCGGCTGGCAGCACGTGGATGCCGGGCCAGATCCCAGCCTCCCGCCATCACCGCCGGAGCCCGAGCTGGACGACGTCAGCCCGGACTGGCTAGCCGCGCAACGGCGCGTGCACCGGCGGCTGGCACGGCCAGCCCGGCTGACCGCGGCGGCGGCAGTCGCCATTGCGGCGACGGCAGCATTCGCCTGGTGCGCCGGTCATCCGGCCGGCGGGATCGTCCCGGTGGCGACCGTTCTGGCGGCCGGAGCAGCGACCGTCGGCGGGCGGCGAGTCTGGCGCGGCGAGCGCGAACTCGCCGCTCAGTTCCGCGAAGAGGAACTGCGCGTGGCCAGATTCCGGGCGGTCCAGCGCAGCGAGTATGCCGGCCGCCAGCAGGAGTACGCCGCGCAGTACCGGCAGTGGCGCGACCGGGCCGCATCCGCCCGCCACCAGGCGCACTGGTACCCGGTGACGGTGCCGACAGCTACGCACCGCATCGACATTGCTGGCGGCACGCTAGCAGGCTGGTCCGCGATACTGACGATGCTGGCCGCACCACGGCTGGCGGTGGGCGGCGAGGTGACCGTCGTTGATCTGACCGAGGGCGGCGTGGCGGCCGACCTGCTCGCTGTTGCCCGCCGGTCCGGGATCGACCCGCTGGTCTGGGTGCTGCCAGGCGACCTGCCGCAGCTTGAGCTCGGCACGCAGCTGAGCACCGACCTGCTGGCCGACGTGCTGGCCAGGACGATCAGCGCCGCGGACGGCCCGGTGCACGCGGGCTCAGGCGCGGCTGCGGCGTCGGACCCGGTCAGGGACGCGGCACTGCTTCGCCGCATCCTGCACGCGCTCGCCGGCCCACCTGCTCCGCCGACGGCCGCGTCGCCAGCAGCAGTGCCGCCAGCAGCAGTGCCGCCAGTAGCCGCGTCGTCGCCAGTGGCCGCGTCGTCGCCAGCGCCGCCCGTCGCGCCGCTGATTGCCGCGCTGCGCGCACTCGGCCAGATCGGCGGCCCGGCCGATCACTTGCGCTCCACCGCGCTGACGCCAGCCCAGTTGGCCTCGCTCAGCAGCCTGGTCGGCCGGAGCGCCGAGCACCTGGTGGTGGAGCGAGCCTGGGCGATGGAGTCGCGCCTGCAGGTGCTGGCGCCGCTCGCTACCGATCTGGCCAGCACGCCGCCGAGCCGCCTCAAAGTGGCCTGGCTGGACCGGCGAGCCGCAACGACCGGCAACGGCGCGATCGCCGCCTACCTGGCTATTGCCCTCACCGCGCTGCTGCGCCAGGCGTCGCCCGGCCCGCGCTGGCAGCAGACGCTGTGTTTGCTCGGGGCCGAACGGCTTCCTGGCGACGTACTTGACCGCCTGTGCGACGCCAGCGAGATCGCGGGAGCCGGGCTGGTGCTGGCCTACCGTACGATCCCGGCACACGTCCGCGAGCGCCTCGGGCGAGGCGACGCCGCCGTCGGGTTCATGCGGCTAGGCAATGCCGAGGACGCGCGGCTCGCCGCTGAGCAGATCGGTACCGAGCACCGCTTCGTCGTCAGCCAGCTCACCGATACCGTCGGGGCGTCCGTCACGGACACCATCGGGGTGTCCTACACCAGCTCAGTCAGCAACTCGGAGTCGGTTACCGTGTCGGACTCCGTCACAGCCACCGGCGGCCGCAGCAGCCACGGGATGCTTGCGCCGTTCGCAGATTTCACCGGGTCGGCCAGCCGGGACGTCAGCACC
>DASXIA010000259.1:0-19708 GCA_036488155.1 Streptosporangiaceae bacterium | reverse complement strand
ACCTGTGCCGCTGCACTGGGTACCAGAACATCCTGGCCTCGGTGCACCGGGCCGCCGAGATCGTCCGCGAGCCTGACAGCATCGAATCCGGCGGCGGGCGGGCCACCGGCAGCATCAGGCCGGCCGGAATGAGCTCGCTGTTTGGCGCCCGGGTGCAGCGAGTCGAGGACGACAGGCTGATCCGCGGCCACGGGGCATACCTGGACGACCTCGGCCAGGACGCGCTCGCCGCGGCGTTCGTACGCAGCCCGCACGCACACGCCCGCATCACCGATATCGACGTCAGCGCAGCGCTCGACGTGCCCGGACTGGTTGCGATCTACACCTACGAAGACCTGCCAGGCCGGCTCGCCGAGCCCCTCCCCCTGCTGATCCCGCATCCGGCGCTGACTCACGGCCGGACGCCGTACCCGCTGGCTCATGGCGAGGTCAATCACGTCGGCGAGGCCGTGGTGATGGTGGTGGCGACCGACCGGTACCGGGCCGAAGACGCTGCCGACCTGGTCGATGTCAGCTACGAGCCGCTCCCCGCGGTGGTGGGCCTGGACGCGGCCCGTGCAGCTGTCCACCTGGTGCACGAAGACGTCCCTGGCAACCGCGCCGCTAACGCGGTCCAGGAGCACGGCAACACCGCGGCCGCGCTCGCCGCGGCGCCGCACGTGCTCGAACTCGACCTCGAGATCGAGCGGTCCGCGTCCACGCCGCTAGAGGGCCGCGGCGTGCTGGCCAGGTGGGACGAGCAGTCGCAGGCCATGGTGATGTGGACATCGACGCAGACCTCGACCGGAGTGCGGGCCGCCGTCGCGGCGAAGCTGGGCCTGGACCTGACTCAGGTCAACGTCATCACTCCAGACGTCGGCGGCGGCTTCGGGGTGAAGATCGTGCATCCGTGGCCCGAAGAAGTGCTCGTGCCCTGGGCCGCCCGGCTGCTTGGCCAGCCGGTCAAGTTCACCGAGGACAGGCGCGAGCATTTCATCGCCAGCGCGCACGAGCGGGCGCAGCAGCATCACGTGACGGTGGGCTACGACGACGAGGGCAGGATCCTCGGGCTCGACGTCAGGTTCTGGCACGACAACGGCGCCTACGTGCCCTACGGGCTCATCGTGCCGATCGTCACGTCAACCCAGCTGCTCGGGCCATACAAGCCTGGCGCCTACCGGGTGGAGTTCGACTCGCTCTACACCAACACGGTGATCGTTACGCCGTACCGGGGAGCGGGGCGGCCGCAAGGCTGCTTCGTGATGGAACGCACGATGGACGCGATCGCGGCGGCACTCGGGCTCGACCGGACCGTGGTCCGCGAGCGCAACTTCATCCAGCCCGGCGAGATGCCCTACGACCAGGGGCTGATTTTCCAGGACGGCCGACCGCTTATCTATGACTCCGGCGACTACCCGGCCCTGCTCGCCAAGATCAAGGACCTGGTCGGCTGGGACAAGTTCGCCCAGCTCAAGGACGCGGCAGCAGCCGAAGGCAGGCGGGTCGGCATCGGGCTGGCCTGCTATGTCGAGGGCACCGGCGTCGGCCCGTACGAGGGCGGCCATGTCGTAGTGGAAACATCCGGCAAGGTAAAGGTGGCCACCGGGCTGACCAGCCAGGGCCAGGGCCACCAGACCATGCTGGCCCAACTCGTCGCCGACGAGCTGGGCGTACCCATGGCGGATGTCGAGGTCGTCACCGGGGACACCCGGCGGTTCGGCTACGCGGTCGGCACGTTCGCGTCACGGACGGCGGTGATGAGCGGGTCAGCCGTCACGCTGGCGGCGCGGAAGGCGAAGGAAAAGGCGCTGCGGGTCGCGGCAGATGCCCTGGAGGTCGCGGCCGCCGACCTGGAGATCACCGGTGGCATGGTGCAGGTTAAGGGCGATCCCGCCAGCGCTATCAGCCTGGGCACCGTGGCGGTCCTGTCCAACCCGTTGCGGTACGCCTTCGACGACGCCGCGACGGCGGCAACCCAGTTCGCCGGCGGCGGTGACCTGAGTAAGCCGCCGGTCGCCCCGGATGACGAGCCGGGCATCGAAGGCCGTGCCTATTTCTCCCCCGTGCGCTCGACGTTCGCCAGCGGCATGCACGCCGCGGTCGTCGAGACCGACCCGGACACTGCCGAAGTCACGGTGCTGCGCTACTGCGTGGTGCACGACTGCGGCCGGCTGATCAACCCGCAGATCGTGGAAGGGCAGATCCATGGCGGCGTCGCCCAGGGCGTCGGCGGCGCGTTGTACGAGCGGATGGCCTACGACGAATCCGGCCAGCTGCTTAATGCGTCCTTCATGGACTTCCTCATGCCCTATGTCAGTGAGGTGCCGCGCCAGATCGAGATTGATCACCTGGAGACGCCATCGCCGCTGAACCCGCTCGGCATCAAGGGCGCCGGCGAGGCCGGGGTCATTCCCGGCGCGGCGGTTCTCGCTGCCGCTATCGAAGACGCCGAAGGCGTCCCGGTCCGGTCCATGCCCATGTCGCCGTCGGACCTGTTCGAGCTACGGCGGGCCTGCAGCCCGGAGGCTGTTCAGTGAGAAGAACCGTCCGATGAGAAGAACCGTGCTTGTGAAGGACTGGGCGATGAGAAGGCGAGAGCCATGAGGATCAGCGGCGCCACGACCATGCACGCACCAGCGGGCCGGGTATGGGCCGCGCTCACCGATCCTGCCGTGCTCGTCGCCGCCATCCCTGGCTGCGAGCAGTTCGAGCCGGCCGGCCCGGACACCTACTGCTTCACCGTCGCGGCCGCGGTCGCCTCGATCCAGGCGAGCTACTCCGGCAAGGTCTCGCTCTCGCAGCAGCAGGAGCCCAGCTCATTCGTGCTGACCGCGAGTGGTGCCGGCGCGCCAGGCACGGTGACCACCAGCGTGCAGATCAGGCTGGCCGACATCGCCGACGGCACCACCGAGCTGAGCTATGACGCCGACGCGGTGATTGGCGGCTTGATCGCGGGCGTCGGCCAGCGCATGCTGTCCGCCGTCGCAAGGCGGCTGGCGGGCGCGTTCTTCAGTTCGGTGGACGAGGTTCTGGTCGGCACCGGTCCAGCCCGCCCGATCCCGGCAGTTCCGACAGTCCCGGTCTTCACCGCGCCAGCCTTCACCGCGCCAGCCTTCACGGGGCCAGACGCCGTTGAGCCGCACGCTGGCGCCTCCCCCGCCCGAGAGCGACGTGGCGGGTCAGCGAGGTTCCCGCTGGGTGGCGGATTCGCGCGTGGCATGCTCGCCGGTGCTGCGGTAACGCTGGCCGGGGTAGCTGCCGCCGGGCTTATCCGGCGGTGCCTGCTAACCGGGCCAGGGACTCGCTGATGCGCCCTGTCACAGTAGCTGACGCGCTGCCGGGCGCTGCTGCGTGCGCGTTCCCGCCTGGATCGACGAATGCCCGCTGACCGGACCGCGGGGCGCCGGCGCCTTCGCATTGGCATTGATACCGGCGGCACGTTCACCGACGTGGTCGCCCTCGACGAGGTCACCGGCACGCTGACGGTGACGAAGACGCCGTCGACGCCCGCCGACCCGGCGCAGGGATTCATGACCGGGCTGACGAAAATCCTGAGGCTGCTCGCGGCCGGTCCCGCTGAGATCGCGTCCATCAGTCACGGGACCACAATCGCCACCAACCAGCTACTCGCGGGCGACGTCGGCGAACTCGGCTTCGTGACCAGCGACGGCTTCCAGCTCATGCTGGAAATCGCCAGGCAATCGGTGCCCGACGGATACGGCAACTCCTACTTCTGGGTTAAACCAGACCGGATCGTGCCACCTGACCGGGTCAAGACGGTGGGCGGCCGCCTCGACCACACCGGCGCGGAGCTGCGCCCGTTCGACGAGGCAAACGCGACTGCGGTTGCCCGGTGGTTCCGTGATCGCGCCATCAACACGCTCGGCGTGTGCTTCCTGCACTCCTATGCCAACCCCGAGCACGAGGAGCGGATGGCCAAAGTACTGGCCAGCGAGCATCCGGGTGCGGTGGTTTCGCTGTCGTCGCAGGTGCTGCCCGAATACCGGGAGTACGAGCGGTCGATGACCACGCTCATCGATGCCGCGGTCAAGCCGCGCATGTCGCAGTACCTGTCCGCTATCGCGCAGCGGCTGGCGGGCCTGCGGGCCGAGCCTGTGCCGCTGCACGTGATGACGTCGAATGGCGGCGTTGCGACGGCCACCGAGATCATCGGCCGGCCGATCACGACCGTGCTAAGCGGGCCGGCGGCAGGCGCGGTCGGCGCCGCCATGATCGCGCAGAGCGCGGGCATCACCTCGGTGCTGACCTGCGACGGCGGTGGTACTTCGACGGACGTGGCGGTCGTCGTCGGCGGTGAGCCCGCGCTGACGACTGAGGGCTGCGTCGGTGCGTACCCTTCGAAGATTCCGATGGTGGACGTCGTCACCGTCGGCGCGGGCGGCGGGTCGGTGGCGTGGGTGTCCCCGGAGGGCTCGCTCAAGGTCGGCCCGCAGTCGGCCGGAGCCGATCCGGGGCCGCTGTGCTACGCGCGTGGCGGCCGCGACGTCACGGTCACGGACGCTCATCTGCTGCTCGGGCGGATCCCGCCACATCTGCTCGGCGGGGAGATCCCGCTGGATGCCGACGCGGCCCGGGCCGGAATCGCCGACCTGGCGGCGAAGCTCGGCATGCCTGACACTCAGTGCGCGGCCGGGATCCTGGAAGTCTCGGCATGGAACCAGGCCAACGCGGTGCGCCAGATTACCGTGAAGCGTGGCCTCGACCTACGGGACTTCACCCTTGTCACGTTCGGCGGATCCGGGTCGCTGCTTGCCTGCCCGCTGATCGAGATCCTCGGCGTGCGCGGCGTCCTGGTGCCGTCCAACCCCGGCAACATCTCGGCGTTCGGGCTGCTGACCGTTGACGTCCGCGCTGACTATGTCCGCACCTGCGTTGCGCGGCAGTCGGAGCTGGACTACGCCTCGATGGAAGCGAGCTACGCCGGGCTCGCTGCGCGGGCGCACGACGCCCTGACCGCGCAAGGCTTCGCGGCCGGCGATCACCAGCTGATCCGGTCGGCCGACCTGCGGTACTTCGGCCAGGCTTTCGAGGTACGCGTGCCGGTCGCCGCTGGCCAGGTCGGACCGGAGCTGACGGAGGCGGCAGCTGCGGACTTCCATGCGGCGCACCGTGCGCTGTACGGGTACGACTTCCGCGCCGATCCCCGTCAGCAAGTGGAGTGGGTGAACCTGCGGGTCACCGGGATCGGCCCGATCCAGCGGCCCCGGCTTGCCGCGCTGGCGGCCCGGGACGGCGATGCGGGCAGGGCGGTCACCGGCCGCCGGCCGGTGGTCTTCGCGCGGGCCGGCGGGCCGGTCGATACCCCGATCCACTGGCGGCCTGAGCTCGCGGCCGGAGACGAGGTGGCAGGCCCCGCCATCATCGAGGAGTACGGCGCGACGGTCCCGGTGCATCCAGGGTTCGTGGCGCGCGTCGACGGGTTCGGCAATCTGCTGCTCGGGCTGGAGAGAAACCGATGACGGTACCGATGCTCACTGAAGGGTCGCGCGGGCCGGCAGACCCGGTGCTGCTGGAGATCGTCTCCGGCAGCCTTGCCGCTATCGAGAAGGAGGTCGAGACCGCGATCGGCAGGACGTCGAGGTCCCCCATGATCAGGGATGCGCACGACTTCCGCGCGGGCATTCACGACCGGCTGCTTCGCAAGCTAACCGGCCGGTCCTACAGCGCCCTCGTGCACCCCGTCGCGCGGGACTTCCCGCTGGCGACAATGCGGCCGGGCGACGTGTTCTTCCACAACGACGTATACCTGTCCGAGGGCGGCATCGGCCACCTGCCGGACCTGTGCGTCACCGTGCCGGTCTTCGCGGCTGGTCCAGGCACGGGCGAGTCAGATCCGGGGGGCCGCGCTGGTGACGGCGAGCCGGAGGTGGTCGCGTTCGTGCAGGCCTTCGGCCACCACGATGACATCGGCGGCGCGGTCCCCGGATCGATGCCGAGCCATGCCACCAGCGTGTTCTCGGAAGGCCTGATGGTCCCGCCGATCCGGCTGTGGGACGCCGGCGTGCCCAACCGGGCCGCGCTCACCATCATGACCCGCAACTCGCGGATGCCCGAGTCGCTCGCCGCGGACCTGGACGCCGAGTGCTCCGCCTGCCTGCAGGGCGCTCGCCGGCTCGCCGAGCTGTTCCGGCGCTACGGCCGGGGTGATGTCGAGGCCTGCTTCGACGAGATCGTGGCGAGCACCACGCGCACCTACCGGCAGGAGATCCTGGCGAAGATCCCCGCCGGAACCTGGACCTGGGAGGACTATGCCGAGCACGACGGGGTCGACCCGCCGCGACTGCACACGCAGCGGATCACGCTCACCAGGACGGCTTCCGACGAGCCCGGCGGCCCCCGGCTGATCCTCGATTTCGCCGGGACCGGTCCGCAGGCTAAGGGCCCGATTAATCACTGCGCGAACTATGCCGACGGCAACTTCCTCGCCAAGTGGCTCGCTCCGATCCTGCGCAACCTCGCGGACGATCCTGAGCGGATGGCCGAACTGGACGTGAACGAGGGCATCGTCGAGCTGATGGAGATGCGTTTCCCGCCGCCTGGCACGCTGCTGACCCCGGTGTTCCCGGCGCCGACCAACGCGCGCACGTTCGTGATCCTGCGGCTGCTCGGCGTATTCGCCGGCGTGCTGGCCAAGGCCGTCGGCGGGCGGATGCCAGCCGATCAGGAGACGATCCGCTATACCGGCGTCTACGGGCAGACCGCGGCCGGCGAGCCCTACCTCATGCGCGAGGTGCTCGGCGGCGGCTCCGGCGGGCGGTACTACGCCGACGGCGAGGACACCATCCACGTGGTGCCCGACTCGCGGAACCTGCCTGCCGAGTTCACCGAGGCCCGGTTCCCCCTGCTGGTCGAGCGACTCGGCCTTGCCGTGGACTCGGGCGGGCCAGGCAAGTTCCGCGGCGGCCTCGGTTACGAAAAAGTCCTGCGGATGCGCGCAGACGGCTACTTCATGTCGATCGCTGACCGCTCGATCCTGTCCTGCTGGGGTGTGAACGGCGGCCGGGCCGGACGCCCGTTCCAGGTAACTGTCGATCCCGGCGGGCCGGCCGAGCGGGAGATCGATGCGCTGGCTGACGGCGAGTTCGTGCCGGCCGGCACGGCGATCCGCATCAGGACTACTGGCGGCGGCGGCTGGGGAGATCCGCTCGAGCGTGACCCGGCGCTGGTGGCACGCGATGTCCGCTGGGGCAAGGTGTCAGTCGGGGCCGCGGCCGCTGACTATGGCGTGGTGCTCACCGGTCCCGCCGATGACGCGGAGCCCAACCACCCGGCAGCCGACGCCCACGTGGTTGACGATGCGGCAACCCGCATCCTGCGCGAAAGCCAGCGCGCCGGACGGCCGGCCTCACAGCCGTTCTTCGACCGGGGACCCGGCTATGCCAAGCTGTCTGGCGGACCGGCGGCAGCCGAGGTTGACTGGCTATGACCGTCCTGATCGCGCTCGGCGGCAATGCGATGACGGCGCCAGATGGCAGTGCCCGGCCGGAGGATCAGCGAGCGGCCATCGGTGTCGCGGCTGAATCGGTCGCCGACATTGTCGCCGCCGGAAGCCCCGTCGTGCTCACGCACGGCAACGGCCCGCAGGTCGGTAACCTGCTGGTCAAGAACGAGATTGCGGCCTCCGTTGTCCCGCCGGTACCTCTCGACTGGTGCGGCGCGCAGACGCAGGGCACGATCGGCGTGCTCCTGCTCAATGCGCTCGAAACCGCGCTCGCCAGGCGCAGTGCCAGCGCGCGTACCGCCGTGGTGGTATCGCGGACGCTCGTCAACCCCGATGACCGCGGGTTCGCCGACCCGGCCAAGCCGATCGGCCGGTATGTGTCGGCCGCCGAGGCCGCAGACCTGATCGCGCATGGCCAGACCTGGCGTGATTTCGGGTCGCGAGGCTGGCGTCGGGTTGTGGCCTCGCCCGAGCCGCTTGAGTGCCTGGATGCGGCGGCAGCTGCGGCGCTGCTCGGCGCGGGATTCGTCGTGGTCTGCGCGGGCGGCGGCGGTGTGCCCACTATCCGGGACGAGCGCGGCGTGCTGCGCGGGGTGGAGGCGGTGATTGACAAAGACCTGACCGCGGCCGTGCTAGCCCGCCAGCTCGATGCCGGCACGCTCATCATCGCCACAGATGTCGAAGCCGTGATCGAGGGCTGGGGCACCGCCGCCGCTCGCCCGATCGGGGAGATCCCCATCGCCCGGATGCGCGCTCTCGCTCGCGACGGGCAGTTCCCGGCGGGCAGCATGGGACCTAAGGTCGAGGCTGCCTGCCGGTTCGCCGAAGGCGGCGGCCGTGCGGTTATCACGTCGCTGCACCACATTGCCGATGCTCTGGCCGGCAAGGCCGGCACTGCCGTTGTCCCGTAAGTCCGACTCAGCTAGCCGAGGAGATAGGTCCGTGCCCGAGCCGATCGAGGTCCGCAAGGTGCCCCTGCATCACGTGTCCGACGCCAGCGAACTGGCGAAGCTGATCGACGCCGGCGTTCTTGAGGCCGACCGGGTCGTCGCGGTGATCGGCAAGACCGAGGGCAACGGCGGGGTCAACGACTACACGCGGATCCTGGCCGATCGCGCCTTCAGGGAAGTGCTCGTAGCCATGGGCAGCCGCGGGGCGGACGCGGTTGCGCAGGTGCCGATCGTGTGGTCTGGCGGTACCGACGGCGTGCTCAGCCCGCACGCCACGATCTTCGCCACGCTGCCGCCCGGCGCGCTCGCAGGCGACGTCACCGACGAACCGCGGCTGTCGGTCGGGTTCGCGATGAGCGAGCCATTGCTTCCCGAGGACATCGGCCGAACCGCCATGGTCGCCAAGGTCGCGGCCGCCGTGACGGCAGCCATGGCGGAGGCAGGTATCAGCGACCCTGCGGACGTGCATTACGTGCAGACGAAGACGCCGCTGCTGACGATTCACACCATCCGGGACGCGGCGAGCCGCGGCCAGAGTGTCTGGACCGAGAACACCGGCGAGTCGATGGACGTGTCCAACGGGACCGCCGCCCTCGGCATTGCCGTCGCGCTCAAGGAGATCGAGATGCCCGCCGACGGCGACGTCATGCGCAACCGAGCGCTGAGCTCCTCGGTTGCCTCGTGCTCGTCCGGCGTGGAGCTCGACCGGGCTCAGGTGGTCGTGGCGGGGAACGTGCGCGGCATCGGCGGACGGTATCGCATCGGTCATTCGGTCATGGCGGACGCACTCGATGCCGACGGCATCTGGGCCGCTATCAGGGACGCCGGCCTGGCGCTGCCGGACCGGCCGCACCCGAGCGACCTGGACGGCAGGCTGGTCAACGTGTTCCTGAAATGCGAGGCCAGCCAGGACGGGCAGGTCCGGGGCAGGCGTAACGCGATGCTGGACGACTCCGACGTGCACTGGCACCGGCAGATCAAGGCCTGCGTCGGCGGCGTCGCCGCGGCCGTGACCGGAGACCCTGCCGTTTTCGTCTCGGTGTCAGCCGCACATCAGGGCCCCGACGGCGGCGGGCCGGTCGCCGCCATCGTCGACTGCGGGGAAAGGCCGGCGTAGGCCACCGCGACGCGCGCGGCAAGCTCGGCGTTGTCGGCGATGAGGCGCCGGTTGACCTCGACGCTGCGGCCGTCGCTCAGTTCCTCGACCGCTGCCAGCACCGCAGGCGTCACCGCCTGACCGGTCACACCCGCGCGGCGCACCCGCTCCACCGCCTCCGTCACGAGAGCCTCAAGATCAAGACCATCCGCCGGCGGGCGGGCAAGGATAAGCCCTCCGGCGGGAACGAGCGCCCAGTGCATCGCCGCAATGCTGGCAGCCTCGGCGGCTTGCCCTACTGTTGCCGAGACCGGCGGGCCGCCCTCACCGGTGTAGAACATTGGCAGGGTCGGTGTCTGCCAGCCGAGTACCGGGATGCCCAGCGTCTCCAGCAACTCGGCGGTAGCGGGGACATCCAGGATCGACTTGGCACCCGAGCAGACGACCATCGCCGGGGTCCGGGATAGCTGCGGCAGGTCGGCGGAGATGTCTAGCGCCTCAGCGAAGCCGCGATGCACGCCGCCTATGCCCCCGGTGCCGACGAACCGGATGCCGACCGACCGGCAGACAGCCAGGGTGCCGCCGACCGTCGTCGATCCCAGCGCACCCTGGACGACGCAGGCGGCAAGGTCGCGAGCGCCGACCTTGCGGGCGCTGTGGCCAGCGTCGGCGAAGCGCGTCAGCTCGGAAGCAGAGAGCCCGACCCGCACGACGCCGTCCACCACGCCGATCGTGGCCGGCGTCGCGCCCGCGGCCCGGACTCGCTGCTCGGAGTCCAGCGCGGCCTCCAGCCCACGGCCTGCCGAGAACCCGTGTGACACCAGCGTCGTCTCCAGTGCGACGACCGGGCGGCCGAGGCTGAGCGCATCGGCGATCTCATCGGTCAGCTGCGGCGCAACGGCCACGGCTTAACCCCCCTGTCTTCGGACCTGTTCGGGCGCCCAGCTTAACGATCAGCCTTCCGAAACGCGCGACCCCGTACGACGACGCGAACGCGCGGCGGCAGTCATGGGGGCAAGTTCGCCCCGCACCGGTTGTCAGACCCACCGGATAGCGTCTGCAGCATGGACTGGAAAATCGAGCTCGTGGCAATCCCCGTCAGCGACGTCGACCGCGCCAAGGCGTTCTACGTCGACCAGGTTGGCTTCAACGCCGACCACGACCACCAGGTCAGTGACACTCTGCGCTTCGTGCAGCTAACACCGCCCGGATCAGCGTGCTCTATCGTCATGGGCACCGGCATGACCGAAATGGCACCCGGCTCGCAGCGCGGCGTGCAGGTGGTAGTGGCCGACGTGGCCGCGGCACGCGACTCCCTCATTGCTCACGGCGTGCAGGCTAGCGACATCGACGTCCAGCCTTGGGGCTCGTTCGTTACCTTCGCCGACCCTGACGGGAACACCTGGGCGCTGCAACAACTGCCGCCGCGCCCCTAGATCGCTGACCGGGTAACGCGAGCAGGGAAGGGCGCTAGCGCGCCGAGGCCGCCAGCAGGTTGACAGTTGAGCGCCAAAGGCCCTGCTCAGCGGGCAAGTCGCTGGCCTGCCTCGATCCGGCCAGGGCGTATTGGACCGCCAGCTGTCTGCCGAGTCGGTCGCTTCCGCTAGACATCACGGCATAGCCCCCATTTTCCCTACCGCCCTGGCCGCGGTGGCCAGCCCAAGTTCCACTCCGCCGACCAGGTAACCGGCCGCGAAAGCATCACCCGCCCCGGTTGAGTCGACCGGAACGGTGGGCACGGCAGGGAACTGCCTCCCGGCGACGCGGACGCCTTCGGCGCCCAGCTTAACGATCACGCTCCCGTGGCTGATCGGCCCGCGGTCGAGTGGCCCGTCGTCGAGAAGCGCGACCTCGGCCTCGTTCCCGAATATGACGTCCGGGCTGATCGAGAAGATCAGCTCACGGAAGCTTGCCACCCCGTACGACTCGATCATGGCGGTCGACGACAGGTCGACGGCCAGGCGCACCGATCGCCGCCTCGCGGCCTGCGCAACCGCGACAGCCACGGTCCGCATCGGCTCGTGCGCCAGCGCGTAGCCGCTCAGGTGCAGCCACTCGCAACCGTCCAGCCAGCCAGGACTGATGTCCCGCTCAGCCAGCTGCGCTCCCACACCCCGGTCGGTCAGCATGGACCGCTGCCGACCGCCGTCAGACAGCGAGACCACGACACCGGTGTTACCGGGCACGACTGGCCCGACGAGCTCAACTCCGCGGCGCGCGAGTTCCGCGCTGACGAGATCGGCAGCAAGGTCGGTGCCACGCGCCGCGATCAGCCGGCTCCGTCCGCCTAGCGCGGTTACCCAGGCGGCGACGTTGGCTCCCTGCCCGCCCGCGCCGCAGTATGTCGTCGCCGGCGTATCGGTTTCCTCGCTGAGCGGTCCCGAGATGCGGACGACGACGTCGAGATGCGCATCGCCAAGAACGCAGATCATCGGATCAGTGTCCACCAGATAATGGCCGGTGCCGCATGCGCGGCGCACCAAAGCGTCATAGTCGCGTGCTTTGTTTCTCAGGTCCGTAGTGACGGACTTTCGTCTTCACCCAGTGCGGCGAAGGCGGGCCGCCGAACTCGTTACAACTCACGTGGGCATCCGGACGCGATGGAGCGGGCATCACCGGGTAAGTAGCTGCTGCCTCTCCACGTCCATCGCGTTCAGCCGCCCTGTGACGGCGCTGATCTGGTCCTTGAGCTGGTCCTGCAGCGCCCAGACCTGCTGCACCGACCGGTCGGCGTTGTCCTGCGCATCGCGGATCTGCCGGCCGACCGCGAGGTCGGTGAAAATGTTGTTGAAGAAGATGTCGGCAAACTTGAAGCCTCCGCCGATCTCAAGCCTGGGCGCGGTGGGCTCGTAGCCGCCGAGTTCGGCCAGATCGGTGCGCAGAGCCGCGAGCCGCTGGTCGGCCACGTCTGCCGCCTGCGCGGCCTGGTCGATCCGGTCGTGCTTGATCGCGTTGGCGATCATGCCATGGTCGAAGTAGGTGTCGAAGGTCGACCAGTTGGCGGCAGTGCCGAGGCGGTTCTGAACGTCGGCCAGCGCCTGGCCGGCGGCGTCGGCATCGTTGGTGGCGCGGTGCAGCTCATTGAGCTCCGCGACCAGCCGGCCGCGCTCGTCTGCCAGCGCCAGCAGCCGGGCACCGCGCGGGTCGGCGGAGTGAGTCAGGTACTGCTCCTTAGCGGCAAGCGCGTCGGCATATGCCTGCGGTGCCCCGGCCAGCTGTGCCAGCCGGCCCTGCAGGCTCGCGAGCTCGGCCCGCGCGGCGTCCAGGCGCTGCTGAGCCTGCGTGATCTTGTAGCGGGCCGCCTCCGCTTCCGCCTTCTCCCGCGCCAGCGCGTCATCACGGGAGCCGTGCAGCGATGCGAGCACACGGGTCAGCGACAGGTGCTCCAGTCGCTCCACGTCCTTCTCTTCGCCCGCGTACTCCAGCCTCGCGGCAGCCAGGTCCGCCGCCGCCTCTTTTTCGCGGGCGCACTGCTGGTCGTGTTGCTGCCGGCACAGGTCATACTCGCGGGCCGCCTGGGCCGCCGCGGCCAGCAGCTGCTCGATCTGCTCTGACATGGACGTATTACAACATGTGCACGCGTACCAGATGCTGCTGTTCTCATTTGCCGACAGCAGCTGTCGCAACGCCTCGCTGGGCGGGCGAATGCCGAATTTAGCGGTACTGTTCGGGAATGGTCGCTGGGCCGCGTCTGCGTCAGGTCGCGCTCGTCGTCACCGACTGCGAGGGAACGGCCAGACAGCTGCAGGAAACCTTCAGCTGGCCTCAGCCGTTCCACGATCCGGGCGTGGGCCAGTTCGGGCTCACCAACGCGGTGTTCAGCGTGGGCGACACATTCGTAGAAGTCGTGGCGCCAGTCCAGCCCGGAACGACTGCTGGCCGGTATCTGGAGCGCCGCGGCGGCGACGCCGGCTACATGGCTATCTTCCAGATGCCGGATCTGGTGCAGGCACGTTGCCGGGTCGCGGACGCCGGTGTCCGGGTGGTCTGGAAAACCGATCTCGCCGATATCGCGGGTACCCACCTGCATCCGAAGGATGTGCCGGGCGCGATCGTGTCGCTCGACTGGGCTGACCCGCCGCAGTCGTGGCGCTGGGCCGGGCCGGAATGGACCGGGCGTGCTCCGCCGCATCCTTCGGGGGGCGTGTGCGGGCTTACGGTTGAAGTTTCCGAGCCGGTCAGCGCCGCAGCGCGGTGGGCAGAGGTGCTCGGGCTGACCGTCACCGACGATGCCGGCACGGCAACCATCCGGCTGGAGGACGCTGGCCAGCAACTGCGCTTCGTGCCCGCGACGTCGGGCCGTGGCGAGGGCATTACCGAGGTCAGGTTGACTGCCGAGCGCCTCATGCCGGCGGTCCAGATCGCCGGCGTGCAGTTCGTTTCGGCAGCGAGCACTTCTGGAGGCGAGCAGGCGTGACGCTTCTCGACACGGGAACCGACGACCTGCTGGCTGAGGTCGACGATGGCGTAGCGGTACTCACCATGAACCGGCCGCACCGACGGAATGCCATGTCGCCGGCCATGATGGCGGCGATGGACCGGGTCCTAGGCGAGCTCGAGGTCGACGATGCGGTGGGCTGCGTCGTGCTGACTGGAGCTGACGGCGCGTTCTGCGCGGGCGGCGACGTCAAGGCCATGGCGGAGCGGTCGGCCGGAGAGCGGGAACAGACCATAGACGCGGCTATTCACCGTCAGCGCCTTATGCAACGCGCGACTAGCGGCCGGCTATGGCACATGCCCAAGCCCACCATCGCCGCGATCGGCGGGCCAGCCGCGGGCGCTGGCCTGTCGCTGGCACTCGCCTGTGACCTGCGGTACGCCGTCGAGTCCGCCGTGCTCACGACGGCGTTTGCCAGGGTTGGCTTTTCTGGCGACTACGGTGGGACGTGGTTCCTGACCCGGCTGGTGGGCAGCGCCAAAGCCAGAGAGCTGTACTACTTCTCTGACCGGCTGCCGGCAGCCGATGCGCAGCGCCTGGGCATCATCAACGCGGTGTTCCCGGCGGCCGACTTCGACGTCCAGGTAAGGCAGCGCGCCCTGCGCCTCGCCAGCGGCCCCAGGCTGGCTTACCGCTACATGAAGGAGAACCTCAACCGCGCCGTCGATGGCGAGCTCGGCGAGTGCATGGACATTGAGGCTACGCACCACGTGCGCACCGGCCTGACCGAGGATCACCGCGCGGCGGCGAAAGCGTTCGTTGAGCGGCGCGAACCGCGGTTCGCGGGCCGCTGACCTGCCTCGCTTTAGCGCGCCGGTTCCGGTGGCGGCCAGTCGCCGGGCAGTTCACTCAGCCGCCGGGCGTAGGCGGCCGGGTCGTGCTTGCGGTGCTCCTTGAGCGCCCCGTAGACGTCCTCGACGACCAGCGAGGCGATCATGTGCATGATGTTGTGCCAGTCATAACCGAGGCCGGCAAGGCGCTGAACCGTCTGCCATGTCTCGGGCGGCTCGTCGGCCAGCAACTGGTTCGCCACAATCTGGTGCATTGCCATATGCAGCCTCGGGTTGACGGGCTCGCCGTCGACAATTACGTCGTCATCACCCTGCGCCGCGTCTGCGAAGTCCGGGTGCAGCGCCTCGATCAGCAAACCGCGCTCATCCTCGTCACCCGGGTCCAGCAGTTCGAGGTCGAGTCCCCGGAAAGTCCCGTGCGCCGGGGGAAGCGCCCAGGACAGCCGGTCGCCGGGGTCAGGCTCGTCGAACCAGCATTCCGCCAGCTCCTCGCCGTATCCGGGAGCCTTGTCACTACCTGTCGCTGCTAGCCGGTGCTGCCCGGCGCGGCGTGCCGCTGGCCGCCTAGCCTGCTGGCGGCCACGGCCGGGCGGACGGCCACGGCTTCGTGGACTCATTGCAGCAGTGTCCCAGCGCTGGCCAGGCATGTCATGCGTACCGGCTCCCTGCCCGGGATGTCTTTCGCGCTTGAACGTGCAGAATGGCAGGATGCTTACCGGCGACATGGCTGCCGCCTATCTGGCCCGGATCGGCGTGCCCAGACCGTCAGTCCTCGACACCGCGGCCCTGCGCCACCTGCACCGGGCGCACCTGGTGGCGGTGCCGTTCGAGAACCTGAGCATTCACCTGGGCGAATCGATTTCGCTCGACGAGGCCGACCTGATTGACAAGATCGTCGGGCGGCGGCGCGGCGGCTTCTGCTACGAGCTCAACGGCGCCTTCGCGTGCCTGCTTGAGTACCTGGGCGCTCGGGTGAGGCGTGTCTCCGCTCGGGTCTACGGCAGCGATGGCGGGCTCGGCCCGCCGTTCGACCACCTGGCCCTTGCAGTGCAGTTGCCGGACGGGACCGGCCCGTGGCTGGCCGACGTAGGGTTCGGCGGTCACAGCACGTACCCGCTGCTGGCTGACGCTCGTGCCCAGCAGGCCGATCCGGGCGGGCGGTTCCTGCTCGCCGATACGCCCGACGGGGACATCGACGTGATCAAGGATGGTCAGCCGCAGTACCGGCTCGAGTTGCGCGAGCGGGCACTTGACGACTTCGTGCCGACCTGCTGGTGGCAGCAGACCTCGCCCCGGTCCCATTTCACCAGGTCCGTCATCTGCTCCCGGCTCACCGAGGACGGCAGGATCTCGATCAGCGGGCGCAGGCTGATCCGCACCGTCGAAGGGCAACGCCTTGAGGAGAACCTGCCGGACGACCAGGCCGTGCTCGCCGCCTACCGCAACCATTTCGGTATTAACCTCCACTGCATGCCTGCGCCCGCAGCCCGCGATGACGTTGTGAGCTAATCCGGCCCGCCCGCTGAGGAGAACGAGAGGGCCGGTAGCAGGCCCCCGCATCGTTGGCAGCGGTCCTGCCCAGCGGTTCTAGCCGCCCGGGGAACGAATCGGTTCGTCGTGTCAATACTTATTCGTGGACGGAGAGCAGGTAGCCAGAGGCATCGAGGCACCCGGGGACTTCGAGGTCGTGTTCCGGGAGAACTTCGCCCAGGTCTACCGGTTCATCGCCCGGCGGGTTGGCACTGACCTGGCCGAGGACCTGGCGGCGGAGGCGTTCGCCACGGCATACCGGCGACGTGGCAGCTACCAGCCTTCGCTCGGGTCCTTGCGATCGTGGCTCTACGGGATCGCGGCGAATCTGCTGCGCACGCACTGGCGGGCCGAGCAGCAGCTGCTCGACCTCGACGCTCGGCTCACCCCATTCGTCCAGGAGCCATCGGGCGCAGGGCAGTTTTCTGACGCGGCGGACGAGCGGGTGACCGCGGCCGCACTCGCGCCCCGGATCGCCGGGGCTCTCGCGGCGCTCAACCGGGATCAGCGAGAGGTACTGCTCATGCACGCCTGGGCGGAGCTCAGCCATGAGGAGATCGCCGCTGCCCTCCGGATAGCGCCGGGCACCGCGCGGTCACGGCTATCTCGTGCCCGCGCGGCGCTCCGTGCCCAGCTCGGCGAGTTCGACTTCGACCTCTGGACTTTCAAGGAGCGCCAGTCATGACAGATGAGATCGACCTGCTGCGCCGATTCCGAGAGGATCTGCCGGGGCCGGGCCAGGCAGCCTGGGACCGCGCGCAGGCGGCGGTGGCCGAGGCCCGGGCTGGCGGGCGAAAGGCCCGCCGCCGCCGCTGGCGGTTGCCCAGCCGCCGGGTCAGCTTCGCCCTAGGGGTGGCGATCATCGGGGCTGTCACCGCGGTGCTGATCGCTGGCGTGTTGCAGGGGCCGCCAGCGCTCACCAGCCCGGTGACCACGGCCTGGCAGCAAGCCCGCCCGCTGCCGGCGGCCGGGAATGGCGTACCCGCATCTGCCCCAGGCTGGCGATTGACGAGCTATCTCGTAAGCCGGGGATGGCAGGAGAACACCGCCGGCCCGGAGCCGGGCGTCCTCACCTGCCCGACAGCGTCAACCTGTTACGTCGAGGGTGACAGCGCGACCTCCTCAAGCGGGCCGGCGGACATGAACTCCTTGTATGTCTCCACCGATGCCGCGCGGTCGTGGAGCGTGCTACCGGTTCCGGCGGGCGTCACGTTCACCTCGCCGCTGGCGTGCCTGACCGCGACGAACTGCACGGCGGGCGGCCTTTACTACGGGAGCCAGCCCGTTTATCTGACTACGGCGAGCGGCGGGCATTCCTGGACCGTCAGACCGCTTCCTGCCGGCGTGGGCCAGGTCATGAACCTCGACTGCGTCAGCGTGACGACTTGCCGCGGACTGGCTTCGGTCTCCGGGAAAGCGCTGAGTCCGGGCTTCAGCTTCATGGCTGACATGCAGTTTGTTGTCACCTCCGACGGCGGCAGGCATTTCACCGTAGCGCCGTTCCCCAAAGGTGAGTCAGTCCAGAGCGTCAGCTGCCCTACGGCCTACCACTGCGTGGCCGTCGGCGTATATGACAAGCTCGATAGCGGGATGGCGCCCAATCTCGACCATGGCGTGCTGCTGACGTCGGATGACGGAGGCCTAAGCTGGCGCCAGCGTGACTGGCCAGCCGGCTTCGGTCCCGGCCCGACCCCCGAGGTTACCTGCACGGATGCCAGCCATTGCGCGATGATCGGCTTTGTCGAACACAACGGCACGGTGACCGATCAGCTCGGCGGAGTAACGTCAGGGCGAGACGCCGTCCAGTACAACGTGATCGGGTTCTCCGCTGACGGCGGCGCAACCTGGACGACCAGCACGTTCCCGCGCACGATCCCGTACCCGAGTATCGACGTTCTGACCTGCACGACCAGTGAGACGTGCTACGCGGCCGGGGGCGAGCTCATCGCGCAGCGGATCGGCAACGCCTACAACGCGGAGTCCGCGATGGTCGCCATCACCAACGACGCGGGGCGGACCTGGCAGCGGGTAAGTTTCGCGGTACCGGCCTCAGTTCCAGGCGGCATGCAGGGCGATTCCTTCATGGACATCGGGCAAATCGAGTGCCCGGACGCGCACGCCTGCACCGCGATCGGCGTCTCCGACCAGGGGTCGACCTCCACTCCCATCTACACCTATAACGGCCATTCATGACAGGACTGCCCTAGCGACAGGACGCCGAGATGCTTCACGGGCACTGTTGCCGGGACGAGGCCGCGCCGGCCAAGCGAGGCCGATCCTTGGCGAGATGGACCAGCAGGTAGCCGCCCGCTTGGGCGGTGTGCGTCTGCCGGTATCCGTGGCGGTGGTAGAGCCGTAGGTTGGCTTGGCTGTACTGGCCGGTGAACAAGCCGATGGTCTGCACCAGCGACGGGAGAAGATGTTCCGTCGCGAGCAGCAGTCTGGTGCCGATTCCGCGCCCCTGCCGGTCGGGGGCAACCGCTAGCCGGACAAGCTCGGCGGTCTCGCCGCTGACGTGGGCACGTACGCAGGCTACGAGCCTGCCCGCCTCGCGAATGCCCCAGCCGTGGCAGCACCGTTCGCTCAGTTCGGCATGCAGGTCCGCCAGGGTCTGGGTCAGCGGCGGGATGTGAAGATCCCGGTGAGCCTGGGCCTCGGTCACGAATGCGGCTCGCTGAAGGGTTAGCACTTCCCCGGCGTCACCGGGTGCGAGCGCCGCGAGCGTTCCGGGTGCGTTCACGCCCAACTCCTCAAAGTCTTCTAGAATTCTAGAAGACCGATATGATTGTGGCAATGGGACCAGGAACAGGTGACCGGCCGGGATACCAGGACGGACCTGCAACGCGCGGTCCGGCCGGGTGGAATGTCGGCGATCGCCAGCCCAAGTACCTGCGCATCCACGGCACCCTGCGGCAGCGCATCATCAGCGGCCAGTGGCCTCCCGGCAGTCCGCTACCCTCCCAGCGCGAGCTCGCTGACGAGTTTGGCGTCAGCATCATGACCCTGCGCCAAGCCCTGCAGTTGCTCGCCGACGACGGGCTGATCGAGACACGCCACGGCAGCGGTACCTTCGCCACCGCCCACTACACCTACAACCTTGGCCACCTGGGCAGCTTCGCCAGCGACCTCACCGCCCAGGGCGCAAAGATCACTACCACGCTGCTCGCCGCAGAAACGGTAACGCCGCCTGCCGACGTCGCTGCCCGCCTCGGCTCCCCCGGCGAAGTGTTCCTGCTGCGCCGGCTGAGGCTATCGAACGGCCGGCCGCTGATCGTCCAGAGTTCCTACCTCCCGGCCGCGCTGGCCCAAGTCGCTGAGTCGGCGGAACTCGGCCGCCTAGGCCTCTACACCCTGCTGGCCGAACACGGGGTGACCATCGCGCGCGCTCACGAGAGCATCAGCCCCACAACGCTCGGCCCGCACGATGCCCGCGACCTTGCCCGGCCCCTGCGCAGTCCCGCA
>DASXIA010000224.1:0-9915 GCA_036488155.1 Streptosporangiaceae bacterium | reverse complement strand
GCTGACGCGGCGGGAATGGCCGAGCTCCTGGTGTTCATCGGACCGCTGCTGGTGACCCAGCTGGCCTTCCGCCGCTACGCCGGCATCCGCGCCACTTACCTGCAGACCGTCCGGTCCCTGGCTCGGGTCACTGAGGTAGCGGGCTACGTGGAGGCCGGTCATTCCCGGCGCGTCAGCAGGCTCGCGGTAGCCGTCGGACGCGGGCTTGGCCTGGCCGAGCCGGAGCTGCTGGCGCTGGAGTACGCGGCACTGATGCATGACATCGGCCAGCTTTCGCTGCGCGACCCGATACCCGGCGGCGCGACACTCCTCGTTTCCCCGGCCGACCAGGAGCGCATCGCGGAACTGGGCGCTGAGGTCATCCGGACGGCCGGCGTGCTTGACGACGTCGCCGAGCTGGTCCGGTACCAGAGCCGGCCCGCCCGCGGCCATGAGCCGGCCCCGCCGCTGGGCAGCATGATCATCAAAGCGGCTAACGCATTTGATGACATGGTCGGCAGCTCGACCGACCGGAACAGATCGGCGGCGGCACTCGAGCGGATGCGCCTGGACCCGGTGGAATACGACGCTGGCGTGGTAGCCGTGCTGGCCGAGGTGGCGGCGCGAAGGGTCCCGTCACGCCTGTAGGCTGCCGATCGTGCTCGAATCGGTCCTGGTCGCCAATCGTGGTGAGATCGCCCGGCGGGTCATAGCCACCGCCCGCAAGCTCGGCGTCCGCTCGGTGGCCGTGTACTCCGAGGTCGACGCTGGCCTGCCATTCGTACGCGAGGCAGACGAGGCGGTTCTCATCGGCGCGGCGCAGCCAGCCGCAAGCTACCTGAACGGCCCGGCACTGCTGGCTGCCGCCGACCGGACCGGTGCTCGCGCGATCCACCCCGGTTACGGCTTCCTGGCTGAGAACCCGGCATTCGCATCGAGCGTGCTGGAGGCCGGACTGATCTGGATCGGCCCGTCCCCGGACTCCATGGAGCAGATGGGCGACAAGATCAACGCCCGGAACCTGATGGAGCAGGCGGGCGTGCCGGTGTCGGCCGGCACCAGGGAGCCGGTGGCAGACGTGGCCGCTGCGCTGGCTGCGGCCGGGCAGATCGGCTATCCGGTAATGATCAAGGCTGCTGCGGGCGGCGGCGGCATCGGCATGAGCGCGGCTGCCGGTCCGGCAGAGCTGGCTGCGGGCTTCGAGACTGCCAGGTCGCGCGCAGAGCGGTTCTTCAGCAGCCCGGCCATCCTGCTCGAGCGCTACGTCGAGCGCGCCAGGCATGTCGAGGTACAGATACTGGGCCTGGCCGATGGCCGCGTGCTCGCGCTGGGCGAGCGCGACTGCTCGGTGCAACGGCGGCACCAGAAGGTGGCGGAGGAAACTCCGTCGCCAGGCATCAGCCCGGAGCTGCGGGCCAGGATGCTCGCCGCCGCGGTGCAGGCTGGCCAGGCCGTTAAGTACCTGGGCGCTGGCACAGTCGAATTCCTGGTCGATGTCGCGACCGGCGACTTTATGTTCCTGGAGATGAACACGCGGCTGCAGGTGGAGCACCCAGTGACCGAATTGGTGACGGGCATCGACCTGGTCGAGCAGCAGTTCCGCATCGCTGCCGGTGAGGACATCAGCTTCCCGGCACAGGACGTGGCCCGCTCCGGGCATGCGCTCGAGCTGCGGATCTACGCCGAGGACAGCAAGCGCTTTCTGCCAAGTCCGGGGACCATCACCGAGTGGGACGAGCCAGCGGGGCCGGGCGTGCGCGTGGACGCCGGGTACGCCGCAGGCAATACAGTGACCCCGTTCTATGACCCGTTGCTGGCCAAACTGTGCCTTCACGGCGCGGACCGGGCCGAGGCGCTCGGCAGGGCGAAGGCAGCGGTTGCGGCGTTCAGGATCGGCGGGCTCAAGACCAACCTGGAGTTCCACGGCGAGCTGCTCGCGTCGGCGGAATTTGCCTCCGGTGACTACGACACCGGGCTGATTGGCCGGCTGCGCGCGGGATAGCGGGCGAGCGGTGATGATGAACGTAACGGCCGGCCACGGCTGACAGCGAGGAGGGCACATGAGCGAGGTTCGCGCGGAGATGGTGGCGAACGTCTGGAAGGTCGTGGCGGCCGAAGGAGACACCGTCGCTGACGGCGACACGCTGGTGATCCTGGAATCCATGAAGATGGAGATCCCGGTGCTCGCCGAGGGATCCGGAACGCTGACTAAGCTCGCGGTGGCTGAAGGCGATGTCGTCCAGGAAGGCGACCTGATCGCTGTCATCGAGTAGCCCGCCGGCGTCATCAGACGCCGGTTGTGGACCTCGGATAGGCGTCGCTCGGATCGGTGACGACGTTGACCAGGTACGGAATACCCGAGTCGAATGCGCGGCGAAGTGCGGGACCGATGTCAGCCGGGTCGCTGACTAGTTCGCCGCCGCCGCCCAGAGCGGTGACGACCTGGTCGTAGCGGCAGCCAGGCTGCAGGTCGGCCGCGACATCGTAGCCGTAGAGCGCCTGCATCGGGTGCTTCTCCAGTCCCCAGATGCCGTTGTTGCCGCAGATCATGACGACCGGCAGGCCGTGGCGAACAAGAGTGTCCGCATCCATCAGGGAGAACCCGGCAGCACCGTCGCCAAGCAGCAGCACGACCTGCGCTGTGGGCCGTGCCAGCCGCGCGGCTATGGCGTAGCCGAGACCGGTCCCCAGGCAGCCGTACGGACCCGGATCGAGCCATCCGCCCGGCTGCTGCGGCTCGACGTACTTACCCGCGTAGCTGACAAAGTCGCCGCCGTCGCCGATGACCACGGCGTCATCCGCGAGGAGCGGGGCCAGCTCCCCGTAGATGCGCAGCGGGTGCACCGGATTCGCGTTGCTGGACAGGAGGGCAGTGTCATCGGCCGTGGCTTGCTTGCTGATGGCTTGGAGCCGGGGCAGCCAGTCCTGCGTCCAGGCCGCGCTCTCTGCCGGGCCGTTGCCCGCCGCGTCCGCCAGGCCGCTGAAGACCGCCGCAAGCTCCCCTGCAACCGATCCGGCAAGCTCGCAGTGGGTGGCTATGAGTCCCGGCGCATCGGCGAGATGCACGACCCGCGCGGGCGGAGTCCCGTTCTTGCCGCCGAAGCTCCCGTAGCCGAGCCGGAAGTCCAGCGGAGTGCCCGCTACCAGAACCAGATCGGCCTCGCCGAGCGCCACCGCCCGCGCCCGCGTGACCAGCAGGGGGTGCCCGGCAGGCAGGATGCCGCGGCCCTGGCCGTTGGCGATGACCGGAAGCCGCAGTTCCTCGGCTGCCGCCCGGGCTGCACGCTCGGCACCATCGAGCCAGACGTCCGATCCCAGGATCAGCACCGGCCTGCTCGCGCTGGCAACCAGGCGGGCGATAGCAGTGATGGCGTCCGGGTCGGGCTGGTGTCGCCTTGCTGGCCCGTCTGCACCATGGAGACCGGACGCGCCGGTTGCCGGCGGTTGAGTCTCCGCGCCTGCTGGGCTGCCAGTCCCGTAGAGCGCCTCCAGGCTCGCGTCCAGGAAGACCGGCCCCCGGTGCCGGGAGCTGGCCAGCGCGAATGCCTCGTCGGTCGCCGTGCCGACCTGGCCGGGCGCGTGCACCGTCCAGGCCCGCTTGGTGACCGGCGCCAGGAGCGGCGGGTGATCGAGCTCCTGCAGGCTGCCTGAACCCCATCGGCCGTCGGGTGCGCGTCCGGCCAGTACGACCAGCGGCGAGCCGTTGAATTGCGCTGTCGTGACCGCGCTGACGCCGTTGGTGACACCTGGGCCCGCAGTGAGGACGGCGAAACCGGGGGTGCGAGTCAGCCGGGCCATGGCCTCGGCAGCGAACACCGCAGTCTGCTCGTGCCTGACATCCACGATGGGCATCGGCGGATCAGCCCGCACCGCGCCGTCGTAGACCGGGAAAATGTGCCCGCCTGACAGCGTGAACAGGGCTTGCACGCCATGCCGCCGCGCCGCAGCGACCGCCTGGGCGCCACCGTGGGCCTGCCGCTCATCCTGGCTCATGGCGCGACGTTACCAGCAGGTCGTCTGTCCCGTCGCGTGCCCGCTTTGCGGGGGTACCCGCATGGATGGGCGAGCCTATGCGCGCGGCCTGCGATGATTGATAGGTGCCGACCCTGACTGACCTGGCCGGACGTGCCGGGATCCGCGGACCAGGCCTCGACTGGCTGCATGAGCTCATCTCTGACTGGCTGCTCCTGGCAGACCTGTCCTTCGCTGATCTGGTGCTGTGGGCGCCGCTCGGCGACAGCAGTCAGCCGGGCGGCGAGGCCGGGCAGCCGGGCGGCGAGGCGGTCACCAACTGGATCGCACTTGCCCAGATACGCCCGACGACTGCTCCGACGGCGCTCCCCGATGACATCGTGGGCATGGTGCGGCCCGGTGCCGAGCAGCCGTTGCTGGCAGCCGCCTATACCGAGCGAAGGGTGTGCCGGGAGGGCGACCCGGAGTGGACTCGCGGGGTACCGGTCCGGCACGAGACGATCCCGGTGACCTGTGATGGCCACGTCGTCGCGGTGATCGAGCGATCGACCAACCTGAGTTTCGCCCGCACGCCGAGCCGCCTGGACCTGGCGTATCTGAAGGCAGCCGATGATCTCACCCAGATGGTGGCGGCCGGCATGTTCCCGGCGCCAGGTGAGGAGCCTGTCCTGGTCAGGTCCCCTCGGGTCGGAGACGGCCTGCTCAGGCTCACCCGGTCCGGCAAGGTGACCTACGCCAGCCCGAACGCCCTCTCGGCGTATCGGCGGCTCGGGCTGACCGCGGACCTAGTCGGCAAGCAACTCGGCCCGCTGACGGCCAGGCTCTGCGCTGGCCGCGTCCCTCGTGATGATTCGCTGATGGTCGCGGCCAGCGGTCGCGCGCATGCTGAGACTGAGATCGACGCGAATGGCTCGGTCGTCCAGTTGCGCACCATCCCGCTGGTCGTGGATGGCGAGCGGGCCGGGGCGCTCATCCTGCTCAGGGATGTGACCGAGTTGCGGCACCGGGAGCGCGAGCTGCTCACCAAGGACGCGACCATCAGGGAGATCCACCACCGGGTTAAGAACAACCTGCAGACGGTGGCTGCGCTGCTGCGGCTGCAGGCGAGGCGGCTTCGCGCTCCGGAGGCCAGGGCTGCGCTGGACGAGGCGGTCCGCCGGGTGGGCTCGATCGCGATGGTGCACGAGACGCTGTCCCGAGTCCCGGACGAGATCGTAGACTTTGATGAGATTGCCGAGCGGGTGGCCATGATGGCAGGCGAGGTCTCGGCGCCAGAAGCGCGGGTGACGCCGCGGCTGCTCGGGGAGTTCGGTCTGCTGCCGGCGCTGATCGCGACACCGCTGGCGCTCGTGCTGACCGAACTGCTGCAAAACGCGCTTCAGCACGGCCTCAGCCGGTCCGGTCAGGGCACGAGTTCCGGGTTCCTGGAGATCTCCGCCGTACGCAGCCCTGGCAAGCTGACGGTCACGGTGTCAGATAACGGGGTCGGCTTGCCTGCCGAATTCGATCTGGACTCGACAACGAGCCTTGGCCTGCAGATTGTGCGGACGCTGGTGCTGACAGAACTGACCGGCCGCCTGGAAATCGCGCCTCGGCCAGGCGGCGGGACTAGGGTGCTCGTGGAGCTGCCGCTGGAAGTTCAGCGTGCTGACGCTGCGCCCGTGGTCGGCTAACACCCTGGTCGGCTAACACCGTGGTGGGCTAACACCGTTGTCGGCTAACCGTCACGGACTAACATGGTCGGCTGACAGTCACGGACTAACACCGTGGCGGGCCGACCAGTGCACGGATAAGCATGACCGGATAAGCGGCGCTGCTATCCCATCGGGACGCGGCGCCGCTCGTCCTCAGGCTCCCGCGCGAGCCGCGACCCTGCTGCGGCGCTTGACCGCGCGCCGCTCGTCCTCGCTAAGTCCGCCCCAGACACCGGCGTCCTGGCCACTCTCGAGTGCCCACTGCAGGCATGGCTCCATGACCTTGCACCGCCGGCACACTTGCTTGGCCTCGTCGATCTGGAGTAGCGCAGGCCCGGTATTCCCGATCGGGAAGAAAAGCTCCGGGTCCACGTCACGGCAGGCGGCATGGTGACGCCAGTCCATGAGTCCACTCCTCCTTGCGCCTCAGGTCCTGCCTTGGCCTGGGCTGCTGTCGCGCTTGTGAATCATTTCACGAGCTATAGTCTATGCGAACTACGTACGATTTTGATCCCGGCTTACGGTCTAAATCGGCGATGCTGTGCGTACCCCGGCGCCACGGTGATTATCCAGCGCCACCGATGATCTACCAGGGTGCGCGGTGTCAACAGGCGCCGAATCTCGCCGACTTGCACCACGCCGGAGCTTGCGCCCCGTTCGCCCCTCGGAGTCCAGGCCCGGCCGCGCCCACGTTCACGTCGCCGACCCGGCTTAGCATGCCTCGGCACACCGTTCACCAGGAGCGTTATAACCCTCTCAAGGTCGGCTATCAATCGCAAGAGGCTTCAGCAAAGGTTCGGCAGGATTTCGGTGTCATCTCAGTCACATGGCCGGGATGAGTGGCGGTGCCCGAGGTACGAAGAGTGGTGCCCGTCACAGGCGGTATAAGGCCTTTAGCTACATATCTAAGACTTTATTAAGAGGCGTCTGCCAATCCGGGCACGTTTTAACGTGTCGCTAACCGATAACCCGCAGCGCATCGGGCACCGAGCAGAGGCTGACTTCCTCGGCTTCGCCCACGTACTCGCCGTCCAGTTGGAAAGCGACCGGCCGGCTCGCTCGCAACTCGATCCCTGGCAGGTCGTGGCCAGACAGTACTGACCGGCCTCGCGGCGGCCGGGTCCGCTCCGTGAGCATCTGTCGCAGCGTGCGCGCGGTGGCGACTGTCCCCAGGCTGCGAAGTACCAGCAGGTCGAGTCCCGTGTCAAAACTGGCATCGGGGTTTGTGAACACCGGCCGGCTGCCGAGATAGGTCCACGGCGCCGAGTTGGACACGATGCAGGAATAGACCGGAGCGGGGCAGAAGCCGGCCGGCTCGGCGATACTGATCGCGGGAGTCCGGCGGTCAGTGACGCGGTAGTACTGGTTCAGCGCCGTCCAGGCGTACAAAGCCGGAGTCAGCCGCCGCCCGGCCGCACGCCTGCCCTCGACCGCTCGCACTACCTCCGCGTCGAGCCCCAAGCCGGCGTTGAAGGTGAAGTACCGTCCGTTCGCAGTACCGAGTCCGACGTACCGCTCGTTACCCGCGGCCAAATCGGCGATCAGGCGGCCGGCTGCGTCCACCGGGTCGGCCGGGAGGCCGAGTGACTGGGTGAACACGTTCGCGTTCCCGCCCGGCAGGGCGGCCAGCGCAGGGATGTCCTCGGGAGCGGGCGGCGGCTCGCGGCTGCCCTCCGGCTGGTCCGCCCCGCCCAGCAGCCCGTTCACTGCTTCATTGACAGTGCCGTCCCCGCCCAGGGTCATGACCAGTCCGAACTTGTCAGACACCGCAGTCGACGCCAGTCTGGTGGCGTCACCCCGGTAACGTGTCTCAACGACCTCTAGGTCGACAGCAGACGCGAGGGCGCGAACAATGACATCCCGTCGGCCGCGGGTTGTGGAGGTGGCGTGTGGGTTCACGATCAAGAGCGCGCGCACGGGCCCAGGCTAGTCAGCTATCGGCCGCGTCGTCGCCAGAGCCCCGCACACAACCGGCCCGGCAGTCGCGCAGGGCGTCAGCCGCGGCCGTGCCTGCGGCGCCGGAGTCCGGGCCGGCGCAGGCACTTACCGGGCCGCGGCAGCTGCCGACAGCGGTCCGCATCGCTGCTGTCGTGCAGGCAGTGGAGGCAGTAGGCGTGCTAGTCGCCGCGCTGATCGCCGGCGTCGATGCGCTGACGGGCAAGTCCTACCATCGCGACAGCGGCGTTGCGATCACTCTCATCGGCATCGCGACCGCGGTCGCGCTGGCCTACGTGGCACGCGGCCTGAGCCGCGGCCGCCGCTGGTCCAGGACCCCGGCGATGCTGACCCAGTTGTTTACCGGGATCCTCGCCATTTACATGATTCAGGCGCCGCGCCTCGACTTGGGCATTCCGGCCATTGTGGTGGCTATCACCGGGTTTGGCGCGCTATTGGCGCCGGCGAGTATCGAACTGCTCACTCCCGGCCGGGCACGAAAATCCTGACTAACTCCGGGGAACGAGCACCCTCGGGCTAATCTTCGCTTGTCAGGCCCTCGCGCAGCTGGGCCAGTGTCCGGGCTAGCAGCCGGGACACGTGCATCTGCGAGATGCCGAGCTCGGTGGCGATCTGGGACTGGGTCATGTTGCCGAAGAACCGCAGCAGCAGGATCCGCTTCTCGCGCGGGGGCAGCTGCTCGAGCAGAGGCTTGAGTGATTCCCGGTACTCCACGCCCTCCAGCGCGTCATCGACCATGCCGAGCGACTCGGCAACCGCTGGCGCGTCATCGTCGCCAGAATCTGGAGCGTCCAGCGACACCGTCGAGTAAGCGTTGGCGGACTCCAGGCCCTCCAGGACCTCCTCCTCGCTCATCTGCAGGTGCTCGGCTAGCTCGGACACGGTAGGCGCCCGGCCGAGGTTCTGCGCGAGCTCACCGATGGCTTTCGCCAGCGCGAGCTTCAGCTCCTGCAGCCGCCGGGGCACGCGGACCGCCCAGCCTTTGTCCCGGAAGTGGCGCTTGATCTCACCGACGATCGTCGGCGTTGCGTAGGTAGAGAACTCCACGCCGCGGTCAAGGTCGAACCTGTCGATGGACTTGATCAGCCCGATCGTGGCGACCTGGGTCAGGTCGTCGAGCCACTCGCCCCGGTTACGGAACCTGCGCGCCAGGTACTCCACCAGCGGCAAGTGCAGTTCGACCAGTTCGCTGCGGATCCGCAGCCGCTCAGCGTCCTCCGGAGGCAGCGCGGACAGCTGCTCGAACAGCTCGCGCGCGTGCCCGCGCTCGCGTGCTCCGTGTTGCGCCCTGGCCGGGGGAGGAGGCAGCTCGTCGGAGTCGGCGATTTCTCCCGTGTCGGCTAGGTCACCGGCGTCGGCTAGTTCGGCAACCTCGGCGAGCTCGTCCGGGTCGGCGAGCCCGCCAAGATCGGCCCTCTCGCCAATCTCCAGCACCGACGGCAGCCCGTTGTCGGCGTCATTAGCCCCAGGTCCCCCCCTGGCCGGCGCTGTCGACATCATCTCGAACTCCTCGGTCAAGGCGACCTCTGTTTCCCCCGTCACACCGACCCCGGATTCGGGCGGCCCTTGCGCATCACGATGGCTAGCCTGTCTCCCGGTCCTACTTGCGCCTCCACGGTGCCGGCCAGGGCTGAGAGCACTGTCCACGCAAACGTCTCTCCAGACGGGGGGCGGGGGTTCAGGCAGGGGACTGACACGGTGATCGTCATATCGTCGGGGCTGAGCGCGAAGTTGCACTCGAGGCTGCTGCCCGGAATCGCCTGACTGAGGAGCATTGCGCAGGCTTCGTCCACCGCGATTCGCATGTCCTCGATGTCATCCAGGGTGAAGTCGAGGCGAGCAGCGAGACCCGCGGTCGCCGTGCGCAGCACCGAGAGGTACGCACCGTCCGCGGGCATGCGGACGGTCACTTGGTCGGCGGCGACATCGAGCGGGCGGGCGGTCATCAGCGGACCGGACGCGGTGCTGGCCCTGTCACCGCCGGCACCGTCACCGGAAGCGGCTGCGGGTGCAGGGCCGGCCAGTGGCGAAGATCCGGCCGGCAAGGGGCTTCCCGTTGGCACTGGCTTTCCGGTCGCCGGGCTTCCGGTCGCCGCTGAACTTCCGGGCGACACTGAGCTTCCGGGCGGCACGGAGCTACCAGACGCCATGGCCGCCATCGCGGACGCCGTGGTCTCCTCCGTCACTTCTGTCCTCCCAAGATGCCGGATTAGCCCTACTGCCGGCAGTCCCCGGCCTCAGTAGGCAACTTACAGTGACCATCTGAGTGCGCCGGACACGGGCTAGGTCCTATCCGCGATTGCAGTCTGTACAA
>DASXIA010000173.1:0-2270 GCA_036488155.1 Streptosporangiaceae bacterium | reverse complement strand
CATCGCATTATCTGCATAATCCCCTGGCGGCCTTGATCACGCTTCAGGTTCTGTTCCTGGTCTGCGACTCGGGCGCGACCCCGATGACGTCACGCCAGACCAGATGGTCCCCCAGTTCCTCTGCCACACTCGCCGCCGTGGTGCTGCTCGGCCCGGTGTCCGCCGCACTGGTCGGAGCGACCGCGCTGCTGAGCCTGCAACGCCATCTGCGGCTGGCCGAACGGCTGTTCAACGGCGCGATGTACGCGCTCTCCGGCCTTGCGGCCGGCTGGGCGTACTTAGCCTGCCACGCTGTGCCCGGGCTGCCGGGCCCGGGTAGTTTCCGGACGATCCTGCTGCCGTTCGCTGCCGCCGCTACGGTGCATGTGATCGCTAATCACGGCCTGATCTGGGGGGTCCACCGGCTCAACCGGGGCAGAGGGATGTGGCGCCGGGACGGCCTGGAGTCCAGCCTGACACTGCTGCTTGCGTCCGATCTCGGTTACGCGTGCCTGGGTCTGGTCATCGCGTCCTTGTGGGCCATCATGGGCTGGTTCGCCGCGGCGCTGGTGCTGGTGCCGTTGTTTGTCGCGCGCTGGGCCATGGGCCAGTTCGCCGAGCAGCAGCGTGCCTACGCCGCGACCATGAACGCGCTTTGTCAGGCAGTAGAGACCAAGGATTACTACACGCGCGGTCACGGCGACCGCGTTTCCCGTGGTGCTGTCATGATCGCCAGGCAGATACGCATGAGCACCGAGCGGACCGAGGCGATCATGTTCGCTGGCATGCTGCACGACGTCGGCAAGCTGGGGGTGCCAACTCAGGTCCTGCAGAAGACCGGTGCCCTCACCGAGGACGAATTCGCTGCGATCCAGTTGCACCCGATGCGCGGCCTGGAGATCGTCAGGGAGATCGGTTTCCTCTTCGAGGCGCTGAACGGAATCATGCACCACCACGAGCGAATAGATGGCAAAGGTTACCCGATGGGCCTCGCCGGGCATGAAATCCCCGAGTTCGCCCGCGTGATCGCGGTCGCCGACGCGTTCGACTCGATGACCACGACTCGCTCGTACCGCGAGGCGAAGAGCATCGAATTCGCGCTCGGCGAGTTGCGCAAGGGCGCCGGCACGCAGTTCGACCCAGTGGTCGTGGAGGCATTCATCGCAGCGATCGAGAAGGAGCCCTGGCAGCTGCCTGAGCCCGCGGCCAAGCCGGCAGACCAGACGACCGTGACCGTGAAGGATCACGACGACCCGACAGCGCCGCTGCGGGTGGTGGAGCCGTGACCGGCGGAACAATTGCGAGGCGCACACCGCCGGCCCGGATGGCCTACTGGCAGGCCCTGGATTCTGGCCGGATACTGCTGATGGCAGCTTCCGCGATGCTGGTAATCGCGGCATTCGCCGGCGTAGTTGCGCTGCATCCTCTCCAGGTCAACTTCCCGGCCGCGCTAGCTTTTGGCGGCTTCATCGCGTTCGGAGAGTTGTTCAGGCTAGCGCTGCCTGGCGGGCGCGAGGCCGCGCCCATCGCCATGGTCGGGGCGATGGCCTATGCCCTGCTGCTGGCTCTACCGAAGCCGGACGGAGCCGTCAAGTACGACGCGCTCATGGTCGTCGCGGTCGCGGCGATCGGCATGGCCGTCGGTTCACTGCCGCATATCGCGGCGGGCCGGTCAGCCGGACTGACTGGCATGTGCACGCGGCTGGTCGCCGTGTCGTGCGTAGCGTTTATCTTCCGGCCGATCGTCTCGGCAGGCTTCGGCCACGAAACCGTGTGGTGGGGCTTCCAGTTCTCCGTCCTTGCGCTGGTGTTCCTCCTGGGCTGGCTGGTCGACACCCTGGTTGGCGCGCTGATCCGGGCTGATGACGTGGGCGCCCGGTTCTCGGTGGCCATGCGAGATGAGATACGGCTGCAGTGGCCGCTCGGCCTGGCGGTGGGCGCCTCGGTCATCATCGCGGTCTTCGGCGCCAAGCGGGTGGGGCTGGGCGAGCTCCTGGTGTTTATCGGACCGCTGCTGGTGACCCAGCTCGCATTCCGTCGCTACGCCGGCATCCGCGCCACCTACCTGCAGACGGTCCGGTCCCTGGCTCGGGTCACTGAGGTAGCGGGCTATGTGGAGGCCGGCCATTCCCGTCGCGTCAGCAGGCTCGCGGTAGCCGTCGGACGCGGCCTGGGGCTGGCCGAGCCGGAGTTGCTGGCGCTGGAGTACGCGGCACTGATGCACGACATCGGCCAGCTTTCGCTGCGCGACCCGATACCCGGCGGCGCGACACTCCTCGTTTCCCCGGCCG
>DASXIA010000089.1:0-1800 GCA_036488155.1 Streptosporangiaceae bacterium | reverse complement strand
GTGCAGAGAACTGGAATCCGCCCGCGAACAGGGCCGAATGCAGCGGCAGCGCCGCGAGCGTCAGCAACACAGGCCCGGCGATAGCCAGCACCCACACTGCCGCCCGAAGCGCCGCGGGTCGCCTGAGCGGCGCGCTGACTAGACCGTCGAGCATGCTCACCGCATCGAAGCTATCAGCAACTGATAACCGGGTGCGACGGCCAGAACGCGCAGAGTATGCAACCCGAGCCGCAGGATCCGGGGAACGCAGGTTGTGCTTCATGCTGGCGGGCCGACTCATAACACCTGGCCGGGACCCCGCCTCGTTGGTGCGCATGCCCGGACAAAACGGCGTTCACGAACAGGCCGCCTAGGACATCTATGTGTCGCCGGTCAGCAACGGGATGAGCCCGACCGGCCGCTGGTGACTGAGGACTCGTTCTGCGCGCCCCATCACACTGCGACTAAGGCAGCAATCGTGGGTGGCGGTAGTGGCGTGGTCCGGCCTGGCGCGGCGTCGCATCAACGTCGCCCAGGTCGGGTTGGCTGAACTGGCCGCACGTTCAGGCATGGTTAGGTCGGGCGCGTGCTCCGCCGTTCTCTTGTGCTCTGCCTAGCTTTCAACCGGGTTCTTCCCGACACCGTCAAGTGCAGGCTCAGCCCGCTCCGGCCGCTGGCCAGTGCACGTCCAGGCTGCTGGCGATCTGGGACCAGGTCGCCGGGGCTCCCGACAGTTAACCGGTGCGGTAAGGCTCGCGGATCCGGAGCCGTCCTCGTGTGCCGCGGTGGCTGACCGGGGCCAGACGCCAAGCGAGGACCGAGAAGATGTCCGCCAGGCTGCCACCTGGCCGGGGTCTTCAGGGACGGGTGCTGCCACCCGCCGCTCGCGATGCAGACCGCGTGGCGTTGACGCTGCGCATGGTCGCCGGCCTGACCATGCCCGAGATCACCCACGCCTTCCTGGTGCGGGAGACCACCACGGAGAAGCGAATCACCGGCGCGAAAGCAAAGATCAAAGCCATCGCATTGTCGTCGCGAAGATCTGAACCGCTGCTGGTGTCAGGATCCGGCCGCTCGGGCCGTCGCTGCACGGCCCGAGTCCGGCTGGACGGCGAGCCTGAGGCCGAGATCGACGAGGCGCCAGCCAGCGCGCGCTCGCAGAGACGGCCGCGCGTCTCGGACGGAGGCCGTGCTGGCGGCCAGAGTGCCGGCCGGCAGAGCGCCGCCTCGCCCAGTCCGGGTTGGCGCAGTCGCGGGCCGCGACCTGTACCCGCGGCCGGCTGCCACTCGCTCGACTTCGGTCACGCGCTGACGAGCTAGTTCCTCGCACATCCGCAGATTCAATTGACCCTCCCTCCTGCGTACTGGCGCACCACTGTCGCCGACACCACCGGGAGCAGTCGGCTCTTGAACGCGAACGCACCGGCGTCCGTCAGCTTGTCGCCCAACGCGTTGACGCCGGCCCACACCTGCTGCGTCCGCTCCGGGAGATTGGGAACGGCGCAATCGCTGTAGAGCGCGAGCAGGCACTGCGTCATGACGATCACTCCCGTTTGTCAATCCGGGTCCGGTCTTTGGCCGGCTCTCACTGCCGCTACGAACTGACCACCGCCGAATCGACATCCGCCTGCCCTAGATGCCGAAAAACCTTTGCCCCCCCGGCGGAGCGGCTGCCGGGGATCATGCCGTCGCTGGAGCCGGCAGCAGTGCTGGAGGTAAGCGCGATTCACTCGGTGGCAGGCGCGCTGAAGCCGGACGGGCCGCTGGTGACCGGGCCGCCGTTCTGCGCGCCTCATCACACTGCGACCAAGGCAGCAATCG
>DASXIA010000161.1:0-10424 GCA_036488155.1 Streptosporangiaceae bacterium | reverse complement strand
TGTGCTGGATCAGGCGGGTGTAACGGTATGACCGGGCCAGACGCTTTGTCAGGCGAGATGCCCAGGGTTCCGATGCCCGGCCTGGCAGGCCGGGACCACGACGACTTGCTGCTCGACATGATCCTTGACAGGCGGCCCCTCCCCCCCGATGCCCCGCCTGGGATGCATGTTCTGGCCAGCAAGCTTGTCGGGCTGGCAGCAGCGCCAGGTGGAGTCCGGCTGCCCGGCGAGGCAGCAGCGCTGGCTGCCTTCGCCGGCTCGGGCTCGCCGGCCAGCACCCTGACGCTGGCCGGCGAGCCGTCCGGCCGCCGCCGAAGTCGCCGGCTGATGGCTGGCCGCGCCCGGCTGACCGCCGCGGCTGCCGCGGTAGCGGTGGCTTTGTCGGGCACGGCGGCCGCCGCGTACGCGGGCGTGCTGCCTGCCTCGGTCCAGAATTTCGCCCATCACGTGATCGACGCGCCGGCCGCGCAGCATGCCGCCGGGCATGGCGGACGCCAGCACCGGCCGGGACAGCCCGGTGACCCTGGCACGACGCCGTCATCGCCGTCGGCCCGCGGTTCAGCGCATCCGGCTAAGCCCGGCCAGCAGAAAAATCACAAGCGGCGCGGCCACCGAGCCGGTCAAGGTCAGCGGTCGCATCCGCCAAAGCCATCGCATCCGCCAAAGCCCGCGCATCCGACGCATTCCCCGTCGCCGGCGAAGGGTCACCCGAGCCCCTCGCCGAGTCCGAGCTCGCTCTAGCCTCGCCCAGCCGGCCACCCTCATCCGGCCAGCCGGCAACCCTCACCGGCGAGCCAGTACCCTCACACGCAACTCCGCGGGCGGCCCGGTAACCGGGCCGCCCGCGGACTGTCTCCCGCTCTCACCCAGCCTGCTAACGCGAAGTGGCACCAGCGGGCCGGCACCTGTCTGCCTAGCGGGCGAGGACAGGGACCGGGTTCCCGCCGGTGCGCAACTCCGCACTCACAGGGGAGTGTCAGGCCTTCTTAATGGTGATCGTGTTGCTGTGGCTCTTGCGGAGGTGGTTGGCGGTGTCGCCGCCGAAGACCAGCTTGTACTGGGTCTTGACGGTGGGCGCCGTCACCGTGATCGTGACTTCGCCGGCGACCCCGTCGGTCCCGGTGGCGGTCGTGCCGCTACCTGCCGAAACCCACCGGGGCTTCTTGCCCGTCCTGCTCTCCAGCGTAACGGTCTCACCATTGACGCCCTTGCGGTGCGACCGCAGCACGCCGGTAATCGCGTCCGCGTGATGGTGGTTGTGCGCGATCGCCTTGTTCTTGATCGACAGCGTCGTCGGCTGCGGTGCCTTGCCATGGCTCGCGGCGTCAGCAGCTGCCGAGGTGGCCATCACGCCGCCGCCGGCCAGGACGACTACGGCAGCGGCCGAGCCGGCTCGGGCCAGCAAGGACGCTCGTGTTGCGCGCATGAGTCTCCTTCAAGGTCGAGCCTCGGGGTTGAGGCTTCAGTTTCAGCAGCGAAGCGATCCACAGCCGTCAAGTGTTACTGGCGGGCCGTCTGCTTCGACGGGAGTCCACTGTTTCCGGGACCGCCGAGGCCCGGAACTGAACGGCCTGTGAACTCCGATATCTGGCGGCTGGGCCGTTGCCAGTTGCTGGCTCGCAGCAAGAACTGTGGCCTGGATGACCCTGAGGCAGTAGCCGTCAGAGGCCAGCAGTTCCACGTGCTCCGCTGCGCTGGGGGTTCGGAAGACCACTTGGCTTACCGGTCGGGTGGGATCGGCGCGAAGTCGGCTTGCCGGTCGGGTGGTGTGGGAGGGAGCTTGGCTTGCCGTTGAGGTGCGACGATGGGGCATGTGAGGCGCCTGGGTGCGGCACATCCGAGCAGTAACCCGCCACTTTGTCAGCGCCGCCAGCCGCCGTCACCAGGTTGCGGAAGGCCACCGACTTGTGTGAGGCGTTGCCATGCTGCGATGAATGCGCGTAAGCGGTGCACAGCCCATATGCCGCGTGCGCGGTGGCGTCCGGGCCGACCGGCGTGCCAGGTCGGCCGGTGGCGCGTCCGTCGTGATGGCTCCGATGCGCAGCGGGAGCCCCGACGGTGTCGTGAGCGAACTGCTGGACTGACGAGGGTAGCTTGCCTGCATAGGCAGCGGTGGCGGCACCACCGATGCCAAGGGCTGCGATGGCGACGGTCGCGGCAGCTCTAGCGCTGAGCAGCGAAGTGAGCAAGGTAGACCTCCTACGGCGTGATCGACTGGCCCGGGCCGACACGCCGATCCGGCTACGGAACTCGACCTCTGCAGCATCCTTGCCAGCTAGCTTGTCGCTCGCTGGCGCAGATCCGAGCGCAGCCAGGATGCCGGCCAGCTGCTGCAGCGGCGTAGGGCCACTGGAAGCACCCTGCCGGCGAGCAGCGGCCCGGAGGGCCGAGTGCTGGATTCCGGACACGTCCTGTCGCAACGACCGGGAGAGTTCGGCATGTCGTAGTCCGGAACGTCGCGCCGGGTCAAAGTGTTACGCCTGCACCAACTAGACGCTGCGCCAGCTTCCGCGCGCTTGCATCTTGGCCCCGATCTGGCCGTCGAAACACTGGTCCCGCGGCGCGTCGCCCATGCGCCGCTGGCTGCTCACGAGCCGTGTGTTAATGAGGACGCCTGCCCGATATTAGGCGCCCGTTTTGCCCGTTCCGGGTGACGCTGAGCAATGGTAGGCGTACGCTGCGTGCGTAGCTGAGCCTGAAGGCGGCGTCCGGGTTGCCGTCTGGCCTTCTTGTGGCGGCGACTCCGCAGGAAGTCCTGGCTGTTTTAGATGGTCTAGGGATGTGCCATGGTCGTGATGGGTAGTCAGGTGCTGGCCGGCCGGTACGTGCTGGGGGAGGTGCTCGGCACTGGCGGCATGGCAACGGTGTGGCGGGCGACCGATGAGGTGCTGGGCCGAGAGGTCGCGGTGAAGGTGCTCAGCCCGCAGTACGCGGCGGATCCGAGGTTCGCGGCCCGGTTCGAGCGCGAGGCCCGGCACGCCGCGCAGCTGAGTCATCCACGGCTGGTGACGGTGTTCGACTGCGGCATCGACAACGGCACCGCGTTCATCGTGATGGAACTCGTGGCGGGCCGCACGTTGCGGCAGGTTCTGGACGATGCGGGGTTCTTGCCGCCCGGGCAGGCGGTGGCGATCGCGGCCGCGGTGTGTGAGGGCCTGGAGGTGGCGCACGCCGCGGGGTTGGTGCACCGTGACATCCAGCCCGCCAACATCGTGTTGTCCGGCGGCGAGGCGAAGATACTCGATTTCGGCATCGCTCGCGCTGATGGTACGGCGGGCGGCACCCGGACTGTTGGGGTGGTGCTGGGCACCGTGGCCTACCTGTCGCCGGAGCAGGCATCGGGCCATCCGGCTCGCCTGCAGTCTGACCTGTACTCGCTGGGCTGCGTGCTGTTTGAGATGCTCACCGGCGAGCCGCCATTTACGGCTGAGTCGGCGGTCGGGCTAGCCCACCGGCATATACACGACGATCCTGGGCCGCCGTCGGCGCGGCAATCCACGGTGCCCGCGCAACTGGACGGTATTACCACCCGGCTACTGGCCAAAAACCCCGCGGCCCGGCCTGCCAGCGCCGCCGCCGCCAGAGCCGACCTGCTTGCGGCGCTGAACCCCAACGCACCAGCCACCCCCCATGAGGATGTTGACCCGTCTGGGTTGAGCCATGGTGGATTACGGCGCCTGAGCCGGGCCGAGGTTGTGCTCACCGGTGCGCTCGCGGCGGCGCTGGCGGCCTTGGTGGCGGTGCTGCTGAGCGTCACAACCGCTCACGCTGCGCCCACAGCAGCACCAGGCGTGTCGCCGAGAGCGGCACCAAGTGTGTCGACGAGCGTGCCGAGAGCGGCACCATCCGTGTCGCCGAGCGCGAGTCATCACTCGTCTACCAGCCGTCCGGCTGCCCATAAGGCGTACAAACCAGCCCACCCGCAGCCTGCACCAAAGCAATCGGTGCGTCCTGCGCAAGAGCGGCCAGCGGTGAGGCGGGTCGATGCCCTGCCGCCTGTCGCTGCGGCGGCTGCGACGCTTGTAGGGGACTTGGCGGCGGGGGTTACTGATAAGCAGGTGGCCCCGCCTGCCGCCCAGGACTTGTACAACCACCTCCAGCACTTGCTGTTCGGCCCGCCTGACCAGACCCCGCAGCAGATCCAGCAGCAATACGCGCAGCTCCTGCAGTCCTATGACCAGCACCGCCAGCATGCGGAAATCGCCGGTCACGCGGCCATCGCGCTTCGCCGTGCTCTGCGCGCCCTCGCTGCGGCTGTCGGCGCGTCATAGCTATCGGCGCCTGGCCTGCTGCACGCTGCCCGGCTCACTCATCCCAGCCTGGTCACCGTGTTTGATTGCGGTGTCGACGACGGCGCGGCGTACTCGGTGGCGGTGGCTGTCACATGCGCAGGCCGTGCGGTGTCTTCATGCCGAACAGGCAAACGTCCAAGGAGGACACCATGGCGCTACGCGTTCCGAAGGCCGAGCTCCCCGCGGAGCTGAGAGAGAGCATGATCAAGCAGCTCGGCGCCGTGCCCGAGCCTGACGCGGTGACTTACAACAACCCGAAAGTGGCCATGTCCAGCCAGGCGCTCTCGGCCGGGGTGGCCACGTGGGACGCGGTCGACGCGAGTCTCAAGACGTTCGCGCACATGGCCGTCGCGGCACAGGTCGGCTGCAGCTGGTGCCTCGACGTCAACTACTTTCTGGCGCAGAACCACAACCTGGACCTGGCCAAGGCGAGCCAGGTGCCTCGCTGGCGGGAGTCGGAGGTGTTCACGCCGCTGGAGCGGGACGTGCTGGAGTACGCCGAGGCCATGACCAACACGCCGACAACCGTCGCCGACGAGCTGTACGCGCGCCTGTTGGACCGGCTCGGCCCGGCGGCAATGGTCGAGCTCACCGTGTTCATCGGCTTCGCCAACCTGGCGAGCAGGGTCAACACGGCGCACGGCATCACGTCGCAGGGCTACTCCGATGCGTGTGAGATTCCGCTGGCCAAGCGTCCCGAGAAGTCCGCAGTAGCGCCGGTGGCATGACCGAGGACCCGTTCGTCGCCTACCGCAGCCTGCTGTTTACGGTCGCCTACGAGATGCTCGGCTCGGCGGCCGACGCGGAGGACGTGCTGCAGGAGTCTTGGCTGCGGTGGGTCGACGTCGACCGCTCGCAGGTGCGTGACCCGCGGGCCTACCTCGTCCAGGTTGTCACACGTCAGGCGCTCAACCGGCTGCGGACGCTGTCGCGCAGCCGCGAAGATTACGTCGGCGAGTGGCTGCCGGAACCGCTGCTGACCAGCCCTGATGTCGCCGAGGACGTCGAACTGGCAGAGAGCGTTTCGATCGCGATGCTGACCGTGCTGGAAACGCTCGGGCCGACCGAGCGGGCGGTGTTCGTGCTTCGCGAGGTCTTCGAGGTGCCGTACGAGGAGATCGCCGGGGCCGTCGGGAGGACCGCAGTCGCGGTGCGCCAGATCGCGCGGCGCGCGCGCGAGCATGTGGCGGCCCGGCGACCGCGGATGCAGGTGAGCCGAGCCGAGCAGCAGGCCGTTGTGGAGCGCTTTCTGGCCGCGCTGCGGACCGGGCAGCTGCAGGAGTTGATGGAGGTCTTGGCGCCAGGCGTGATCCTGATCGCCGACGGCGGCGGGCTGGTGTCCACCGCGCTGGCCCCGGTCCACGGGGCCGAGCTGGTGGCGAAGGTGCTCGCGCGCGCGAGCCGGTCCGCGTTCGCCTCGACGACCGTGTGGCTCAACGGCGCGCCCGCGGGCCGGATCGAGGTGGCCGGCGAGGCCGCCGTGGTGAGCCTCGTCGTCGAGGATGGGCAGGTCACCCGGGTGTACCTGCTCCGAAATCCGCGAAAGCTGACGAGGCTGGACGAACCGGCCGACCTCGCCAGGTAAGCCGGCGGCCACCCCGGCCCGACAACCGGGCCGCCGTCACTCACCCCCACCCAAATCAGCATGGCCCCGTCTCAGCCGCAGCGTGTCGCAGAACAGGCCGGGGCCGGTGGCGCGCCGCCAACGATCTTCTTCCAACTGCTGGCCGCTCCCATGTCACACACGGCCGGGCTGTTTCGTCACGGGTCGCGTAGGCAGGCTTTGGAATCAGGAGGTTGATGATCATGCGGGTGTTCGTCGCGGGTGGGAGCGGGGTTCTGGGACGGCGGCTGGTGCCGCAGCTGGTGGCTCGGGGGCATCAGGTGACGGCGACGACGAGTGCGGCCAAGCTGGCGGTGTTGGAGGGGCTGGGCGCCGAGGGAGTGGTGATGGACGGGCTGGATGCGGTGTCGGTTGGTGAGGCGGTGGCAAAGGCCCGGCCGGAGGTGATCGTGCATCAGATGACAGCGATTTCAGTGGCGCATGCCGGCAAGCCCGATATGAAGCACATGGATCGGTGGTTCGCCGGCACCAACCGGCTGCGTACCGAGGGGACCGACAACCTACTGGCCGCCGCCGAGGCGACCGGCGTCCCCCATTTCGTCGCGCAGGGCTACGCCGCTTGGAACGGCCTGCGCGAGGGCGGCTGGGTGAAGACCGAGCAGGACAGGCTGGACCCGATGACGGGAACGGCGGCGGAGCCGGGAATGGCGGCGCTCGGTCACGTCGAGGACGTGGTCGGCAAGGCCGGCGGCGCGGTCCTGCGATACGGCTGGTTCTACGGGCCGGGCGCCACCGACGACCTGGTTGCCCCCGTGCGCAAGCGGCAGTTCCCGGTCGTGGGGGGCGGTTCCGGGTACTGCTCGTGGGTGCATCTGGACGACGCGGCGAGCGCTACCGTGCTCGCCGTGGAGCAACGGGCGAAGGGGGTGTTCAACATCGTTGATGACGAACCGGCTCCGGCAAGTGAGTGGCTGCCTTATCTGGCCTCGTGCGCGGGGGCGAAGCGGCCGATGCGGGTCCCCGCCTGGCTGGCCCGACCGCTGGCTGGGGAAGTGGCGGTGACGATGATGACCCAGGGACGCGGCTTCACCAACGCCAAGGCCAAGACCGAGCTCGGCTGGCAGCTGCACTACCCCTCCTGGCGGCGGGGCTTCAAGGAAGAGCTGGCATGACCCGCGCCGCACCTCGGCGACTGCTGGTCCCTCAACGGAAGCAGACTTTCAAGATCCGCCCCCGAAAATCGGACACCGAGACCGGGGAGCAGTCTGTCGTCGTCGGGAAGCAGGCCGCTGACCTGCAATTTTTGGGGTGAGCGATGGGATTCGAACCCACGACATCCAGGACCACAACCTGGCGCTCTAACCAGCTGAGCTACGCCCACCATGCCCGCCTGACAACTTAATGCCTTGGCGGCCTACGAAGCATACCGGGCGCTGGTTACTCCGGAGAACCGGATTGCCCGTTAGCCGCGGGCTCGGCGGCGAAACGAGCCGCCAGCTGGCGTGCGGTCGCGGTGTCCGGGCCCGGCTGGGGCACGAAGACGGCCTCCCGGTAGTACTGCAGCTCCCGGATGCTCTCCCGGATGTCTGCCAGCGCGCGATGCCCGCCGTGCTTCTCCGGACTGGCGAAATAGGCCCGCGGGTACCAGCGCCTCGCCAGCTCCTTGATGCTGGAGACGTCAACCATCCGGTAGTGCAGATACGCGTCCAGCTCAGGCATGTCCCTGGCCAGGAACGACCGGTCGGTGGCGATGGAGTTGCCGCACAGCGGCACCTTCCGCGACTCGGACACGTGCTGCCTGATGTAGCCGAGCACGAGGTCCTGGGCCTCGGCAAGGGTTAGCCCGGCCGGGAGCTCAGCCAGCAGGCCGGAGGCTGTGTGCATCTGCCGCACCACATCCTGCATGCCATCGAGCGCCTCAGCCGGGGGCTTGATCAGCACGTCGATACCGTCGTCGAGCGGGTTGAGCTCACCGTCGGTGACGATGCACGCAATCTCGACAAGCGCGTCGCTGGTGAGATCAAGCCCGGTCATCTCGCAGTCGATCCAGACGAGCCGGTCAGTCATTTGTTCAGCCTAGGTGATCGAGACCGGCCCTCGCGCCAGCCGCGCTTAGTGGTCGCTGACGACGTCAGGTGCCGCTCCCCGCACCCGGCCGGCCAGGGCAGCGATATGGCCGGGAACGGGCACGTCACCAGTCAGTGCCGGATCCGGCTGGGCCGCTCCGAAGGTCAGTGCGGCGGGGAGTACGCCCGCCCAGATGCCGGAGTCGTAATCTTCCTCATCATCCTTCGGGCTGCCCGCCCTGACCTTGACCGATGCCTCGTCCAGCGGCAAAGCCAGTACTGCCGTCGCGGCCAGCTCCTTGCGGTTCGGCTCCCTGACGTGTGCCCATCGGCCGGGGACCAGGTGATCGGTCACTGCTCGCAGCGCTGCCAGCTTCTCCTCAGGGTCGGTCACCAGCCTGGCCTCACCGAAGATCACTGCGCTTCGGTAATTCATCGAGTGATGGAACACAGCCCTGGCGCAGACCAGGCCGTCGAGCAGCGTGACCGTGACGCAGACCTGCTGCCCGGCACTGGTCAGCAGGGACCGGTTGGCGGACGAACCATGCAGGTACAGCGTCTTCCCGATCCGCCCGTACCCTGTCGGGAGCACGACCGGCACGCCGTCCATGACGACACCGAGGTGGCAGACCAGCCCGGCATCGAGTACGGCGTCGAGATCCGCGCGCTCGGTACGTGCGCGTTCCCGGAGCCGGTGCAGGGTGGTCCTGGGGGTCGGAGACAGGCTCTCGGCGCTCATGTTGCATACCGTACCGTTCGGTCAGGTACGCCGCAGATCACCCGCAGCCCCTGTGCCTGCGGCTGCCGATAAGGAATCATTACGGCATGCGGTTCCCGCGCCGCGCCAGCCGGCGGGCCTGAGAACCGGGGCCATCGCAGACCGATAAAGTCCAGATGAGGTGAAAGGTGACAGGTGGCATTGAGGTTCCCGGCGGTATTCAGCGCGTTCCCGGCGTCCCCGGCATAGCGGACCCGGTTGCGCTGACTAAATGGATGGCTGAAGCGGGCCTCGCTGACCTCGGCGAGCTGCGCGGCGTTCAGCTGATCGCCGGGGGGCGGTCGAACCTCACCTACCGGCTGGACCTCGACGGTGGCCAGATCGTGCTGCGCCGCCCGCCGCTGGGCCACGTGCTGCCCACGGCGCACGACATGAGCCGCGAGTACCGGGTGCTGTCGGCGCTGGCCGGCACGGCCGTGCCGGTCCCGCAGCCGCTGGCCATCTGCCAGGACCCCGAGATCATCGGTGCTCCGTTCTATCTCATGCGCTACGTGGAAGGCCGGGTGCTGCGGACCGCGCAGGACGGCGAGATGCTGTCGCCCGCGCAGGCCGGCGAGCTGTCGGAGCTGCTGGCGCAGATGCTCGCCACCATCCACGGCGTTGACCTGGCGGCGGTTGGACTGGACACGTTCGGCAGGCCCGAGGGCTACCTGGCCCGTCAGCTCGCCCGCTGGCAGCGCCAGTGGGAACTGTCGAATAACCGGGAGATGCCGGGATATGAGGAGCTGGTCGCGAGGCTCACCGCGGGGTTGCCGGACCCGGCGCAGTCAGAGGGCACCCTGGTACATGGCGATTTCCGGCTGGACAACACGCTGGTGCAGCTCACGACGCCGGCCCGGATCGCGGCCGTGGTCGACTGGGAGATGTCCACGCTCGGCGACCCGCTGGCTGACCTGGGCCTGACCCTCTCGTACTGGGCCGACGCGGGTGAGGCGTTCCCGGACTTGAATGTCGGTGCCACGGTGACCGGCCTGCCCGGCTTCTATACCCGCGGTCAGTTCGCGGCCAGATACGCAGAGCTGACCGGCCGGGACGTCTCCGCCATCGGGTACTACATCGCGTTCGGCTACTTCAAGCTCGCAGTGGTTCTGGAAGGCATCCATGCCCGTTACCTGCTGAACCAGACCGTCGGCGAAGGCTTCGAGCGGGAGGGTCCGGCGGTGCCGATCCTGATCGCCCGGGCGCACCACATGCTAGATACGGTCAGCTGACTGACGCCGCCTGCATGCAAAAACTCCCGGCCCTCCGCAGGACCAGGAGTCTTGGAGTGAGGCCCGGCGCCCCGCTCTCGCCGGGCCTCATGCAATAGAGACGCGCTCCCCCCTCAACCGGTTCACAAGAATCCGCAGCCAATTTTGAGCAAGTACCGGGCGGGAACGGCCCCGGGTATTCGCGGCCGCCTACGGTGCTGCGCAGCCCTGAGCGCACATCCGCTGCGAGACGGCCTCGATGAAGATCTTGCCGATCTCGGCCGGATTAGTGACCTGGAAGGCGACGCCGCCGGTTGCGTTCGCGATCTGCTGCAGCGCGCTGAAGTCGCCCTGCCGGCCGAACATGAGAATGACGAGCTCGACCTTCTTGCTGGGGTTGTACAACTTCCGGAGCTTGGTAAGGAGCGCGCTGAGCGACAGGTCTTGGCGCGCGCTATCGACGCCCGCGGTGAGCACCAGCACGGCGTTGGAGTAGTTGGGCGCGTACGTCTTCGTCATCTCCTCGTACGCGTC
>DASXIA010000153.1:0-6013 GCA_036488155.1 Streptosporangiaceae bacterium | reverse complement strand
GATCGCCAACACCCAGGCCCGCGTGGAACTCCGCGGGTTCGCCGAGGAGCAGGCCGCGCTGCGGCGGGTGGCGACGCTGGTCGCGCGCGCGGCGCCACCGGAGGAGGTCCTCGCCGCGGTCGCCGAGGAAGCCGGGCGGCTGCTAGGCGCCGACTACATAGCGATGGCCCGGTATGACCCCGACAGCACGAGAACAGTAGTTGCCAGGTGGAGTACTACCGGTGTTGCCTTCCCCGTCAATCGGGCAAAGCTTGGCGGCCGGAACGTGGCAACGTTGGTGTTCCAGACGGGCCAGCCGGCGCGGATCGATGACTTCGCCAGCGGCTCGGGCCCGATCGCCGATGACGTCCGCGAGGTCGGCGTCCGCGCGGCTGTCGGCGTGCCGGTCAGCGTCGAGGGCAGGCTGTGGGGCGTCATGATCGTGGATTCCCGCGCGGAGCCGCTGCCGGCCGGAACCGAGGCACGGCTGGCCGGGTTCACCGAACTGGCCGCCACCGCGATCGCCAACGCCCAGGCCCGCATGGAACTGCGCGGGTTCGCCGAGGAGCAAGCCGCGCTGCGCAGGGTAGCGACGCTAGTGGCCCAGGGGGCGCCGCCGGGCGAAGTGTTCGCCGCGGTCACCGGGGAGGCCGGGCGGCTGCTGCACGCCGATCACGCGACGATGGGCCGGTACGGCTCCGACGGGACGGCAACGGTGGTTGCCACCTCGAGCGGCACCGGCGCTGTCTTCCCCGTCGGCACCCGGCATGAGCTGGGCGGGCAGGGCGACCTGGCCACGATCGTGTTCCAGACCGGCCAGCCAGCACGGATCGACGACACCCGTGACATCTCGGGCCCGCTCGCCGAGGTCGTCCGCGCGGCGGGCCTGCGCGCGGCGGTCGGCGTGCCGGTCAGCGTGGAGGGGCGGCTATGGGGCATCACGGTCGTGGAATCCCGCGCGGGGCCGCTGCCAGCCGGCACCGAGGCGGAGCTGGCCAGGTTCACCGAACTGGCCGCCACCGCGATCGCCAACGCCGAAGCCCGGGCCGCCCTGACCGCCTCCCGTGCGCGGATCGTGGCTACCGCTGACGCCACCCGCCGCCGCATCGAACGCAACCTGCACGACGGCGCCCAGCAACGCCTGGTAACCCTCGCCCTGAACCTGCGCGCCGCACAAGCCGCCGCGCCGCCCGGCACCGGCGAGCAATTGAACCGCGTGGCCACCGGGCTGGACGACGTGCTCGAGGAACTGCGCGAGATCGCCCGCGGCCTGCACCCGGCCATCCTCGCCGACGGCGGACTGCCCCCGGCTCTGAAAACCCTCGCCCGCCGGTCACCCGTCCCGGTCCGCCTCGACATCCAGGTCGACCGGCGGCTGCCCGACCCGGTCGAGATCGCTGCCTACTACACCGTTTCCGAAGCCCTAGGCAACACCGCCAAGCACGCCGATGCCACCGCCGCCGAGATCGAAGTGGCCGAACGTGACGGCGTCCTCCACGTGCGCATCCGCGACGACGGCCGCAGCGGCGCGGACTTCAGCGACGGTTCCGCCCTGGTCAGGCTCAAGGATCGGGCCGAAGCGCTTGGCGGCCACCTCGATCTGCACAGCCGGCCTGGGAAAGGCACCACCATGAAGGTCACCCTGCCCGTCCACGACCCCGGCGGGCCCGGTCTGCTGCCTGGAACCGCCATCCCAACCGACAATGCCGGTAGCGGCCCCGCCGGTCCCCATGACCCCTGATGTCAACGAGTGTCAATCTGCGGCCGGCGCCTCCGCTCACGGCTCCGGCCGCTTCGCTGGCATCGCCTTCGCAACCCCGGATTCTGGGTCCGCCTCCCCAAAACTCGCGCCTGACCAGGCAGAATCTCGGCGCGGATAAACTCCGAAGGATGGCCGCCGTCTCTTGCCGGGGCGAGCCCGCGATGACCGGATCGCGGGGGAACAAGCGGCGCTGCGGCGGGTGGCGACGCTGGTGGCTCGTGGTGCGCCGCCGGCGCCGGCACCACCCTGGAAATCACCCTCCCCGTCCACGACTCCGCCAGGCCCTCGCTGGGCGCGTGGCCTGGCGATTCGGTGTAGTGCCCGTCCACCCTGGGGTCGCTCGTGCGCCTTCAGGTGGGGCAACGCGCTGCAGCTGGCCGCCCGCTCTGCCTGGGCTCTCTGCCGGGGTTCCCTGCCTGCGGCCGTTCCCTAGCTGCCGGGTCCTACCCGTCGTAGTAGGCAGTTCCGCGCGATCCGGCCATGCCCCCTACCATGGGGTGCGTGCCAGAACCCGTCGCCTCCCCCGACCTGCCGTCCGGCAGCACGGGGACATCCGGCGCCGCGGGGACCCTACCGCCGGGCCGGTGGCCAGTCTGGGCTGGCGTGCTCCTAGCGCCATCGGCAACGGTCGTGCGCCGCTGGGCACTGGCAGGCGTCGTCGTCTCGGCACTGATCATCCTTACCGGCGCTGCTGTCAGGCTCAGCCAGTCCGGTCTCGGCTGCCCTGACTGGCCAGCCTGCACCGCGAATAGCGTCGGTGCCGCTGGCGCAACCGGCGATACGCTCATTCACCGCTGGATCGAGTTCGGCAACCGGCTGGTCACCGTGGCGATCTTCGTGGTAGCGATCGGGGTTTTCATCGCAGCCTGCCGCTTCCGCGCGGCGGGCCGCCGCCGCCGGGACCTGATCTGGCTGGCCGCAGCCCAACCCGTTGCGATCGTGGTGCAGGCAGCCCTGGGCGGGCTCGTCGTCGTCACCAACCTGAACCCCGCATTGGTGTCGGTCCACTTCCTCGCCTCGGTAGCACTTGTCGCCGCGACCGTCGGGCTGTACGTACGGTGCCAGGAAGGCACAGGCAGGCCAACGCCGTTCGTCCCCCGGACAGTCCGGCTTGCTGCCATCGGCATCGTGGGCACTGTCGCGCTGATGATGACGGCCGGCACTGTGGTCACCGGCACCGGGCCGCTGGCGGGCGCAGCCGGCGTCCCCCGCTATCACCTGCCGCTCGAGGGCGTCACCCAGCTTCACGCGGATATCGGCTGGCTGCTGGCGGGACTGATGGTCGCCCTGCTGCTCGGTCTCCGGCTCACCGCGGCGCCGCCGAAAGCTGTCCGGCTCGGCTGGCTGCTGCTCGGGCTTATCGGCCTGCAAGGCGTCATCGGCTACACGCAGTACTTCACGGGCCTGCCAGCCGGACTCGTCTGGTGCCACGTGACCGGCTCGGTAGCCATATGGGTCACGGCGCTTCTGCTGCCCTACGCGCTGCGCGACCGAGGGTCGGTGACCGATCCGGATGTAGCGCGCCCGGAACCCGCGCCGCAGCCGACGGCCGCACCGGCCGAGGCAGGCTGACCGGCGAAAATCAGGGCTATCCGGGCCGCCGTACCCGCGATAGCTTTCGGCCATGGCGACTGCAACTGTGAACGGCATCACCGTCTCCTACACCGACAGCGGCGGCGACGGGCCCGTCGTGGTGCTGAGCCACGGCTACCTCATGGACTCCTCCATGTTCGACCCGCAGGTCGCGGCCCTGGCTCCCGAACATCGCGTCATCACCTGGGACGAGCGCGGCTTCGGCGGCACGCGGGCCACCGGTCCGTTCAGCTACTGGGACTCGGCCAGCGACGTCATCGGCCTGCTCGACCATCTCGGCATCGAGCAAGCGGTGCTCGGCGGCATGTCGCAGGGCGGTTTCCTCAGCCTGCGCGCCGCGCTCAAGGCACCTGACCGGGTGCGCGCGCTCATCCTCATCGACAGCCAGGCCGGCCTGGAGAACCCCGACGTCGCGCCAGCCTACGAGCAGATGGAGCAGGCCTGGATGGAGCATGGGCCGGCGCCGGTCCAGGACGTCGTGGCTGCCATCATCCTCGGCTCGCCGGACGGGCCCGTCGACTTCCAGCCGTGGTTCACCAAGTGGGCCGCTGCCGACCGGGACGAGCTCCGGCTGGCGTTCCGCTGTCTGATGGACCGCGATGACATCACCGGCCGGCTCGGCGAGATCAGCTGCCCGGCGCTGATCCTTCACGGCACCGCTGACGCCGCGATCCCGATCGAACGCGCTGAGGCAGTGCGAGCCGGGCTTGCTGGCCCGGTCACGCTGGTCAGCGTCGAAGGCGCCTCCCACGCCGCCAACCTCAGCCATCCCGAGCAGGTCAACGTCGCCATGCTGAAGTTCCTGCGCTCACTGCCTTAGGGCTCGATCCTGCCCCCCCAACCCACCCTCCGCCCGCCCCCCTCTGCCCGCCCGTCCCCGCCCTCTGCCGGCCCGTCGTCTCCACGCCGTCTGCCCCCGCCTTCCCGCCCCCGCCAGCCCGCTGACCTGCCTGACGCCGATTGTTAACCCGCGTCGGGCAGGGTTGCTGGTGCCGCCAGCGATAGGGTCGAATCCGAGGCGGCGTCCAACGCGAAAGGGGCCCTGAGGCAGCGTGAGCAGCGAGGCACGAGCAGCGCTTGACTGGTCAGAGAATGACGCGCGGACGGTGGACCTGATCCGCGTCCTGGCGATGGATGCGGTAGAGCGCGCTGGCTCAGGCCATCCAGGTACGGCGATGAGCCTGGCGCCGGCCGCGTACCTGCTCTATCAGAAGATTCTCAGGCACGATCCTGCCGATCCGCTGTGGCCAGGCCGTGACCGGTTCGTGCTGTCCTGCGGCCATTCCAGCCTGACCCTCTACATTCAGCTCTATCTGTCTGGGTACGGGCTCACTCTCGACGACCTTGAGCACTACCGGACCTGGGGCAGCAAAACCCCGGGCCACCCCGAAAATCACCTCACCCCCGGCGTCGAGACAACGACCGGTCCGCTCGGGCAAGGGATCGGGAACGCGGTCGGCATGGCGATGGCCGCCCGGCGCGAGCGCGGCCTTCTCGATCCCGGCGCCGGCTCGGGCGCCAGCCCGTTCGACCACTTCATCTATGCCTTCGTCTCCGACGGCGACATGGAGGAAGGCATCAGCCACGAAGCGGCGGCAATTGCCGGCCACCAGCAGCTCGGCAACCTGATCGTGCTCTACGACGACAACAGCATCTCGATCGAGGATGACACAAACATCGCCAAGTCCGAGGACATCGCGGCGCGGTACGAGGCCTACGGCTGGCACGTGCAGCGACTGAGCTGGCGCCAGGCCGAGGGCTACCACGAGGACGTTCAGTCGCTCTACGACGCGCTCCAGACCGCGCGGGAAACTACCACAGCGCCATCGTTCATCTCACTGCGGACGATCATCGCCTGGCCTGCGCCGCATGCGCAGAACACGGGCGCAGCTCATGGTGCCGCGCTTGGCGCTGACGAGGTGGCAGCGACCAAGGAAGCTCTCGGCTTCGATCCTGCTACGTCGTTCCCGGCGGAGGACGAGCTGGTCGAGCATGCGCGCAAGGTCGCGGACCGCGGCAAGCAAGCGCATGCCGAGTGGGATGCTCGATTCGCCGAGTGGTCGATCGCGAATCCTGAGCAGCGTTCTCTGTTCGACCGGCTGACAGCACGGCAGCTGCCAGACAGCTGGACCGGTGCGTTGCCGGTGTTCCCGGCGGACCAGAAGGGCGTGGCGACCAGGAAGGCCTCCGGCGCCGTCCTGAACGCGCTGGCGCCGGTGCTGCCTGAGCTGTGGGGCGGCTCGGCAGACCTCGCGGGCAGCAATGACACGACGATGAAGGGCGAGCCGTCGTTCATCCCGCAGATTCATCAGACCAAGATGTTCCCCGGCAATGCCTACGGCCGGACGCTGCACTTCGGCATCCGCGAGCACGCGATGGGCGCCGTACTCAACGGCATTGCCCTGCACGGCATGACCCGGCCGTACGGCGGCACGTTCCTGGTTTTCAGCGACTACATGCGGCCTGCTGTCAGGCTCGCCGCGCTGATGGGACTGCCCGTTACCTACGTATGGACGCACGACTCGATCGGGCTGGGCGAGGACGGCCCGACGCACCAGCCGGTCGAGCACCTCTGGGCGCTACGCGCGATCCCCGGCCTGGATGTGGTCAGGCCGGGCGACGCCAACGAAACAGTGGTTGCCTGGCGAACCATCCTGGAGCGGACCGATCACCCGGCCG
>DASXIA010000135.1:0-36025 GCA_036488155.1 Streptosporangiaceae bacterium | reverse complement strand
CACCGCCGTTTGAGCGAACAGCAGCCGGTGCAGGTGCAGGATCAGGCCAGCGTTCAGCGGGCGCCAGTCCTGCAGAACGAACCTCCTAATAAACCCGCTAAACGACCTAATTCGAAGGCAGATTAGTATGTTTAGAAGGTTCTTTTAGTAGGTTTCCGGCCAGTCTCTCGCGGTCATCCGCGCTGCGCCGGCCGACACCGAGGCGGGCAGGTCTACGCCCAGACCGAGGCTGGTGGCATTGCGGCAAGCTGGCAAAACTTCGCCCGAGCGATGCTCAGAATGCTGGCGGAGTGCACTTATTCGAAGGGTGCGGTATTCCTCAGTCAGGTCCACGCCGACCAGCCCGCTCAGCCAACTCAGTGCGCGGTGAGATCAGACATGGGTGACTGCGACGCGTTGCGCCTTCGGGCGAGATGGTTCTTCAACCAGCCTGCTCAAATCGTCTGGGTCGCTGGTCAGCAGCACGACTGGGCGTTCGAGTTCTAGTGCTGTTGCGGCAACCACTGCGTCGATGGCGCAGCGATGACCCGAGAGTCCCGTCGCACCGAGAAGTTCGCCGGCGTGGCGAGCGGTCTCGGGACTTACCGGCACGACCGTGATCCTTGATAGCACCCGGTGCACAGCCGCATCACGCGGGCCGCCTCGCAGTACCTCGGTTAGAGTGATCGCGCCCACAGCAACCCTGGCCCGCCGAGCCACGGCAGCCTCCAGGTGAGCACGGGCCCGTGGATCACCTGCGGCAAGCTTGGATAGTCCTTCACTGTCGAGGACCAGAGTTCCGCCCACTGCTACTCGTCGGCCGGCCACGCGGCCCGCGCCTCCGCCAGGTCGCTTTCCGGAACTGGCCCATGCTCAGAGGCAAGCAATTCCAGCAGCTCGGTGAGCAGGTCCAACTCGAACTGCCGGGCAACAGCCTCAGTCACGTACTGGCTAAACTTGCCGCGCCCGACCCGCTGCTGGACAGCAGAGGTGAGGTCTTCTGGCATAGAAACGCTGACTTTGCGGGCTGACCCAGCGTGCTTAACCTGCGCAACCATGTCACCGATGACGACGTCCGGCGAGTGTTCCTTGGACCTTGCCTGCCCAAGCGTAAGCAACTGGACGAGCTCCGCGTTCCAACGCAGCTCATCAGGGACGGGCAAGGCGGCCAAGGCCTCAGCGGCCCGCCTGACGTCGTCCCCCAACCCGTGCGACGTGAACAGCCTGGCCAGTTCAGCAGGCGCACGTAGGTCGAGCACACGGACCAGCTGGATCATTTCCTGCAGATGCTCGTCGTGCTCTTCTTCGCGGACTGGATCAGCGCTCATGGACCTATGCTACCAGCGGTAGCAAGATGACCGGCCCAAACAGGCGCGGGAACGATCCCGTGAGTCGGGCGCGATCGCCTCGGGGCTAGCGGGGCTTTTGAAACACGAGGCAGTAGTCACCGCTGAGCCCTGGCGGTTGCTCGTCCCAGCAGACAAATACCTCTTGCCGTAAAGTCAGGTGACGCGAGATCCTGCGAGCAATGTCCCAGGCCAATAGGGTGATAACGCCGTCTGAGACAGGATTCGCAACATTGTCAACGGCATGGCCCTCGGGCTGCAGCAGGCTGGCGGCTGCCGAGAAGACGCACTCCATCTCGCACAGGTAGGTCTGGTAGTCGCCGTCCATTGTCGAGTAGCCGGTAAGAGGATTCTCAGGGTGACCAGCTGACACGCCACATAGGGCGTCGTGCCGAAGCCCGCGAAGGGATCCAGGACGAGATCGCCCGGGATCGAGAACTCCGTGATGATGGCCCTGGCAAGTGACTCGGTGAAGTGGACCTGCTAGAAGCCCGACTAAACCGGGTTCCCTGCGGCTATGTCCTCCGGCAGATGCCTCCGTGCGCCGCGGGCGGCCCAGGACTGCGGACCGGCAACGGTGGTGCTGATCCTGGAGTGTCGAGGCGGGGCTCCGGCGAGTCGACGCAGGCGCCAGGCCAGTTTCGGGGGAACCGGAACCGGAGGATTGCCGATGGCCATTGTTGAATCTACTTCGCAGACTCGCCAAAAGTCGACGAGGGGTATCCGGAGCCAATCCGAATACCCCTCGTGATCAGGCGTTACACGCTTCCCGCGCGCACGCCGAATGTTGCATCTGCCGCAACTTTGCTCACATCAGCTGCAGCCGCTGGTCGAGCCGCAGCCCTCGCAGACGTAGCAGCTCCCGGCGGGGCGCATCTTCGTACCGCAGGTCAGGCACAGCGGAGCATCCGCGACCCGTCCCTGCTGCGACTCGATGAGCTCCGTCGAGCTCCGCGGGGCGCTTGGTGGTGGCGCCGCAGGCTCCGCTGCCACAGGCTCAGAGCGCCGGACCTTCTCGACCGGCACCGACTGGGCGAGATCCTCGGGGTCGAGGTCGTCAGCTGTCGGCGCGTGGTCCTCGCCATTCAGCTGAGCAGTCCGCTCATCAGTTGTCAGGATGCCTAGCTCGGCTCGCTCTTCGTACGACAGGTGATCGAGGGCCAGCCGCCGGAAGATGTAGTCCATCACCGAGGTCGCTATCCGGATGTCCGGGTCGTCAGTGATGCCGGCCGGATCGAACCTCATGTTGGTGAACTTGGCGACGTAGGACTCCAGCGGAATCCCGTATTGCAGGCCGACCGAGACTGCTATCGAGAACGCGTCCATGACGCCCGCCAGAGTCGAGCCCTGCTTGCCGAGCTTCAGGAAGACCTCGCCGATTCCATCGTCCGGGTAGCTCGAGGCGGTCATGTAACCCTCGGCGCCGGCGACCGAGAACCGGGTCACCGTAGCGGAACGCTGCCTCGGCAGGCGACGGCGCACGGGGCGGACATCATGCGCGACGGCTGGCTCGGTGGCCTCGGCAACCTTCTTCTTCGCTACCGACAACGGCTGGCCAACCTTGCAGTTGTCCCGGTAAATCGCCAGTGCTTTGAGGCCCAGCTTCCAGCCCTCGAAATAGATCTTCTCGACGTCCTCGACCGTCGCGGACTCCGGCAGGTTCACGGTCTTGCTTATGGCGCCACTGAGCGCTGGCTGGATGGCGGCCATCATCCGGACGTGGCCCATCGGGCTGATGGCGCGCTCACCCATCGCGCAGTCGAACACTTCGTAGTGCTCCGGCCTTAGCACGGGCGCGTCGATGACGTGCCCGTGCTCGGCGATGTACTCGATGATCGCCTCAGCCTGCTCGGGCTGGTATCCGAGGTTCTTCAGCGCCCGCGGGACCGTCTGGTTGACGATCTTCATCGAGCCGCCGCCAACCAGCTTCTTGAACTTGACCAGCGCGAGGTCCGGCTCGACACCCGTAGTGTCGCAGTCCATCATGAGCCCGATAGTGCCGGTGGGGGCCAGCAGGCTCGCCTGCGCGTTGCGGTAGCCATTGGCCTCGCCCAGCGGCATGCACTGCTGCCAGGCCTTGTTCGCGGCCGCCAGTATCGGTGCGTCGATGCCGCCGAGCGGACGGATCGACGCGCTGGCCGTCGCGTGCTTTGCGATCACGCGCTTATGGGCGCTTGCGTTGCGCGCGTAGCCGTCGTAAGGTCCGACAACCGCGGCCAGTTCGGCCGAACGCTTGTAGGCGGTGCCGGTCATGAGGGACGTGATGGCAGCCCCGATCGCCCGGCCGCCGTCGGAGTCGTAGGCGTGGCCGGTCGCCATCAGCAGCGCGCCAAGGTTGGCATACCCGATGCCGAGCTGCCGGTAGGCACGTGTCGTCTCGGTGATCTTCTGCGTCGGGAAGTCCGCGAAGCAGATGGAGATGTCCATCGCCGTGATGATGAGTTCAGTGAGCTGCTCGAACTTCTCCACGTCGAAGGTGTCGTCGGCGCGCAGGAACTTCAGCAGGTTGATGCTGGCGAGGTTGCACGAGGAGTTGTCCAGGTGGACGTACTCACTGCACGGGTTACTTGCGGTTATTCGTCCCGATTCAGGGCAGGTGTGCCAGTCATTGATCGTGTCGTCGTACTGGATGCCAGGGTCTGCGCACTCCCACGCCGCCTTGGCCATCTTGCCGAACAAATCCCTGGCCTCAACCTGATCTAGCGGCTCGCCGGTCGTGCGGGCCGCGAGGTCGAACTTGCCCCCGGACTCCACGGCGCGCATGAACTCGTCGGAGACGCGGACGGAGTTGTTGGCGTTCTGATACTGGACGCTCGCGATGTCCTTACCGCCGAGGTCCATGTCGAAGCCACCGTCGCGCAGGACACGGATCTTCTCTTCCTCACGCGCCTTGGTCTCGATGAACTCCTCGATATCCGGGTGATCCACGTCCAGGACGACCATCTTGGCCGCCCGGCGGGTCGCGCCACCGGACTTGATCGTGCCCGCGGACGCGTCGGCGCCGCGCATGAACGAAACAGGACCGCTAGCCGTGCCGCCGGAGGACAGTAGCTCTTTGCTCGAGCGGATGCGGGACAAGTTGACGCCGGCGCCAGACCCGCCCTTGAAGATCAGCCCCTCCTCGCGGTACCACTCCAGGATCGAGTCCATCGTGTCGTCGACAGCGAGGATGAAGCAGTTGTGCACCCGCAGGTTGCCGGACAGGTACTCGCCGCTCTCGGTCTGGATGTCGAAGACCTCCATCGGACCCAGGTTCTCGACCTTGCTGATGTCAACGAGAATCCGGTCCGACCCGCCGACGTCGGGCTGGACGTACAGCAGGTGGTCGCCGGGACGCAGGAACCCGGCCACGGTGAACTCGCCGTTGTCAGCGTCGGCAGCCCGCCACACCAGATGATCGGCCGTGGCCTCGAGCACGTGGCCGGCAGTGGTGTGCAGGCGCAGGACTTCCTTTATCCCGTTGGCCTTCGTCGCCACGATGCGCGTGGTGCCGTGCGCGTCGTAGACCTTCGCGCCGACCGCGTTCGAGCTCACCAGGCTGCCGATCGGCACCGGGCCGGCCGGAGTGCTGACAGGCGCGTCGTAGGGCTGGCACGCGGAGACCTGCTGCGGCGACGTCGTGCCGACGTTGAACCAGACCGGTGAGTTGAAACTAAAAACCTGATGGATCAGGGCGTGCTTGAGCTCGTGCTCGAAGATCTCCGCGTCCTGCTCGGTAGCGAAGTAGCCGTGCTCGCGGCCAGCCGCGGCGTAGGCGCCGACCACCCTGTCGACGAGCTGCTTCAGGCTCGACTCGCGCTGCGGCGTGCCGAGCGCACCGCGGAAGTACTTCGTCGTGACGATGTTCGCGGCATTAACCGACCAGAAGTCGGGGAACTCGACGCCGTACTGCTCGAAGTTGACCGAGCCATCCCGCCAGTTGGTCATCACGACATCGCGGCGCTCCCAGGTCACCTCGTCATAGGGATGGATCCCGTCGCGGGTGTAGATCCGGCGCAAGGTCAGGCCCTTGGCAGGGTTGCTGCTGCCCTGCGCCGCTGCCCCGCTTGCCGTCTCGGTCATTTCTCCCCCTCCACGGATCCGTCGGACCCGATCGCGGGCCTCATCAGCCCTCCGGTGATTTCGTCTGTCCTGCTTGTTAGCTGGCCGGCGCGGGCTGCTGCCCGTCATGCCTGGCGGCGCGGTCCCCGGATAACGTCCGTGAACTCCGCTGCCCCGAAGGTGGCAGCCCGGCCTGCTCGGCAAGGAGCTGGACGTCCTCGGGTCGCCAGTTATCCAGATGTTCAGCGCGCAGCGCTGCGATCTCTTCCTCGAAGTCGGCCAGAGACTCAAACCCTCGATACACCGAGGCGAATCTGAGGTAGGCCACTTCGTCGAGCTCCCGCAGCGGGCCGAGTATCGCAAGGCCCACCTCATGAGAGGGGATCTCGCCGCTGCCTCGGCTCCTGATCGTGTCTTCCACCTGCTGCGCCAGCAGGGCGAGCTGATCCTCGGTCACTGGCCTGCCCTGACACGCGCGGCGCACGCCGCGGATGATCTTGTCCCGGTTGAACGGCTCAGTAACGCCGCTCCGCTTGGCGACAGTCAGAATGACCGTCTCCTGCGTGGTAAACCGGCGCCCGCAGGCCGGGCAAGCGCGCCGGCGACGGATCGCGGCACCGTCGTCGCTAGTCCGGCTGTCGATCACCCTGCTGTCAGGGTGCCTGCAGTACGGGCAGTACACGCGATCACCTCCCCCGGTTGTCCAGAAGCTGCTCGTAAGCACAAGCTATAGGAAAATTACACGCGTGCAACTACTACATATTGTGGTCCACGATCGCGGCGTGCGCAAGTCAGCCATAGCCGCAACGGAACCTGCTGGTAGACGATGCAACGGCGCCAGTGAGGACCGCAAGGAAATTGCCCAACACGCCGGCGTGTCGCGCCGCTGGGTAGCGCAACCCCGGACAAGCGCGGCAAGCCCCGCTATTGACTGCGAATACTCATGACTCGGGACGGGGATGACCTGGCGCCGCGTCAGCGCGGAACCCACAGAAGTTGCCCGGCACTGATGCCGCCAGTGGTCAGCGCGTTAGCCGTCATGATCTCCTGAACGACCTCTCGCGTGTCAGCCGATGGTTCTGCTGCAGATGCAATCGACCACAAGGTCTGGCCTGGCCGCACGACCACCTGCCGCATGCCCTGATAACCGGCCCTGGCCGGACCGTGATTAGTGGCTTGCGCGCCGCCGGATGCCAGCAGGCTGATCAGCAGCGCGCCAACCGTCAGGCCGGTTACCAGGAGGCACGCCACCACAGCCCGGCCGCGCCTGGTCAGCCGGACCGGCGCAGGCGACGTTCGGGCCGGGCGCCGGGTAAGTACTGTCCCTCGCACCACACCGGCTGCTGCGGCTCGCGGTCCGCTGGCTGCACTAGTCCGCATCCTCGGCGCTATCGAACTGGAGCGCGGCTTGGCACCTCCGCCAGCCCGCACTGGCCGTCCCGCGGGGATTCGCGCTGCCGTCGGGGTGACCACTACCAGCCGGGGCATCCTGCCACGAATGTCCGTGCTAGCTGCATCAATCGCGTCCGATCCACCGAGAGCCGGCGCTTCGATTGCGCTCAGAGCGCTCATCACACCCTCCATCTAGCGAATGACAGTTCGATCGTAGCTCTGTTCTATCGTAATCTCGTTCGATCGAACGAGATTACGGTTCCGTCATATCGCGGGGGTACGACATTTTTGGCTATGGTCGAACAGATGTTTGAGATCCGCGACCGAAACCGTTAGCGTCGGTGTGAACAGCGCAGGACCGTGGAAGCCAGCACCGCCAACTGCGGCGGGCCCCGACCGCAGCAGACGGGAAGCATCAGGCTGAGCACCGCGGCAACTGACAGAAGCACAGCTAAACAGACCGACATCACCCAAGCCGGAGGCCCGAAATGAGCGATGCGACCAGCGACGGAGGGGCGCGCCAGGCCCCGACCCTTGACCTCGAACTCACGCAGGCGCAGCCCGGACCTGAGCCGTCAGAGCGGCCGCGCGGCAAGCCCGGCCGCAGGCCCAAGGGCAGCGTTCCCGCCATTGTCGCGGACTTGCCTGACAAGCCCGATCCTGGCCATGTGCTGACCTGGCGCCAGCGGAAGGTCCTTCAGGTCATCCGTGAGTCAGTGCAGCGACGCGGCTATCCCCCGTCCATGCGGGAGATCGGCGAGGCTGTGGGTCTCACCAGCACGTCCAGCGTCTCCTACCAGTTGTCAACGCTGCAGAGGAAGGGGTACCTGCGGCGGGACGCGGGCCGCCCGCGGACCGTCGAGGTCAGGCTGCCCGGCCATCCGGCGGTCCGGCCGGAGCCAGAGCTGGACGAGGACGCGCCGATGGACATCACCTCGCAGGAGGCGGCGTACGTCCCGCTCGTCGGCCGGATCGCGGCCGGTGGCCCGATTCTGGCCGAGGAGGCAATTGAAGACATTTTCCCGTTGCCCAGGCAGATCGTCGGCGAAGGCAATCTGTTCCTGCTGAAAGTCGTTGGTGATTCGATGATCAACGCTGCCATCGCAGACGGCGACTGGGTCGTGGTGCGGCAGCAGCCGGTAGCAGAGAACGGCGACATCGTCGCCGCGATGCTCGAAGGCGAGGCCACCGTGAAGACATTCAAACGATCGGCGGACCACGTCTGGCTGATGCCACACAACCCTGCCTATACGCCCATCCCCGGCGACGAGGCTGAAATCCTCGGCAAGGTCGTCGCCGTGCTGCGCCGGGTCTGACCGCACGGCCAGTCGCAGCGTCATCCGGTGTCGAGCGGGGCGGTTCTAGGCTGAGACGATATTCACCAGCTTGGGCGGGCGGACGATAACGGTCCGCACGCCCCGGCCGGCGAGCGCGCGGTCGACTCCGGGCGCCGCCAGGGCCAGCTGCTTCAGCTCATCCTCGGCGATCGAGGGCGCGACCTCGAGCCGGTCCCTGACCTTGCCGTCGACCTGGACGACGCACGTGACGGCGTCCTCGACCAGCAGGGCCGGGTCCGCTTGCGGCCACTGAGCGCGAGCCACCGAGGGCTCATGCCCGAGCATCTCCCAGCACTCTTCTGCGGAGTACGGAGCAAACAGCGACAGCATGATCGCCAGCGACTCGGCCGCCTCGCGAACGGCCGGGTCAGCTGCCCCCGGCCCGCTGTCAATGGCCCGGCGCGCAGCGGTAGTCAGCTCCATCAGCCTGGCAACGGCCACGTTCAGCCGCGTCCCCTCGACCAGCCTGGTGACCTCGTCGATGGTCTTATGCGTCGTCCTCCGCAGCTGTACATCCGCACTGCCCAGGTCAGGTCCGCCAGCACCAGGACCGACACTCCCGCCATCGGCAGCCGCTACGTCCGCCGCAACGCGAACGACCCTGCCGAGGAATCGTGTCAGGGCGTCAGGGTGCATGTCCGCCCAGTCGATGTCGTCCTCTGGCGGGCTCGCGAAGATCATCGTCAGCCGGATGGCATCCACGCCGTGAGCGGCAAGCTGCTCCCCCAGGTTCACCCCGTTGCCCAGCGACTTGGACATGGCCTTGCCTTGGTTGATGACCTGGCCCTGGTTGACCAGAGCGGTAAACGGCTCGGTGAAGTCCAGCATCTTCATGTCGTGCAGGACCTTCACGAAGAAGCGTGAGTACAGCAGGTGCAGGATTGCGTGCTCGACGCCGCCGACGTACAGGTCGACCGGGGACCACCGGCGGACCGCTTCGACCTCGAACGGCCCGTGCTCGAACTGCGGCGAGCAATAGCGGAGGAAGTACCAGGACGAGTCAACGAAGGTATCCATCGTGTCGGTGTCCCGCTTGGCCGGACCGCCGCACTTCGGGCACTCGGTATTAACCCAGTCCGTCGCCGCCGCCAGCGGCGAGCTGCCCTTCGGGGCCAGTTCCTGGCCGCGCAGGTCAGGCAGCAGTACCGGCAGCTGATCGTCAGGCACCGCGACCTCGCCGCAGCCGTCGCAGTAGACAATCGGGATCGGCGCGCCCCAGAACCGCTGCCGGGACAGCAGCCAGTCCCGCAACCGGTAGTTCACCGCACCGCGGCCCAGCTCGCGCTCGGCCAGAATCTCGATGATCTTCGCGATCGCGGTCTGCTTGGACAGCCCGTCCAGCGGGCCTGAGTTGATCAGCGTGCCCTCGCCGGGCGTCGCGGCGCCCGTCTCGGCCGGATCTGGCGACCCAGTCTCCAGAACCACGCGGACGTCGAGCCCGAACTTCCTGGCGAAATCCAGGTCACGCTGGTCGTGCGCGGGCACCGCCATGATCGCGCCGGTGCCGTAGTCCGGCAGCACGTAGTCAGCGGCCCAGACCGGGATCCGCTCGCCGTTCACCGGGTTGATCGCGTACCGGCCGAGGAACACGCCGGTCTTCTCTCGCTCGACCGACTGGCGCTCGATGTCGGTCAGCTTCCGCACGTCTGCCAGGTAGGCCTCCAGAGCGGCCTGCTGTTCGGGTGCGCAAAGCTCAGAGGCCAGCGCCGAATCGGCCGCCACCACGAAGAATGTCGCACCGTACAGCGTGTCCGGCCTGGTCGTGAACACGGTCACCGGCTCGGCCCGGCCCTCAATCCGGAAGCTGACCTCCGCGCCCTCGCTGCGGCCAATCCAGTTGCGCTGCATGAGCAGGACCCGGTCGGGCCATTTGCCCTCGAGCGCTGCCATGTCGTCCAGCAGCCGGTCGGCATACTCAGTGATCTTGAAATACCACTGCCGCAGCACCCGGCGGATGACCTCGGAGCCGCAGCGCTCGCACTTGCCGTTGATCACCTGCTCGTTGGCCAGCACCGTCTGGTCCACCGGGCACCAGTTGACATAGCCGTCGGCCCGGTACGCGAGGCCGCGCTCGTAGAAGCGCAGGAACAGCCACTGCGTCCACCGGTAGTACTCCGGGTCGCAGGTCTGAAGCCGCCGCGACCAGTCGAATGAGACTCCGTAATGGCGGAACGACGCCGCCTGGACCTCGATGTTCTTGTATGTCCAGTCGGCAGGGTGGGTGTTGTTCCTGATCGCGGCGTTCTCCGCAGGCAGGCCGAACGCGTCCCAGCCGATCGGATGGAGCACGTTGTGGCCGCGCAGGGTGTAATACCGCGCCATGGCATCGCCGAGCGCGTACGCCTCGGCATGACCCATGTGCAGGTCGCCGGACGGGTAGGGGAACATGTCCAGGAGGTACGTTCGCGGCCGCGGATCGGCCGGATCATCGCTGGCGCTGAAGATGTCCATCGCGGCCCAGCGCTGCTGCCACTTGTCTTGGATCGCGCGCGGATCGTAGCGATCCGCGTTATCGGCGGCTGTCATGACTTCCTCGCGAACTACGGTGAGGTCCGGTGCCACAAAAACAACAGCCCCCCGGGTCACGAGGGGCAGCCGCGCCAGCGACAGGAGGTCGGCGCGGCTAGCTAAGGAGCAGCCCGGCAAAACGCATGTGCACAGGGTAGCGTACGCCGTCCGGCACGGAGGACTGCGCAGCAGGACGCGTCGCCGAGCGAGGCCGGCCGCTCGCCCGGCACCAGGCGCTACCGGCCGATCGCCGCCATAAATATGCCACTGAGCACATTTACCTCTAATACTTCCGCAGTTCGGTTAATGCCGCCGAACGGGAAAATCCGTACGTCGTGAATTCCTCCTTGACCCGGCTACCCAGCCGGCAAATAATGTCGTGACACCCAGCAGCTACGGGGGGATAGCGCATCGCGGCGGCGGCATGCCGGCAGGCCAGCACGGGGAACGCGGCCAGGCCGGCGCAGGGGTCAGCCCGCCGTGGCTAGCCAGCGCGGCTGGGCAGGGCCCAAGGAGTGACAGGCCATGATCCGGGGGAAAAATGCACACTTGCGCGCGCGCGAAATTAATTCGGCTGATTCGCCAAGAATGCTCTGAGCGGTCTGCGATTAATCGCCCGCAATGCATTGGCGGCACAGAGCCGGGCCGGCCGCTTACCACCGGGCGGTGCCATGACTGACCCGGCCGGAATCCCGCGCACTACCCCGCCGCTCGCTGTCGTCGGCCTGGCCTGCCGCTTCCCCGACGCCGACGACCCGGCCGCCCTGCTGGACGTGGTGCTGACCGGCCGCAGGTCGTTCCGCCGCCTCCCGCCAGGGCGGCTCGACCTGGCCGAGTACTACCAGGCCGACCTGGCCACTACCGACGCCACCTACAGCACCAGGGCGGCGCTCATCGATGGCTGGCAGTTCGAGTGCGCGGCATTCGGCATCGACAAGTCCTCCTATGCGACCGCCGACCCTGCCCACTGGCTTGCCCTCGAGACGACCGCACGGGCACTTTCGGCGGCCGGACTGCCCGCAGGCACCGGCCTGAACCGGGACCGGACCGGCGTCATCATCGGCAACACGCTGGCTGGCGACACTTCGCGGGCCAACGCGCTGCGCGTCCGGTGGCCCTACGTCCGCCGCGTGCTGGCCGACGCGCTCAGCGGCACCGAGATACCCGCGGGCCAGGCCGGGCCGGTGCTCCGGCAGGCCGAGAGGGACTACCTCGGCCCGTTCCCGCCCATGGGAGCGCTTTCCCTGGCTGGCAGCATGCCCGGCACGATCGCAACGGCGATCAGCAGCTATTTCGGCTTCCGGGGCGGTAGCCATGCAGTCGACAGCGCCTGCTCGTCGGCACTGCAGGCGGTGGCATCAGCCTGCACAGCCCTGGCAGCTGGCGAGCTCGATGCGGCCATCGTCGGCGGAGTTGACCTGAGCCTGGACCCGTTTGAGCTGATCGGGCTGGCGAAGGCCGGCCTGCTAGCCACCGGCGACGTCCGGGTCTACGACGAGCACCCCACCGGGTACCTGCCCGGCGAGGGCTGCGGCGTCGTGGTGCTGATGCGCGCCGCCGACGCCCGCGCGGCCGACCTGCCGATCTACGCCGAGATTCTCGGCTGGGGCGTCTCGAGCGGCGCTAAGCCGAGCGAGACGCAGGCACATGCCAGCAGCCAGCTGCTGGCCATCAAGCGTGCGTACGAACGCAGCGCAGTCGACCCGGCCGATATTCACTTCATTGAGGGGAACGGGGCTAGCAGCCAGCTGGCTGATGAAGCCGAGCTCAGCGCCCTGAACTCGATCCGCGCGGGTGCTAAGCATCCGGTCGCGCTCGGATCAATCAAGGCGAACATCGGGCACGCCAAGGCAGCAGCCGGGGCCGCCGGGCTGATCAAGGCGGTACTGGCGCTGTCAACCGGCGTGGTGCCGCCGACCACGGGCGCGCAGTCGCCGCATCAGCTAATTACCGAAGGCGATGGCAACCTCGTGCTGCCGAGGGCGGCGCGCGACTGGGAACCGGGAATCCGCCTCGCCGCAGTGTCCGCGACCGGCATCGGCGGCAACAACGTGCACGTAGTGCTGCGGCACGAACCTGCGACACGAGCCAGGCCGGACCGGCGGCAGAAGTCAGCGCCGCCGCTCGCCAGGGCAGCCCAGCCTGGCACGGCTAGCGCCCAGTCGCAGCTGACCGGCGCGCCGACGGCTACGCCGTTCCTGCTGCACGCACCGGACCGGTTCGCGCTCGCTCGGCTGTTGTCCCGGATCGCCGATATCGGTGACTGGCTCTCCGACGCAGAGATGCAGGACCTGGCCTGCACGCTCTGCCGGGACATGGGCGAGCAGGGCCAGGTCAGGGTGGCGATCGTGGCCGCCAGGCAAGAACAGCTGGCCATGCTCGCCAGGGAAGCGATCACGATGCTGCCTTACCTGGCCGACGGGCTCATGGCAGTCCGGCCCGGAATCTTCGCCTCCGACGACGCGGACGGCAGGGTGACGCTGCTGCTGTCCGCCGACCGGGCCGGCGCGTCACAGCAGGAGCCCGCGCCGGCCGCGCTCAGCCCGGCCGTGACGCGCTGTCTGGCCACCCTACGCTGGCTGGACTCACTGGAGGTGCACGCTAACGCAGCGGTGGGTCATGGCGTCGGCGCGCTGGCAGGGCTCGCCTGGGCCGGAGCACTCGGCGAGCCCGAGGTGCTCGAGATCGCGCATCTGCGGGCTCAGTTCCTGCTCAGGACTGCTGAGCGCCAGCGGGCCGCCACGCAGGCTGACGCTGACACGAGCGTCTCGGCAAGCGCTGACCCGGCTGGGCTGAGCGCGGCTATCGCGCAGCGATTCCGGTTCGGGCCGCCCAGGCGGCGCCTGATCTCTACGCTGACCGGCAGCGAAGTCGAGTCGGTTACCGACGCCATCGATCTGATCTGCAATGGCTTCGCCGGAGCTGACCGCGTCGCCGACGCGATTAAGACCGGGGCGACCGGCGCCACCCTGCTAGTGGAGACCGGACCAGGGCACGCGCTGATCAGCGCTGCCGCGGACGTGTGCAACGTACCCGCGATCAGCCTGAAGGCGGGTTTGGCCGACCCGGCAAGCATCGCGCGGGCCGCTGCGGCGCTGTTCGCCGCCGGAGCTCTGGGTGAGCCGAAGCCGCTGTTCGCCGGCCGGCCGGCCAGGCCGCTGGACATCTGGCGCGAGCACGTCTTCATCACCAGCCCGTGCGCGCCGGTGGCATTGCAGCGACTGGTGCCTGATCCGGAGGCTGACCAGAGCGCGGATCATGACATCGAGGTGAGCGCGGCGCCGCCGGCAGCCCGCAGGGACCGCGCTACGGCCGACGAAGCGCTTGCCGACGAAGCGCTTGCCGAGGAGGCGCTTGCCGACGACGCCGCGGCGGCCGAGGCCAGCGACGCAGCGGTCGCCACCTCCGCCGGGACCGGTACGACCGCGATTGCGGATGCCGCGGCGATCGCGAGAATCCTGGCGGCGGAATACGCCCCCGCCGCCGGCACAGCTACCGACGACGCCCTCGTTAATGGCGGCAACGCCAACAGCGAGCACACGGACACGGCCCATGCGACCGGTGCCGACACAGCAGCCGACGGTGCCGACACAGCAGCCGACGGTGCAGTCGCGGACGCCGTCGTCGGCGGGCCGCCCGCCGGCAGCGCTACTACTGAGGCACCCGGAACTGACGGCACCCCCGCCGACGATTCGGCGGCTGACGATGCTCTCGACGTCGCGCCCGCCGAGCGCGACCCCGCTGATGACGTCCGGGCCGACCGCGACACCCACCACAGTTCCTCCGCACTGACCTACTCCGCAGCGCTGAGCTTCCAGTCGCTTGGTGATGACAAAAGCGGCATAGTAGACGCAGAATCTCATGAAACGACTGGCAGGTCGACGCCTGTCCCGGCTGACGCATCCACCGACGACGCGCCCGCCGAGGGCGCACCCGCCGAGGGCGCACCCGAGGCAGTCGCGGACGGGCCGCACGACGCGGATGAGCCCGAGCCGACGCTGGCGACGGCGGAAGAGGTCACCGGCCCAGCCGACCCCGGTCAGGACGAGGCAGCCGCCGATCTTGTGCCGCCTACCGCCGACGAGAGCATCTCCAGCCGCCGCGATGAGTTCGAGCGGCAGCTGCCCGCGCATCCGCTCATTGAAGCAACGGCGGCTCGGACGAGGGCATCGGATGAGCAAGCGCCCGAAGAGCCAGCGTTCGCTGCCGGTGAATGTGCACCTACTGCTGCTATAGGCGCAGAAAACGCACATCCACAAGGACCCTGTGACGAAGCAGCCGTGCCGTCCAGCCCTGAGATCACGCCGGAGGCCGGACTCGGATCGTGGACGCGCTGCTTCGCGGCAGGACTGCGCCCGGTTCGGCGCCCGATCACCCAGAATGTCCCGCGGCCCTGGCGCACCTTCACAGCGGCCCGCAGCCCGATCCTGACCAACCTCAGCGGTTCGTTCGCGGCCGATCAGGCCGCCAGCCGAACTCTTGCCGTCGTAGAGGACCCATCCGACGAACGCTCCTGCGCTGCCGCCATCGAGGCCGCAACGGACGCGATCACCACCGGCGAGCTCGTCGTGCTGACGACCAGCGGCGGGTTCACCGGATTCTTCGCGAGCCTGCATGCCGAGCACCCGTCGATCGGCATCACCGTGCTGCGCGTGCAAGGTGAGGCGGTAAGCCCTGAACTGCTCATGCAGTTCGCGATCGCCCAGCGCGGCGAGTTCCGCCAGCTGGTGCTCGGGCCCGCAGATGCCGTCAGCGAACCCGCGCTGACCGAGGTAGACCTGCCCGGTGGCGATGGCGTCGTGCTCGGCTCTGAGGACGTCATCATGATCACTCGGGCCACGAAGGGTGCAGGTCTGGCTCTAGCACAGGTCGTCGCGTGCTGCGGCGGCGGAGTGGCGGTAATCGGCAGGGCAGGCGAGCACGATGACAGGGAACTCATTGCGGGCTTTGAAGACTTGCGCTCGGCCGGAGCCCGCGTCGGTTACGAGATCATCGACCTGGATGACCCTGCGGGCATAACCGCAGCAATCGAGCGGATCGAGGACCGGCTCGGACCGGTCACCGCGATCGCGCACGCAGCTGGCCTGGACGACCCCGTTGCGGTCCATGAGATAGCGGAATCGGACGCAACCGCTCACGTGCGCGACGAGGCCGCGGTCCTGGATCTGCTGGCCAGCTCCGTCAGGGCACGGCAGCTCAAGCTGATCATCTCGCTCGGGACGGTGGCCAGCCGCTACGGCCTCGCCGGAGCCAGCCTGCATGCCCTCAGCAGTGCTGCGCTCGCCGGCCGGGCCGCAGAGCTCGCCGCGGCCGGCGTCGGCTGTCAGGCGTTGCACCTGGACCTGCCGGCCTGGTCCGTTTCGGGCCTGGGCGAACGGCCGGAGCTGGCCGGAGAGCTAGCCGCAGCAGGCACCGATGTTCTCGACCTAGGAGTCGCCAGCAGGCTCTTGCTCAAGGTCATCTCGACCGCGGGTGTACCCCGCAACCTGGCGATTCACGGCCGGGTCGGCGGCCTGCCAGGCGCGCCCGCGCCGGTCATTACGCGTGCCGAGCTGGCTGCGGCGGGACTGGCGGACGGCGCCGCGTTCCTGCGCGAAGTCAACATGAACTATCCGGGTGCCGAACTCGTGTGCTCAGCCGGGCTGTCCCTGGCCAGCGATCCTTACCTGGCCGATTACCGGATCGACGGGATGCCCGTGCTGCCACCGGTACTTGCACTCGAGGCGCTCGCGCAGGCCGCGTCGGTGCTGGCGGGCCAGCCGCTCCGGCGGCTAGCCAAGGTGACGCTAGAGTCGCCAGTGCTCATCCCGACCAGCAGAGAAGCTGCGCTGCGCGTCTACGCGCTCCGGGACGGCGACACGATCGTCGCCGCGCTGCGATGCGCCGACAGCTCGTACCTGGTCGATCACGCGAGGGCAGAATTCAGCTGCGGGGCCGATCCGGACGAGATGCCTCCCGCCGCCACGGCAGCCGACCAGTTCGCCTTGGAGCAGCTGGGCGCGGCGCCGTCGGGCCTGGTTGATGGTGCCGAACTGTACGGGCCCATCTGCTTCCAGTCTGGCCGCTTCCGCAGGATCGCGCTGCTGCCCGAGGTCACCGCATCCTCCGGCCGGGCGCTGGCCCGCGGCGGGGACGAGCAGCCCTGGTTCCCGGCCGACAGCCCGTTCGCGAGGGCCAGCTTCTTGCTTGGCAGCCCGGGCCTGAACGACGCCGCCCTGCAAGTGCTGCAGGCCTGCGTGCCGCACCGCAGAGTTCGCCCGGCGAGCTGTGAGTTCGTGCAACTCACCGACCCCCGCGCTGTCGGGCCAGTCGAGATCCGGGCCACAGCCCAGCCGGCTCCCGCGCTGCCAGGCGATGCGCACGTTCCGGGCCAGGCTGTCTTTCCTACCCAGGATGTCGTCCCCAGCCAGGCGGCAGCGCCCGCAAGCGAGATGGCGCACGACCGCAGGACGGCGGCAGACACGGCAATACTGGAAGCGGCCGATCTGCAGCCAACAGCTCGCCGCTCACGCCGCGGCAGGCGCCGTCACCATCAGGGCGAAGAAGACGCCCGGGCCGCGGCAGGCGCGATTACCGCTGCGGACGCCACAGCGGCGAACGGCGCTGAACCCACCGACGGCCTAGGGACTTCCGGCAGCCCAGCGGCTGCTGACAGCCCAGAGACTGCCGACGGCCCGGCGAGCGCTGCGGCCGCGCTGGTCCAGATAACCCGGCCAGCCGGGCAGGCGCAGCCAACGGCCGGCCGGCAAACGCACGTTCCCGTCGCGCAACTATGGAACGTGGAAGCGGTCACCGCAGACGGGCAGTTGCTCGCCGCCTGGCGCGGCATCAGGCTCCGTGACTCCGGCCCGCTGCCGCGTAACGCCGCCTGGCCGCCGACGCTGCTGTCGGTCTTCCTCGAGCGGCGCGCTGCCGACCTCGGCCTCGACGATGGCCTGCGCGTCACGGTCAGCTGCGGGCACCCGGACGGTCCGCTGCCGGAACTGCTCACCTCCGTGCCGCAGCCGGCGGCGCCCGCCGACGGCCAGCTGCCTGCCGAGGGCCGGCATGCCGGGCCCGAACGCCGCACGGTGCACGCCGTCAGCGCGGCTGGATCTGGCGCGCTCGCTGGCTTCAGCCTGATGCTGCGCGCGCCGGTCCCGGTGGCGTGCGGCTGGGTCGCCGTCGAGCTAGCGCACTCCCGCCACGAGCCAGCCGCTGGCATGGCTGCTGCGTACGGTCAGCTGCGCGCGGAACTGGCCGAACCGCCGTCGACGCTCGCGGCGCGGCTGGCGGCAGCAGGCGCCGCGCTGGAGATGGCGGGCCTCGCTGCGGATGGCTCCGACGGCCACCAGCTCACCATGACCCGGACGACCAACGATGGCTGGGTCGTTTTCACCCTCGACCGGGCGCTGGTCGCATGCGCGGTGGTCGAGCTGAGCGGGGTCTCCGCACCTGTCGCCATAGCCATGCTGACCAGGCACTACGCGCACGCACGGAACATGGCACGGGACGGGGTGCGGCTCGCAGTCCGGTGACCGGCCGCTGACGGGCAGTCGACGGGTAACCTTCCGCGCGCAGCCGCCGCGCGCGGAAGGTTACCTTGCGGCCGCAACGCCCGGCTGCGCACTGATGACGCGGCTTGGGCCGACCTGTCACACTAGGGCCAGAACGAGGTTCTAGTCGGAGGCGGCCGTTATGACCACACCCGCTGCCAGCTCGGTCGCTGGCATCGACCTGTCGCTGATCGAGTTCTGGAGCCAGCCGCTCCACGACCGGCACGCCGACTTCGCCAAGCTGCGCGCGCTGGGCAAGCCGCCGTACTTCGACGTGCCGGAGGGACCGTTCAGCTCGCCCGGCGATGGATATTACGCCTTCGTCTCGCACGCTGACGTGTCCGCGGCGAGCCGCCAGCCCGAGCTGTTCTCCTCCGCCCGCGGCGCGACAAGCATCGAGGACCTGCCCGCCGAGTTCAACGAGTACTTCGGATCCATGATCAACATGGACGATCCGCGGCACGCCCGGCTCCGCCGGATCGTGTCCCGCGCGTTCACTCCCAAGATGATCAAGAAATTCGAGGAGGACGTCCAGCGCACCGCGGCGGGCATCGTCGACGATCTGCTGGAAACGGGCCCGTGCGACTTCGTGCAGCATGTCTCCGCGCGGCTACCGCTGAAGATCATCTGCGAGATGATGGGCATCGGCGACGAGCACTACGACATGGTCCTTCGCAACACCAACATCATCCTGTCCGGAGCTGATCCGGAGTTCATCAGCGAGAACATGGACGAGGCCGTTACCCAGCTGCTGACGGCCGGCAAGGATCTCGCTGACCTGGTCACCGAGATCGCTGCAGACCGCGCCGAGCATCCCCGCGACGACGTCATCACCGCGCTCGCGTCTGCCAACATCGACGGTGAGCAGCTCACGCCAGCCGAGCTCGGCTCGTTCTTCATCCTGCTTGTGGTGGCCGGGAACGAGACGACGAGGACAGCGATCTCGCACGCGCTGAACCTGCTGACAGAGCACCGGGACCAGCGCGAACTGCTGGTGGCTGACGTCGAGGCCCGGCTTCCCGGCGCCGTCGAGGAGATCGTGCGCTACGTCTCCCCCGTCATCTTCATGCGCCGCTCGGTGACCAGGGACTGCACGCTGAACGGGCACGACTACCGCGAAGGCGACAAGGCCGTGTTGTTCTACTGGGCGGCGAACAGGGATGAGTCGGTGTTCGCCGATCCAGGCCGCTTCGACATCACCCGCTCACCCAACCCGCACGTCGGGTTCGGAGCGGCCGGGCCGCACTTCTGCCTCGGCGCGCACCTGGCCCGCCGCGAGATCACTGCCATGCTCCGCGAGTTGCTCACGCGGGTGCCCAGCATCCGCGCGAGCGGCGAACCAGACCGGCTGCTGTCGTCCTTCATCAATGGCATCAAGCACTTGCCCTGTGAGTTTGACTGAACGCCGGCTCGCCCTTGCCGTGGCATTTGGGGTGCGCGGCCGACGCGCCGATATCAACCGTTTTCCGCCTGCCGAATCCGCTCCGGCTGGCGCTCCTCAGACTGCGATAAGTCGCGCCAGATAAAAGTAGTTCATTGGCTGCCTACGCAATCTTCTAACTAGCTGTAATCGCGCTGGGACTCCGTGTATAACTAGAGTCCCACGCGGCGCTGAGGGGCCCGGCTAGCCCGGGACGGGGGAAGGCGCGGCGCGGGAAATGGTGAGCCGTAAGTCGCGGAGGGGGACCTTCGTCTGGGGGCCGTTCGATCCCCGGCGGGATCGCCCGGCTGCGTGCCGCCCGGCGTGGGCCCTGGCGGCACGTAGCAAACGAAGGTCGCGGCGAACGGCGAGGTCCTTCGCCCTGTTGGGCGGCGCCACCCGGGGGCGTGGCGCCACCCCGCAGGCGAAGGCTGCCAGGCCCGGCGGAACAGCCCAGCTGGCTGTTCCGCCGGCCGCCAGGCGGACCTTGCGGCCTCCGCGAACGACCTCGGCAACGTGGCCTGCTGCCCTGCGGTGGGCCCGCGGCTCGCTCCGAATCAGTTCAGGCGCTCAGCTGAGCGCGCTGATCTGCTCGGCCAGGGCGAAGTCGTTGCTCGTCAGACCGCCCGCCGAGTGCGTCGACAGGGTGAGCGTTACCTTGTTCCACGAGATATCGATGTCGGGGTGGTGATTGGCAGCCTCGGCGAGATAAGCGATCGCTCCGACGTACAGCATCGCGGCCTTGAAGTCCGCCAGCTTCGCGACGCGCACGATGCTGTCGTCCTGACGCTCCCAGCCCGTGAGTCCGACGAGGCGTTCAGCTATCTGCTCCTCAGTCAGCAAGTCCATGTCCAGCCTCCCTGTGCCATAGCCCTGCCCGGCAGGCGGCCAGCGGCCGGGGCCGCGTCCGGGACGGCACGTACGTCCTGAATGCGAAATCTCGGCTGATCCGCTGGCGACATCGCCTGACGACATCACCGACGCTACTGCTGCCGTGCCGGGCCGTTCCAGCGAAGGGCCGCAGCCGGTGCGAACGGCCGGCGGCCGGTAGGCTCCGTGGTCGTGACAGACTCAGCGCTCGCCGCCGGTCAGCCGGCCGTGCCCCGCCGTACCCCGCTGACCGCCGTCCATGAGCAGCTCGGCGCCAGCCTTACCGACTTCGCCGGCTGGCTGATGCCGCTGCGCTACGGCAGCGAGACCGCCGAGCATAATGCCGTGCGCTCGGCGGCCGGCCTGTTCGACCTGTCGCACATGGGGGAATTCTCCGTCACCGGCAGCGGTGCCGCCGCCGCCCTCGATTACGCCCTCACCGGCGAGCCCTCGGCGCTCAAGCCAGGCCGGGCTAGGTACACCATGATCTGCGCCGAGGACGGCGGCGTTGTCGACGACCTGATTGTCTACCGGCTCGCCGACGCCGAGTTCCTCATCGTCGCCAACGCAGCCAACACCGGCCCTGTCGGTGCCGCGCTCGCCGAGCGCGCGGCCGGCTTCGACGCCGCCGTCACCGACCGGACCGATGATTATGCGCTCATCGCCGTGCAGGGCCCGCGATCGGCGGCCATCCTTGCCCCGCTGACCAGCGTCAACCTGGCCGAGGTCAAGTATTACGCGAGCTACCCGGCACAGGTCGCCGGCCGGGGCGTCTTGCTGGCCCGGACCGGGTACACCGGCGAGGACGGCTTCGAGATCTTCGCCGCGCCGAAGGACGCCGAGCACCTGTGGGCCGAGCTCAGCAAGGCCGGCGGCGGTGACGGGCTTATCCCGGCTGGCCTGGCCGCCCGCGATACCCTCCGGCTGGAGGCCGGGATGCCGCTGTACGGCAACGAGCTCGGCCCAGACATGACGCCGTTCGACGCCGGTCTCGGCCGGGTGGTCAAACTAGACAAGCCCGGCGGGTTTGTCGGTCGCGAGGCACTAGCCCGGCGCGCGCAGGAGACTCCGGCCAGGCAGCTGGTCGGCCTGACCCTGCAGTCGCGCCGCGTACCGCGGCACGGGTACGCGGTGCTCTCCGGCGGCCAGCCGGCCGGCGCTGTGACGAGCGGCGCGCCGTCACCCACCCTCGGCGTCCCGATAGCCATGGCGTACGTCCGTCCCGACGTCGCCGCAGTCACCACCGACCAGGCCACGGCGGGAACGGCAGACTTGGCGGTCGATGTCCGGGGCCGCGCTGAGCCGGCCACACTTGTGGAATTGCCGTTCTACCGGCGCCAGTCCTGAGCCAGGCCGGTGTCCGCAGATCTATCCAGAAGGCGTTGTGAGAGAGGCCAAAAATGACCGTTCCCAGCGAGCTCTACTACACGCCAGAGCACGAGTGGGTTGCCATTAGCGGGTCCAGCGCATCAGTCGGGATCACCGACCATGCCCAGCGCGCGCTGGGTGACGTCGTCTTCGTGTCGGTGCCCGCGGTCGGCGCCCGGGTGAGCTCTGGCGAGCCATGCGGTGAGGTCGAGTCGACCAAGTCGGTCAGCGACCTCTATTCCCCCGTCGATGGCGAGGTTACCGAAGTCAACCCGGAGATCGACGACGACCCCGGCCTGGTCAATTCCGATCCGTACGGCTCGGGCTGGCTGTTCAAGGTGAAGCTGGACGAAACCGACGGTGAGGTGCCGCCGGGCCTGCTGTCAGCGAGCGAGTACACAGCGCTTACGCAGGAAGACGAGTGAGCCGTAGCGGCAGCCCGCACGACCTGGCCCGGCTCGAGGTTGCGACAGCGCACCTGGATGCGCCGTTCGCGATCGTCGACATGGCGGCCTTCCGCGCTAACGCGGCCGCAATGGCCAGCCGCGCCCGCGGTAAGCCGATCCGGCTGGCCAGCAAATCGGTCCGCTGCCGCCACCTCATCGAGCAGACGCTGGCGATGGACGGCTTCCACGGCATCCTCGCCTATACCCTGCCCGAGGCGCTCTGGCTGGCTGGCCACGGCACCAGCGATGACATCGTCGTGGCCTACCCGACGGCTGACCGTTCCGCGCTCGCCAGACTGGCCGCCGACGCCGCCGCGGCAGCCGCGATCACGGTCATGGTGGACTGCACGGATCATCTCGACCTGATCGAGAAAGCAGCTGCTGAGACCGCCAGCCCGCAAGCGGTGCGGGTCGCAATCGACATCGACGCCGGCTACCTGGCCCTCGGCGGCAGGTTCCGGGCCGGCGCGCGGCGGTCCCCGATCCGCACCCCGGACGATGCAGTCGCGCTCGCCAAGTCGATCATCGCTCGCCCCGGCCTGCGGCTGGTCGGCATGATGGCCTACGAAGCGCAGATCGCCGGCGTCGGCGACAACCCGCCAGGGCGCCCCGTGTACGCCCGTGCCGTGCGCTTCATGCAGCGCAAGTCGGCGGCTGAACTGGCCGGCCGGCGCTCAGCCATCGTCGCGGCGGTCCGTTCGCTGACCCCGCTGGAGTTCGTGAACGGCGGCGGCACCGGCTCGCTGGAGCGCACGGCGGCCGAACCTGCGGTAACCGAGATCGGAGCGGGCTCCGGCCTTTACCACCCGACGCTGTTCGACGCCTACCGCGGCTTCACCGGGCGACCGGCCGCGATGTTTGCTCTGCCAGTCGTCCGCCGGCCAGGAGCCGGGGTCGTCACCGCACTCGGCGGCGGCTACCCCGCGTCCGGCCCGGGAGTGCCTAGCCGGGTGCCGTCGCCCTACCTGCCGGGTGGCTTGCGGCTGGACCGCGAGGAAGGCGCTGGAGAGGTACAGACGCCGCTGCTCGGCGCGGGCGCGGACAGCCTGAAGATCGGCGACCGGGTATGGATGCGGCACGCCAAGGCCGGGGAGCTGTGCGAGCGGTTTGCCGAGCTTCACTTGATCGACGGTTCGGAAGTTGCCGCGACAGTGCCGACCTACCGGGGCGAGGGCCAGGCCTTCCTGTAGCGGCCGCGAGCAGCTAACGGTCCCGGCGATGCCGCGCCCACATGCGCAGAATCGCCAGCCCGACAACCGCGACGCCGACTGCAGCGGCGCCGAGCTGGACCTCCGGCCTGGCTGCCTGCTCGGCCACCCTGGCTCGCAGCAGGCGAACGTTCCCGGCGGGACTTACTCGCTCAGCCAGGCTGTCGATAGTCCGCGCGAGGTCCTCGCGGGTCCGCTCGATTTGCGCGAGCAGAACATCCGGGTCACCCTTTGCGACGGCCACTGCACCGGTCACTTCGACCGCGCCGCCCGGTTCCGCCATGGCACCTCGTCCCTTCCGCGCCACGGCCGCTCCGATGTCGCCAGTGGCTTAGCGTTCTAGTGTTCCAGGCAGCTTGGTGAGCTGCACGGCCGGCCGTCTATTCGGCGCGGCGCGCCGGACCCGGTCACGCCTCAGGGATGTCCGCGTCATGCGCTGTCGCGAGTGCGCGCGGCAGATAGAGCAGCGGCCCCAGGCATTACGCCCGGGGCCGCTACCGCAGTTGCGACGGCGATCGCTAGCTCGAGCTGGCGACCCCGGCCGCGGCCTTGATCAGCGCCTGGCAGGCGCCGGTCTGCTGGCCGGTTCCGAAGATCGGCTTGTCCTGGAAGGCTGCATCCTCCAGTTCGCCCTTGATCTGGCCGGCCAGGTGGTCCCTGGCGACCTCCAGCCCGCGCAGTTCGTTATCGATGGTCGTGAACTTGCTGTCACCTGCCGAGTTACTCTCGATCGCGTTGGTGGAAGCGACAAGGCTGGCTGCCCCGAATTCACCGACACTGGAGTTGAGCTGCTTGTAGCACTCACCGAGCGCGGTCACGCCCGGCTGGCTGAGCGCGTGGTTCGGGTGGGTCAGGATCTGGGTGATAACCCGACCGTCGTGCTCGTAATCGTCCTGTAGCCCAGTCAGGGACATGATGGTCGGCCGGATGTCGGTCTCGTCCACCCACGGGCCGGGGAAGTGATCGTCGACCACCTCGACGTTACCGCTGTTCGGGCCAGACGAGGTCGCGCCGGCGTCGGCAGCCGGGCCGTCGACGCCCAGGTTCTTCACGCCCGGCCCGACGAAGCCGACATAGTTGGTGTTGATCTCGGCGGCGTAGTCACCGTGGTCCCAGGCGAACCCGGTGGTGGGGCAGATGAGCTGGCCCTTGCATGACCCGCTCAGTGCCGACGCCTGCAGGAAGTAGTCCGGCTTAGCGAACATGGTCAGCGTCGGAGTTCTGGCCGGGTCCGCGGTCCCCATGTGCAGGATGTCTTCCTCGACCGGATTGGCGAGATAGTTGGTGAGCTTCTCGTTGGCAGTGCCCGAGTACGGGTTGAGCGGATTGGTCAGCGCCGCTACGTCGTGCTCGAACCCTCGCACCACCGGCGTTGCCGGTCCCGGGTTGCCGGTCAGGTCGAACTCCGGCGAGGTGTCGCTAACCAGCGTGAACGGCGTGGTGTCGCCGGTCTCGCTGGACAGCAGGCCGGTCACGTTGGCGGAGATCTCGCCGAAGTCGGACGCGGTGTAGTTGCAGAAGTTGCCCGGGGTCACGACGCCGCCGCTGACGGTCGCGCCGCTGCAGCCCGCAGGCGTCGGCTGGAGCGCCCGGCCGACATTGGCGCCTGCCTCGTGGTCGCCTTCGTCTGAGCTGACGACGAACAGCGTGTTCTTCGGCGTGATCCCGTTCGCGGCCAGCCGCTTGAAGAACGTGCCGAATGCCTGGTTGTAGTACGCGGCCTGGTCGATATAGCACTTGCTGCCGCTGCCGAGCGCATTCGGCTGGCTGTTGCAGTCCGCGGCGAACTGCGGCAGGAACTGGTTGCCGTGCAGATCCGAGATGTACATGTTCACGACCTGAACACCGTGCTCGAGCATGTCAGCCGCATAGGACAGCGACTGGGGAGCGTTGATCCCGCCGAATCCGGGGAAGCCGGGCGTGTTGAGGAAATCACCATTGATCTGGTTGCCGAACTCGTCGGTGAGGTTGGCCGCCGCGTTAGTCACCGGCACGCCATCCGACGACAGGTTCGGAGTACCCGCGCCCAACACGGGCGCAATGTACTTGGAGCCGAACAGCGCCTGGTAGCCGGTGTAACCGCCGGGCTCATCCGGGAGTACATCTGGCACGGCGGTATGCGACGGCGTCGTCTGGCCGAACTTGACCGCCTGTGCGTCCGCGCAGAGCGCTGCGCCCTTCGCGCAGTGGATCCCGAGGCCTACGTAGTCGGCCGTCTCCTGGTCCTTGAACGAGTCGGTGTCCGCGGCGAGCTGCTGGGCTTCCGGGGAGTTGGCGCCGAATACCTTCGGGATGTCGAAGCCGGAGTTCTCCAGCACCTGGTTGTCGGTAGCTACCTCGCCGACGTTGCAGCCCGCCCTGGTGTACGACACCCACGGCGCGGGTGCCACCTTCGTCGGCGACACCGTCGTCGACGAAGTCGCCGGCGGGACGGGTGAGTACACCAGGTTCGGGCTGGTGTCGTGGCCCGCGTTCGGCGTGCGCGCGGTGTCGTCGACCGGGTCAGTCCAGTAGGTGAACGCCGTGGCCGGGTCCGCGCTGCCGTCGGCGTTGAAGGCCTGGAAGCTGTTGTTGAACGCCTGGCCCTGCCGGTCGCCGTACAGGCCGGTCGCCGTCGTCAGCAGGTCAGCGGCGGTGTGCGCGATGAGTGGCGTGTGGCTGTTCGACAGCATGACGCCGTTGTTTTCGAAGAAGTTGAGGAGGTTAGGCATCAGCTCCAGGTCGGACGGAACGTTGGGGTTGTCCCGGAAGAAGTGCGTGTTGTCAAAGCCGATCTGGATCACGTGCTTGATGCCATGAGCCAGATGGCACGAGCTGCCACCGTCTTTCGCTAGCTGTGCCTTGACCGGGCTCGCCGCCGCCAGCCCTGACGTCACGATGCCGGCTACGCACAACCCGCCGACCAGTGCGGTGCTTGCGGCGACGGCGGTCAGGCGCATCCTGCGCCTGCTCCCGCTTTGCTGCCAAGGTCGCATGTACTCCTCCTGGTACTCCGCCCGAAGGGCGGCGAAATGGACATGGCCCTAAGCCCGAACGCTAATACAGCGCAACCAAACTCTCAGCGACAAATCATTGACGAATCAGCCAATCCTCAGGGCTGTTCTGAACGAGATTGCGCCCGCGGGCGGTCCGGATGCTCAGCCGTGTGGTGGTAAACATGCCTGCCTGGCTGGTCTAAGCAGTAGAGGCCAACTGAGGAGCGGGATGCCATGCGGGTAGCGAGTGACGAAGTGCGCGCTGCGGACAGTATTCGGCTGGTGACGGCGGGCGATGCAGCTTCCGCCAGACAGACGGATGCCGGCCGGGCGAATGCAGGCCCGGCCGATAGTGATCCAGCCAGGGCTTGGGCTGATTTCGAGGCCTTCGTCAAGGCGGCCGAACCCAGGTTGAGCCGGGCGCTAGCCGCGGCGTACGGGTTCGAGGACGGCCGCGACGCGACGGCGGAGGCGCTCGCCTACGCCTGGGAACACTGGGCCAGGCTGCAGCACATCGCAAACTTGCCCGGTTACCTCTTCCGGGTCGGTCAGACGCGAAGCCGGCGCCGCCGTCAGCCCGTGGTATTCGCTGTCCCGGACGCACCCGATTACGCCTTCGAGCCAGGCCTGCCCGGTGCCCTGGCTGGCCTCACGGAGCGCCAGCGCGTAGCGGTCGTGCTCGTGCACGGCTACGGCTACACCTTGCGAGAGGTGGCTGAGCTCACCGGCATCCGTCCGACGACTGTGCAAAATCACCTGACCCGCGGGCTGGAGCGCCTGCGCTCACAGATGGGAGTGACTGATGACAACTGAGCTGAAGGATCAAATTCACATGCTGATGGAGCGCGGTATTCAGCCCGTGTCGGCCGCGGACATCGCCAGCCAGTCCGCTCGATCCAGCGCGTTCCCGGTAAGAAGCGCCGGCTGGTCGCGTCACCGGTCGGGGCGGATCGCCGCGATCGCAACCGGCGCCGCAGCCGCCGCGTGCGCAGCCGCAGTTGTGGCAACGCAGCTCGGCGGACCGGGCCCTGCAGCTGGCATCCACCCGGCTCAGAAAGCACCCGCGATCCTCACGGCCGCGGCCGTCCGGCACCTGGCCAGCGCGTCCAGGCTCGCGCTCGCCCACGCCGGGCGGGCGGTGATCACCTCGCAGCAGACGCTGGATGGGGTCCTGCAACAGACCAGCACCGACAACATCAGCTTCACCGGCAGGAACTGGAATGACTCCTTCAGCCAGACCTTTCCGGCTCGCAATGGCCAGAAGGCCAGCACTCAGTCGGCCATCAACCGCGTGGTCAACGGGCAGGCCTATGACCATTTCGTCGCCGCAGACGGGCTCGCCTGGTATCACGACACCGGACCGAACGCGGTGAACAGCCTGCACATCCCGGACCCGCGGAAGCTGCTTGCCGAGCTCGCGCCTGACGCCAGCTTCGTCAAGGCCGGCGACACTACTATGAGCGGCGTGCCGGTGGAGCATCTGCACGCCACGGTGCTGACGGGCCTGCCTGCGATCGACCTGCCGAACCTGTGGAACGAGGGCAAGCTGACCGCTTTGGACGTCTGGGTCGACGCCCGCGGCGTCGTGCGCAAGATGAGCCTCGGCTTCGACCAGACGCTGTATCCGGGCACGATCACCCTCAAGCAACTCCGGCGGCTGCCGAAGGGCACGAAGGTTATCGGCCTGGCGAAGCTCGGTAAGCAGGACCTCGCGCACATCCGGACGCTGGTCAGGAAGTCCGGCGGCAAGATCATCATCGAGGCGGAGCCCGGCGGCTCGGCCGTCAAGGCACAGACGCAGCTGACTACCGTGACCGCGAGCTTCCTGCGCATCGGGCAGCGGCAGGTCATCAGGGTGCCGGCGCACGCTATTCCTACTTACGGTCTCGGCTGACCGGCCGGCGGGCGCGACGCTCACGCTGGCAGTGGCGCGGCGGGCACCTGCCTGCCGCGCCACTGCTTGCTGAAACTCCGGATCAGACCGCTAGGGATCAGGCCGCCGGCGGCTTAGGATCTCGGGGTGGCAATCGAGGCAGTGATCTTTGACTGGGGTGGCACGCTCACCCCGTGGCACGCGATCGACGCGGGTGAACTGTGGGCAGCCGTGTGCGCGCCCCATTTCCCGCCAGCTGATGCCGTCGCGTATGCGGCCGCGCTGAATGCGGCCGAAGACGCGCTCTGGCGCGAGTGCCGTGCCAGCGGGCGCAGCGCAACGATGACGGCGCTATTCGAGCGAGCAGGCGTTACGGCAACCGAGGCCTTCCTGGCCAGCTACGTCGGCGCCTGGGAACCGCACACCTTCACCGACCCGGACGTTCCGGAATTGCTGTCTCGCCTGCGCGACCGCGGCATCGGAATCGGCGTGTTGTCGAACACGATGTGGCCGCGGAGCTGGCACGAGGACGTGTTCCGGCGCGACGGGGTGCTCGACCTCATTGACGGCGCCGTCTATTCGAGCGAGATCGACTGGAATAAACCGCACCCTCGGGCGTTCGAGGCCGCGATGGCGGCGATCGGCGTCACCGATCCAGCTCACTGCGTTTTCGTGGGCGACCGCCCGTACGACGACGTCTTCGGCGCGAAGAGCATTGGCATGCGAGCCGTGCTGATCCCGAACAGCGACGTTCCCCCGTATGAGGGGGCCGTACCGGACGCGGTAGTCAGCCGGCTCGCCGACCTCGGGCCGCTGATCGAATCCTGGTGACTGCAAAATCGGCAACTTTACGGTCTTCCACGACTGCTCATCCCAGCCTTATAGTTAGCGCGCTCGCAACGGCGGACCACTATTGCTCATCTAGAAGTCGACGTCGCAGAGCAATTGGCCCGCGAGCGGGTTCGGCAGCGCCGCCGCGACTAACGTGCTAGGGGCTTGTATGCATATAAGTGCTGGAGACACCGCCTGGATGCTCACGTCCACGGCTCTTGTGCTGTTCATGATGCCGGGGCTCGCCCTGTTCTACGGCGGGCTCGTCGGAGCAAAGAACGTCGTCGCGACCATGGTGCAGTCCTTTGTCGCCATCGGCCTGATCAGCCTGTTGTGGGTCATCGTCGGCTACTCCCTGGCGTTCGGCAGTGACCACGGAGGCGTGATCGGCAGCCTGTCGAACGTGATGCTGCGCGGCGTCGGGGTGAACCCGACGCACTTTGCGCCGACGATCCCCGCACTTGTCTACATGGCGTTCCAGATGAAGTTCGCCGTCATTACGCCAGCGCTGATCGCCGGGGCATTCAGCGAGCGAATGCGCTTCCGGGGGTACCTGGTTTTCATCGGCCTGTGGTCCCTTATCGTCTACTGCCCGTTCGCGCATGCCGTCTGGGGCGGAGGCATCCTCGGGACTGGCGGCCTGCACGCGATCGACTTCGCCGGCGGGTCAGTCGTGCATGAACTGGCCGGAGCTGCCGCCCTGGCCACCGCGTTCTACCTGAAGCGAACCAAGCAGCTCGACCGGCCGCACAACGTGCCGCTGGTGCTTCTCGGCGCTGGCATCCTCTGGTTCGGCTGGTTTGGCTTCAACGCCGGAAGCGCCACCTCGGCGGGCGGCGTCGCCGCATACGCCCTGGTAAACACGCAGCTTGGCGCATCGACCGCGATGCTCGCCTGGATGGGCTTTGAGTGGTGGCGGAAGAAGAAGCCGTCCGGTGTGGGGATCGCGGCTGGTGCCGTCGCGGGCCTGGCAGCCATCACGCCCGCGTCCGGATACGTTCCGCCCTGGGCCGCGATCGTCATCGGCGCGGCCGCTGGCACGCTGTGCTACTTCGCGGTCAACATCAAGGACTTGCTGCACTATGACGACTCGCTGGATGTGGTCGGCGTGCACATGGTCGGCGGCCTCATCGGGGTCGTCCTGACCGGCGCATTTTCCAGCCTGGCGGTGAACGCTGCCGGTGAGGCTGGCGGTCTCACCCAGCTCGGCCGCCAGGTCGTGCTCGCGGTTGTCGGCGTGGTTTACCCGTTCGTGATGACCTGGCTCATCCTGCTGGTGACCGACAAGCTGGTCGGGCTCAAGGTGACCGAGGCTGACGAGGCGGCGGGCCTGGACGTGGCCGAGCATGGCGAGACCGGGTACGGCTGGTCCTACCCAGTTCCGGCAATGGCCGGAGCACCGGGCGGCGGCGGCGATCCCGACGAGGTCGCCATTCAGGCAACCGACTAGCGCCCGGCCGGTGCCCAGCTTCCGGCTGGGCACCGGCTCAGTAATGGATGTGCGCTTGCCAGTCGCGAGGTACGCGGCCGTTCGGGCCCGGCACCCCCTGGTCCTCGGGGTGGTTCTCCGGCGGCGCCAGCGTCGGGCCGCTCTCGTACATCTGCTCACTGTTGTAATCCCAGAACCACGACTCGCCGGGCTCGAAGCTCCGGATAATCGGGTGGCCCGTGGCTTTGGAGTGTTTTGTTGCATGCTGCTCGGGTGAGGTATCACAGCAGCCGATATGCCCGCACTGGGCGCACCGGCGCAAGTGCACCCACCAGCCGCCGGCTGCATCGCACTCAGCGCACCCTGTGCCGCTGGGCGGAACTGACGGGTTGATTCCCTCGATCGTCGTCATGATCTCTCCAGATCTGATGGCTGGAACGGGTCACCACAGGACCCGTTGGCCGCCCACCGGTATACCCCGGGCGGACAAAGTGGATGTCGCGCGCTCGGCCCGGATGGTGAACACGCGGCAGGCACGGCATCCGCCTCACTTACACCGGCCGGGGTCGCATTATTCCCCAGCGCCTGCGGATAACGGACCATCTGGCCACTATGCTCTGCGCTGAAGTCGGCCAATCGGAACCTGGGTCGGTTTGTCCTGCAGGTGCTGGTGAACCAGCGGTATGGCCACAGCGCCTTCCCCGACAGCGGACGCCACGCGTTTCACCGAGCCCGCGCGCACGTCGCCGACCGCGAACACGCCGGCCAGGCTGGTTTCGAGCGGGAGCGGCGGGGGGCGGGTGTCGCCTGGTGAGGCGCAGCCCGGTACATCGCGACCAGTCAGGATGTAGCCGTGCCGGTCGCGGGCTACGGAGTCAGGCAGCCAGTCCGTGCGCGGAGCGGCGCCGATCATGACGAACAGCGCCGCCGCGGGCACGGCTTCCTCTCGCCCGGTGCGGCGGTCCCGGACCACCACTGCACTGAGCCGCTTGTCGCCGCGTGCGGCGGCGATGTCGGCGTGCAGCCGCACATGCAGCCTGGCGGTGTTGTCGATCTCTTTGATCAGGTAGTCCGACATGCCCTTGCCCAGCGTGTCGCCCCGCACCACCAAGGTGACGCTGCGAGCCAACCTGGCGAAGTAGATGGCCGCCTGCCCGGCCGAGTTGCCTGCGCCGACGATAAAGATGTCCTGGTCCTTCAGCGCGGGCGCTTCGGACAGGGCCGGGCCGTAAAACACTCCGGCCCCGATCAGATCGGCAACGCCGGGGGTGCCCAGCTGGCGGTAGGTGACGCCGGTAGCCAGCACCACCGCCCGGCCGGTCACCTGCTCCCCGTCGGCCAGAGTGATGGCCAGCTCATCGCCCGGTGCGGCCAGCGCGGCCGCCCCGTTGACGAAGACGAACTCTGCCCCGAACATCCGTGCCTGCTGCCACGCCCTCTCAGCGAACCCGTACCCCTCGATACCCGCGGGGAAGCCGAGGAAGTTGCGGATCCGCGAGCTGGTGCCCGCCTGCCCGCCCATCGCCCGGCTTTCCAGCACCAGCGTGGACAGCCCCTCAGATGCGCCATACACCGCCGCGCTCAGCCCGGCCGGCCCTGCCCCGACGACGACCAGGTCGTAGCCCCGGTGCTTGGGGTGGATCCGAGCGCCGACGGCCTCCGCAACGTCCGCCTCCCGGTACTTAGTCAGGATCCGCCCGTCAGCCAGGAACAGCACCGGATGGGCGGGAACCTCCTCCAGCTGACCGAGCAGCTCGGCACCCTCTGGTGAGTCGCGGTCGTAGAAGCCGTAGGGAATGTTGTTGCGTTCCATAGCATCGCGGAGCTCATAGGAAATCGGATGCCACCGGTCCCCCACGATCCGGATCCGCTGAAAACCGGCACCATGGCGGCCGGTCCAGGCCACCAGCGCCTCACCCACCACCGGATACAGGCAGTGCTCCCGCGGCCGCCAGGGCTTGGTCAGGTAGTGGTCAACGTTGCCCGCTGCCATCGCCTGCGCGACGCAATCGAGAATCTGCGGGTCGCCATAGTCGATCAGCAGAATCCGCTTGGCTTCTGGATAAGTCGATCGGCTGCGGGCCAGCAGCTCCGAACCAGGCATCGTCTGCATCGACTCGCGGCTGATAATCAAGGCGACCTGTTCGCCTGCGTCATGCAGCGCGGCCAGCCGGTCCAGCGCCGCCGGCGGCGATGACTCCCCCACCACGCGGTCGTCGGCGCCATAGCGGCGCTCAAGGTCGCTGACCAGGGTGTCGGCAGTCGGCCAGTCCTCATCGACGACAAGAAAGACCGGCAGGGAGTCGTTCTCAGTCACGGGAACCTCCGGCTCAGGCAGACGTAACAGCGGCCGGCCGGGCGGCGTTCTCCTCCAGCTAATACCCCCTCCGCTCCATGAACCCACCTCAGGTGGAGACAGACCGGTCAGTGGCTGGCCGCCAGATTGGCGAAACGTTCGCGAACGCGGGCACGAGGCGACGTCCTCGCAGATCTGCGTCAGCGTCCCGGCCTGCATGACGGGGTGGAGCTCACTGGTTCGCGCCTCGCCGCGCCATCGCTGGTCCGCCAGCGCCAGTCAGTGCTCATCGGCCCGCGCTCCCGGAATCAGATCGTCTCGGAAGGCTGCGTACCACGACGGGAAGTCTGCCAACGATGCGAGGACCACCGCGGCGCCCGCCGCCCGCAGGTCCTCGGATGCGAACGATCCTGTCGGAACGCCGACCGCCAGCGCGCCAGCGGACTGCCCGGCTGCCATGTCGGCTGGCGTGTCGCCGACGTAGACAGCCGCGCCGACGTGGGCGAGCACTGCGGCCTTCTCCGGCCCGTGCACGTGCGTGAATACCTCATCCGCTTGCAGGCCGACGGCATCGAGGCTGGGCTGCACCGAGACCGGGTGTTTCGCCGTGACGATAATTGCCCGTTCCCCCGCTTGCCTGACCGCTGCCAGCGACTCCGCGGCGCCGGCCAGCGGGAAGGTGAGCGTCGGAACCAGCCGCAGGTAATGGCGCCGGTAGCTGTCGGCCGCGGCCTGGTGCCCGTCCGCCGGGAACCAGTAGCTGACCTCGTCCTCCAGCTTGATGCCCATCCGCTGGTCCACCTCGGCGAGATCGATCAGGACACCGAGCTCGGCCGAGACCGCGGACCAGGCGGCCATGATCGCCGGCCGGGAGTTGATAAGCGTGAGGTCAAGATCAAAACCAACCGGCCCGGCCTTGCGCATCTCGCTCCTCACTGCCCTGGCCGCGACCTGCTCGCCCGGCTCCGCAGATGGCAACTGCATCTCCGGCGTCGCGCGTGTCTCCGGCGTCACGCGTGCGCGTCCGTGTCCGCGCCTGCCCGCCCCGCGTACAGCGCCCGTACATGGTCGACTAGTTGTGCCGCCACCAGGTCGAACGGCCCGATGTCCTGCTCAGCCCGGCAGATGACGACAGCGCCCTCGCTCGCGGCTAGCAGCAGGGTAGCCGTCGAGCTCGCATCGGCCTCGCCCAGTCCTCCTGTCTCAAGGGCACGGGCGAGTTTGTCCCGCCAGGCGCGGAACGCCTCGCCCGACCTCTCGCGCAGCGCGTCACTCTCGGCCGCGACGGTGACCGCTACCAGCGCGCAGCCTGCATCGAAGTGTGTGTACGTCAGCAGCGCCCGCCAGGCAGCCAGGAACGACTTCGTCACTTCCACCGCGGACGCGCCCATCTCCTGATCGATGAGGTTGAGGGCGTGCTGCCGGGTGGCCTCGATTGCCGCGGTGACAAGCTCCTCCTTGCCGCCAGGGAAGTGATGGTAGATCGAGCCGCGCGGCGAATTCGTCTCGGCCAGGACGGTCGAGAACGACGTCGCCTGCAAGCCGCGCTGCGCCAGCAGCCGCGCTGCTCCGGCGATCATGTTGTCCCGGACTCCTGTCACCTTCTGGCCTCCACGAACCCTTGACCATGACACCCGTCATACTTTAGCGTCTATGACGACCGTCATAGCGGACGAAGGAGCCCAGCCACCATGCCCATGATCGACGTATATGCGCCGGCCGACATCTTCCCGCCGGACGCTGACGAGGTGCTCGGCCATGAACTGACTCATGCGGTGCTGCGCGCCGAAGGCGTGGCCAAGCCCGGCGCCTTCCACCTCGACAACACCGCTGCTTTCATCCACCGCCTCCCGCCGGCCGCGATCTCCACCGCTAATACCGCGTCCTCCCGCAGTGTCCGGGTCCAGATCGTCACCCCGCCCGGGTCGCTGAACCGCGACGGGCAGCGGCAGATCACCACGGAGGCGACGGACATCATCGCCAGGGCGGCCGGCGATCCGGGCCTCGCAGCCCGGACCTGGGTGATTCTTACCGAGGCCGCGGAGGGCGGCTGGGGCATCGCGGGGACGGCGTTCGGTGTCGAGGAGTTCACCGCGCTGGCGAAGCAGGCCGCCGCTGCGAAGGCCGCAGCGAGCAGCTGACCCGGGCCTTCTCGCCATCGACGCGGCCGTGCAGCGCCGACGTGGCAGGCTTGCACCATGCAGTTTCAGCATTCCGATCAGATCTGGACGGACTTTCCCGAGCTGTCGGCCGGAGTGCTGGTCGCGACTGGCATCACCCTCGGCGACGAAGCCGCGGAGCGCGTCGCCGAGCGGGTCAAGCGGTTCTACGCCGATGCCGACGATCTGCTTGCTGGCGTCTCCGAGGCTGAGCTCGCGCAGATCCGCGCGTGGCGGACCGCCTTCGCTCGCATGGGGCTCAAGCCAACCCAGTACCGCTGCGCTGCCGAGTCGCTGCTGCGGCGCTACCGGAAAGAAGGGGCGCTGCCCTCGGTTCATCCGCTCGTGGACTTGTGCAACGCGATGTCGCTGGCCTATGCCGTCCCGATAGCGGTACTGGACACCGACCGGATCAGCGGTCCGCTCACCGTCCGCTACGCGGACGGGAGCGAGAGGTATTCCTCGTTCTCCGGCGAGACCGAGCATCCTTATCCTGGCGAGGTGATCTTCGCCGACCAGGCCGGGAACGTCCACGCACGGCGCTGGTGCCATCGGCAGAGCGCGCAGTCGGCGGTCTCGGCGGCTACCACGTCGGCGCTGATCGTTGCTGAGGCGATGCACGAGTCGGCTCGATCCGACGTCAGCCGCCTCATGGCAACGGCTGCCGGGGAACTCACGGCGGTATGGCCTGGCACAGTCCGGGCTGCCACGCTGCAGACAGGCCTGCTCAGCCGGGACCGGCCGCGATTCGAGACCGGAATAACAGAACCGGGAAGCCAGCCATCGCCGGCCTGAGCGCGGCGCCGGAGCCGCGGCACTACGCATTCGGCGACAGCGACCTCGCTGCATCCAGGCTCGCGCTGCTGCATGAGGTCTACGCACCGTCCTCGTCGAGGTTGCTCACTGACGCGGTGACCAGGGCGCCAGCGCTCGCTTACGACCTGGGCTGCGGGCCTGGCCGCACCACCGGCATGGTCGCGCAGGTGACGCGGGCGGCCCGCACAGTAGGCCT
>DASXIA010000086.1:0-2099 GCA_036488155.1 Streptosporangiaceae bacterium | reverse complement strand
CTGGACGATTTCGTCAGCAGTACCGAACCGTACTGGTTCGACCCCGAACAGATGCGCGACTTGCTCCGCCGCAATGCCTCCGCCCCGTGACCCGGGCTGTCGCACCGCACTCGCCGGTCTGCGCGGCGCGTCAAAGCCGTGTCTCGATCGGCTCTTTGAGGGTCCGGCTGCGGCTGCTCACGCCGGCACGCCGGGCCCGACCGCAACCACTGCCTGATAGCGCGATCCTGCCGGTAACCCTCGTGAAGCCATCCAGTTCGTTGTCGACGCCCGCTGACAGCAGTCGTCCGGCGCCAGCGCTGTGGCCGATGAACTTGCCGTGCGTGTATGGGGCTGCCTGCCCCGGCCGCGCGCCGCGCGACCGGGGCCGGCCCGCAAGAGCCCGTTCCCGGATTTGTCATGGTTTTGACGCTCTAGCTGTCGCCCCGGCCGGACATCGCGTCGCGCACTTTGTCCGCGGCCGCGACCGCGGGACCGGCGGTCTTGAGCACGCCGGGCTGCGGCGGGATATGCGGATGCGGGCGAGTGGGCGCGATCTCCTTGGCAAGGGTGATGTCCTTGCCGAGCTGTTCGGCCTCCGCTGCCGTGAGCACCTCCAGCAGCGCCGGCCACACCACGTCCTCCTCGTAGCCGATGTGCTCGCGGGCTGCCAGGATGTACCTCGACAGCAGCCCCTCGAACTCGGCCTGGCCGGCGGAGAGCTTTTCGAGCCAGGCGAGCAAATTCTTCCCGTCGGTCTCCTGAGCGATGGCATGGTCGGCGAGCTGGTCACCGTCCGCAAGACGATCCCGCACTATGGGCCAGAAATACTGTTCCTCGGCCGCTTCGTGCTTGGACGATTCGATGATGAGTTTCTCGGTGAGCTGGTTGCGCGCCTCGGGTCGCAGCGGGGCGGCCCGGTTAGCCTGGCTCGGACCTCCGTCTAGCTCGGCGAGCATCTGCTCCATCTCGCGGTGATCAGCGCGGAGAATGTCGAAGACGTTAGACATGACCGCCTCTCCGTCCTGTCGGCTGCACTCGAAACCTCAGCCCTAACCCACCGGGCCGAGCTCAAACACCCCAGTACTGCCAGCCTCGTGCCCATCACGAGCCTCGTGACCCGCGCAGCAGCACGTCACCGAGCACCACAATCTTGTCCATCCGGCGGTTCGTCTCCGCGATGGACACGATAGGTGAGCTGTTAGTGCTTGGCCGCATGGCGAATGTTGCGGCCGGCGTCCTTAGCTTGCTCGGCGACCTGGCGCACAGCCCCGCTGGCCCGCTCGGCCATCCCTTTTGCTTGCATTGAGTGGTTTCGCGTCACCCGGCCAGTCTCCTCCTTGGCCCGTCCCCGGCTCATCATGAACCTGTTCCGTACTTTGTCGCGCAGCCCCATCGTGGTTACCTCCGTCTTATATTTCTGCGGGACCTGCCCAGGTGGCCGTGGCATATTCAGCATTGGGTCAGCAAGCGGGCCGAGCAGCATCTCAGTCACCACGATCTGGTCTCCGGCTCTGGCCGCCACGGCGTGGTAAGGGCCATAGGCCGACTGATCCAGCCAGATCATCCGCGGCACGGTTGGCGGCATCGGGATGGCGCTGCTCGAGGAGATCGTCACCGACCCGGCCACCGGCCGCACCGTCGATGCCAGCATCGGCGACTAACGCGTCCCGGTCAACGCTGACTACCAGGCCAAACGTCATGTTGATCATGCCCGCGCGAGCGGCGTGCCCTGCCGGGTCGCGTCTAGTGCTCGTTAACCTGGGCCGCCCGGTCGCGGCGGTTCCTGCCGGGCCGGAGGTGGGCCAGCATGGGCAGGAGCCGGGCTCGGCCGCGGGCGGCGCGGCTCTTGACCGTTCCCTGCGAGACCCCGAGTACCTCGGCGGCGTCAGCGATCGGGTAGTCGAGCATGTCCACCAGCACCAGCGCCGCCTGCTGCTCGGGCACCAGCCGCCGTAGCGCAGCCCGCACGTCCAGGGCGGTGTCGGTCGTCCCGGACGGGTCGGACATCCGCCCGCTGCCTGCCAGCGTGTCCAGCGTGTCGTCGTCGTGGCCGCCAGAGGCCGGGCGGGCCGCGCGCCGGCGCATGCGGTCCAGGCAGGCGTTGACAACGATCCTGT